>CAIOYH010000092.1 GCA_903862465.1 uncultured bacterium | reverse complement strand
TTTGGAGGTAGCATATTCCTGAAAGTTTATGCGTCCGCAACTTTTAGCAATGCGATATTCTTAAAAGTTTATGCGTATGCAGATATTTGCAGAGCGATATTCTTAAAAGTTTATGCATCCGCAACTTTTGGAGGTAGCATATTCCTGAAAGTTTATGCGTCCGCAACTTTTAGCAATGCGATATTCTTAAAAGTTTATGCGTATGCAGATATTTGCAGAGCGATATTCTTAAAAGTTTATGCATCCGCAACATTTGGCGGTAGCATATTCCTGAAAGTTTATGCATCCGCAACTTTTGGCGGTAGCATATTCTCAAAAAAAACTACGATATTGATTAATTCTCTTCGCTGTTTCTCTGATATCTAACCCTCACTTTTGAATCACCACCTTATCCGCTTTCAGGACTTTGTTTTCAGCTATAATTCTATACATATATAATCCTGAAGGCATGTTCTTGAGCGAAATCATGTTCTCGCCTATATATAGAGATTGGGATTTGATTTTTTGATTCAGATAATTATACATTTCGATGCTGCAAACCGTAATGTTTTTTGATGTTAGGTTGACAATCATATAATTTTTTGCAGGATTCGGATACACAGTGATTGAAGTTGTCTTATCTGATATATCAACGATGCCACCCGAATTATCAACTTGAATATACTGTAGTTTGGTGCTTTGGTTGCTGTCGCTTCCGTAATAGGTGGTTAGTTTTACTGTGTATAGACCTCCCGAGGTATACACCCAAACAGGGTCTTGCTGTTGAGAGTCGCTGATGCCATCATCGTTAAAGTCCCACGACCATGCTGTGGGTGTGTTGTTGGAAAGATCGGTGAAATGCACCGTACAGGGTGCAGTTCCTGTAGTTATATCTGCCACAAAATCGGCTGCATTGGCAAGCGAACTTGTTGCGGTGAAAGTGGCTTCGGCAGACCAATCGCTCCATTTTATGTTGAAATCGCGATAGCGCACACGCCATCCATAGGTTTGTCCTTCGCTTACGATGCCCGAAGTGACGGCTAATCGTCTCAAATTAATACCTGAATTCAAATTAATGGGAACATAATTCGGAGCGCCACTGTCGCCATACAAGTCTTCCCAATCGCGGGTAATGTCTATCAATGGACTGCTATAATCTCCCGGACTTGCAGTGAGTTGAAACTGGGATGTCATCAAAGAGTCTATACCTGCGAAAGGAGATGCCGCGAGGGTAGGAGTGAGAGAAGCTTGCGACGTAGGACTTAAAGTCAGGGGCGTTTCAGGCTTGGGCTGATTGACCGAAAAATACCATGAGTCCATCTCCAAATTATTCAGACGTTTGTCGGGATGTCCTAAGCTGAAGGTTTTTGCCGTATAGATTTTCTGATCTATATCCACATCTACAATCACATAACTATAGTGGTCCAAGGCTCTATGAACCTCCGGATAATCCGTTTGGTTGGCATACATGCCCCATCTGTCCAATGCTGCACCTGCTCCGCCCACACACAACACACGGGTATCTTGTGGCTGTCCGTGGGTTGACTTCAGCACGCCACGTTCATAATTGTGCGAATGTCCATAGGATTCTAACATCACTTTGGGATAGTTTTTCAAAGCAAGTTGTATGGTATTTTGCACATAAGAGTTATTGCCATCGGGCCATACCTCAGAACGTCCAGGTTGGTGGTTAAACACAAACACGAAATCATTCGCAGCATCTGCATTGCTCTGGTCAAGTTTATTCTGGAGCCAAGTTGTTTGGGTTGAATTATTATACGTCCCATTGGTGTTAAGCGCTATAAACTGACAATCGCCTAAGGAGAAATTATAATAACGCTCGCAGCGGGTATCAGGATAAGCATAATCTGAAACATCTTCATATTTCATATATTGATAATAATTATTGCTTTCCCCTTCATGATTTCCAATAGCACTCATGGAGGGAATCGAGTGCATTATATTGCCAAAAGGATTAAAATACTCTTTTTCGAAATTATCTACCACAGTGCCATCTCCCGTCAAATCGCCTATGCGCATGAACAATGAAATAGAGTCAATCCAATTCAAGCCGTAGATTTCCGTGAGTTTTTCCTCCATCGAATTCGAAACAACGGCAGGCATATTGATGTCGCTTTGTGAATCGCCCATAATGAGAAAACGCAGATGTTTGCCGGGTGTTCCCTGCGCAAAGGGAGTGCGAAACTCATAGACCTGCGATGTGTCGGTGCCACTGATGACTTTATAATAATAATGTGTGTCGGGTGTGAGTCCGCTAAGTTTCACCGTATGCCATTGTTTGGTAGAGATGCTTTCGTAGGTGCCTGTAGCCGTAAGTCCTAAAGCGGTAGTGGTGCCGTATTGTATCGAAGTGCTTGCAGTTTGTGTAGAATGCCAATTGATATACATGGATGTTGGCGTAGGCGTTTGCAAATAAGTATTGATGCCCGTTTGGTGAGTGGTGATGTCGTGGCCAAATCCTCCGAGCGAATCAATTTGCATCGCCGTGAGGTCGTTATCGAAGATGGCAACTTGCGCCACATCTATGATATAATCTTCCCCATCATCATCTGCGAAAAGCAAGACCTTGCCTATTCCTGATGAAGGGGATAGGGCAAATCTGCCGTCCAAGGTCTGTGCGCCACCGCTCACCAAGAGATGTCCATCCAAATAGTAATCAAAATGATTCCCCAAATTGGCTGTAATCACGAGCCGATACCATTGGTCAGCCATCACGGAATAAGACGAATAACCGCTAGCGCTCACGCCTATCTTTCCTGTTGGATTGATGAAAACTTCTCCATCGTTGCCCGAAGTATTGTTTGGATCCGCTTGATAAAAACAGCGCCACATCCCGAATTGTTTGATGCGGAAATCAATCATGATGCTATATTTGTTCACCATTGTTGGAGCACCGTTGCCATTGATGGGGATGTTATGCAGACATTGCAAATAACTGCCTTGTGCAATCTGTATGGCGTTGTCGCCATTTGTGGGACCCGCAATAGGCATCTGAAAACCCGTCACCACGAGGTCGTTTCCAACGCTAGCATGTAGTGGATTCGACGCATCATCAAACGTCCATCTGCCTGTTAGCCCTGCGGGCATATTTATTTGTGCATACGAAGGTGCAAAGGCTATAAGTAAGCCGACAAACAGTAAAAGTTTTTTCATATTGGTGTTTCTAAGATTAAAAGAAATAATAATATTGGTGCAAATATATGAATAATATCATTATTTGTATCAATTATCGTTCTATGTCGAAAAATATTCTTAATTTCGTATTCGAATTGAAACGGCTTGATTTATTTCACGATTGTAATTTATCATCCAAGGTATTAATCTAAAAAATAGCATACTATGACTAAATTTATCCTCTTTAAAGTATTTGTATTTCTGTGTTGTTTTTCCACTTTTATAGTGCAGGCAAGCCCGGGTGATACCGTAAAAGTGCAAACATTCACCTTTGGCAGCCCTCAAAACTCGTGGTATGTGTTTCCATCCGACACGATGCGCACCAACAAAATATTGATGTATTACACCCTTAAATGCAATCCGGCTCAAAGTCCCGCTTGCGGCGAATGGGATTACCAAACCTCGACATACGTGTATGAACACACAGGCATGTTGGATTCCACTTTGTTGAACGCGCCCAGCTATGTGGTCAATGGTGCGAGTCCCGATTCATTGAAGTTTATGTTTCAACCCTCATGGAAATATTCCCCCCACTTCAACACAAACATAAACTACACAGGCATCACGTCTTTCGATTCAACTTATATGGGTAATGGAAATCAAATTTCTACCACGCCTTTCAATTCCGCTTATGCTGAGAGTCGTTCGCAGTTTCTATGGAAAGTCCCTGAACTCCTTTCAGCAGGATTACATGCGGGCGACATCAGCGGCTTGCGTTTCAATCTGCAAGGACATGGCAGTCAACTGAAAAACCTCACCATACGCATAAAACATTCCGCTTTAGATTCGCTGACCTCCTCACAATTTGAGAATTCGGGCTTCACTACGGTATATTCTAATACCACCACCTTCACGGCTAACGGTTGGAATATCATCCATTTTATCAACGCCTTCAACTGGGATGGTCTGCAAAATATATTGATTGATATTTCATTCGACAATGGCGCATCGGGCACCTCCAATAGCGTTTATGCGGAAAACACGGGCAGCAAGAGCGGCATCACCTCGGCGGGCAACGATAAGGCTTTGTTCTTTATGGGCGCCGATTATATCAACGTGCCGAAAGAGGCAACAGCAGCCATTGACAGCGCCATCACCGTTTCCTTCTGGGCGTATGGCAATCCCGCTTTTCAGCCTCAAGACCAATCTGCTTTTGAAGCGTATGATTCGTTGAACAATCGCGTGATTAATGTGCATTTGCCTTGGTCGAACAGCAATGTGTATTGGGATGCCGGCAACAACAACACCGGGTCGTATGACCGCATCAACAAAGCCGCCACCACTGCCGAAATTGAAGGCAAATGGAACTATTGGACTTTTACCAAAAACGCTGCCACGGGCAATCAAAAGATTTATCTCAACGGTCTGTTGTGGCATTCGGGCACCGCCTTAACCAAATGCATGCGCGGCATCAAGAAGTTCAGAATCGGCACCTGTTTGTGGACCGATATTGGCTATAATTACGATGGCTCTATGGATGAGTTTGCGGTTTGGAATGTAGAACTCGACTCGGCTACTATACACAAATGGATGTATAAAGACCTGAATGCGTCGCATCCCTTTAGCAACAAACTGCAATTGTATTATAAGTTTAACGACAACACTCCGAACACAGCCGCCGATTCGAGCAACGGAGCGCATACGGGCAATTTGTTCGGTCTGCCTGTTTTCACCTATACAAAAGGCAGCGAGATCGTGCGCAACTTTCAGGAAACGTCACTGCGTCCGAACCTGATTTTTGAGCAAGGCGTTTACACAGCTCAAATTGATACCCTCATCACGATAGACTCGTTGCCATCCGATCCTATGCAAATCTTTTTCTATACGGATTCATTGCAGCCCTTGGTGTGTCACGACACCATGACAGTTTGGACACCGTATTACAATCATTATGCGTATAATCATTTGGGCGTTGCCACAGATTCCACTTTGGTGCAAGCCGATTCGACGATACACCTGAAACATTGGTATTATTATAGTCCGCATTTCGAGGTGGTGAATCGCTACGAATTGGAACGACTGATTACCCCTTACGGCAACGGGCTCAGCTTGGGCAATGGTTTCACCTGGGTGTTTGATGTGTCTGATTATCGGACGCTGCTTCACGACTCCGTGCAATTGTCTGCCGGCAATTGGCAGGAGCTGCTTGACCTGCGTTTTGAATTTATCAAAGGAACGCCGCCCCGCGACCCCAAGACGATAAAAAACTTGTGGTGCTCCACCTATTGGTATAACTCCAACACCGAAACTGTGTTGTCTGCCCGCAAGGTGAAGATTGCTTCGGATGCCTTTTCTACTCGCATTAAAATACGTCCCACAGGGCATGGCATGGGTGATTTGGAAAACTGTGCAGAGTTCTGCGCCAAAACGCATTATATATTCGTGGATGGGACGCAACGATTTAGCAAGTCGGTGTGGCGCGACGATTGCGGCGTGAATCCCATTTTTCCGCAAGGCGGTACCTGGGTCTATAGCCGCGCCAATTGGTGCCCGGGCGGCATTGCCAACACCTACGATTTTGAATTGACGCCTTACGTAACGCCTGGCGATTCCACTTCTTTGGATTATAACATTGATGCGTATAATTGGAATGGACAAGGTTCGGCGCCCAACTTTCAAATTGAGACGCAATTGGTGTCCTATGGCGCTGCCAACTTCACTCTCGATGCTGAATTGTACGAAATCAAAACGCCCACCAAAGCGCAAATCTATTCGCGCAAGAACCCAATTTGCAACAATCCGCTGGTGACGATTCGCAACACAGGCTCCACCACTTTAACCTCGCTCGATATTATCTACGGCGTGGAAGGCATCGGCACCACGCCCTCGGTGTATCATTGGACGGGCAATCTGAAGTTTATGGAACTCCAAGACGTCCGACTGGCTGCAATCCAATGGACAGGCTCCAACGGAACCTTCTATGCCACCGTTTCGGCTCCCAATGGCGGCGCTGACCAATATTCCTATAACAACACCGTCAAAACCACCTATAGCGCTCCGCCGCAATTCCCTAACGATATCATCATCGAGTTTAAATCCAATCTCTACCCCAACGAAAACTCCTATATGCTGAAGGACGACCAAGGCAATACCCTCTTGTATAAAAACACATTTGCGGCGAACACCGTGTATAAGGATACCGTTCATCTGACCAATGGCTGCTATGAATTCACGCTTTTAGATAACGATGATGATGGCTTGTCTTTTTGGGCGAATTCCGATGGTGCAGGCTATATCCGCATCCGTCGGGCGAGCGACGGTGTGGTGATAAAGACCTTCAATGCCGACTTCGGTTCGCAGGTGTATTGTCAATTTACGGTGGGTTATTATCTCAATCATAATGAGGTGACGCCTGTGGAAAGCATAGAGTTGTATCCGAATCCCTCTGCGGGAAAGTTTACTTTAGATTTGGCTTTGCCCAATATGCAGGATGTTGACATCAAAGTATTCGACATACAAGGCAAGCAGGTGATGCAGCGCACGGAAAAAGGAGTCTTCACGAAAGTAATCTCCATAGATTTAGGGGATAAGAACTCGGGTATCTATTTCGTCAGTATTCGAACGGCGTTGGGGCTGGTGACGAAGAAGATAATAGTTCAGAAGTAAGGACAAGAACCAAATACCAAGTTCCCTGCCTGCGTGATGCAGTCAGGCAGGCAAATACCAAATACCAAAACCCAAATACCAAGGGTTGCCGTGCCTTTCCAATATCTCTGTGTAACTCTTTATCACTGTGTATCTCTGTGTAACAAAAGAAGAAAAAACCACAAAGACACTAAGACCACCAAGAAACACTAAGAATCCTCAACCATAAAACAATCCAACAATAGAACAATAAAAAAGCCCACCCATAAAAAGTGAGCTTTTCATCTATCATTTCTCGCCTTTTTTGAATCGAAATAGCAAGAATTTTGCCGTTAACTGATTATCTCCTGCCGCTAACTTTTTTGACCACTGAAATAGTTTCATAATGTTGTATCTTTGTATCAAATTAATTCATTATGAAAAGGATTAGATACCAAATTATACTATTGATTTTTTGCTTTAGCGGCGTGAGTAGTTTGTTTGCTCAGGCTTCGGATGCCGAAAAGAAAATCGCTGCTTTGATGGATAACTACAGATTCAGCGAAGCCATTGAACTTGCAGATAACAGTCTAGTGGGTGCTGACACCGCCAACAGCCATCTGCTGTTATTAAAATCGAGGGCGCTGACAGGGCTTTATCAGTACAAACAGTCCTATGAGGTGCTTTTGAAAGCATTTTCGAACGACTCAGTCAACCTACAGCTTATTGTTGAGTTGTCCAACCTTTGTCAGAAGAGGGGCGACAGCAGAAATGCCATTCTTTATTGTGCAAAAGCTTGCAGGCTCTCTCCGCAGAATATCTATTTTCTATCGCAACTTGCAGGTTTGTATTTTGGGGATGAAGATTATATAAACTGTATTGACCTCCTCAAGTCCTTATGCAACCAAAGCCCTGCAAACCTTTATGCCTTGCGACTCACTGCCGATAGTTATTATGAAATGAAGCGCAATGATACAGCGGCATATTGGTATCAACAAATGCTCGCTGCTTCCCCTTTCGACACCTACGCCACACAAAAACTTGCCAACATTTATATCCGCACTGCCGAGTATGATAAAGGGCTGCTGCTGACAGAGAATTATTTGAAACAAGACACCCTGCTGAATCCCGTCATGAAACTCAATGCATGGTTCTATCATCTACAGAAAGACTATAAAACTGCGGTTTCCCGTTTTCATCAATGTCTTCGTGCAGGCGATAGTTCCTTGTTTGTGTATCGGAAATTGGGTTTGTCCTATTACAAACAAGAGGTTTTCGATTCTGCTGAAATGTTTTTTGCCCAAGCCTTCATCATGGATACCTCCGATGCCGAAACATGTTTCTATTATGGCGTTGCGGCAACACGGTCGTTTCTTGCCGACACGGGTATCGTCTATCTCAACAAGACCCTGGGACTCATGATGCCTCCCGAACAGTTTTTGACCAACATTTATGTAGAATTGGCAGAAGCTTACAACAATAAAGATAGGGAAGAAGACGCGCTAAAAATCCTCGAAAAGATACATGCTATATATCCCGAAAACAAAAGATTGTTTTTCCGCCTTGGCTATCAACATGATTATTATTTCCACAATGTGGATCAGTCGTTGGAATATTACGAGCTCTTTGTGAAAGATGTGCCCGAAGCCATTCCCGTTAAGGAAACAGGTACCGAAACCACCTATGAAGCTTATGCCCGCCGCCGCATAGCGGAAATCAAACTCAAACAACAACAAAAAAGATAGACTATGAAGAAAGTACCTTTAATCGTCCGTGCGGTCACATCACTTGTGATGCTTTTGTTGGTGGGAAGTCTATTTTCCCGCGCTCAGTCTGTCGTTGCTCCCCAAGTAGCAGATTCTCTTATAAACATTACACGGCTGAATGACAAAACACTCCTAATGGGTTTGGCGGCAGATGCTGTGACCGCCATTGCCACGCAGAAAGGAATCGTGATTATTGATGCGGGGATTTCGGGCTCATTATCCTCTCAGTATCGCGTCATCCTGGAGAAGGAATTAAAAAGAAATGATTTCGTTTATGTTATCAACACCCACGGGCATCACGATCATACGTATGGCAACGCCGCATTCACCAAAGCGACTATCATTGCCCACGAAAACGCCATAAAAGAGATACACGACCAATGGAGCGATACGGCAAAAGTGCATGCAGGTCTTAAGAAAACGCTTAAACAATTTGATGAAAGACTAGCAGGCTTTCCAAAAGGAAGTTCCGAGTGGCAGGAAGTTTTTTGCCAACGAACACGCTATAATTGTGCCTATGAAGATGCCGTGAATCATGTGGAGGTCAGGTATCCTGATAGGCTGTTCATAGACACTTTGCAGCTATCCATGGGCGATATCCATTTGGATATGATTTATTTCGGGAAGTCACATTCCGAAAGCGACATTATGGTCTATATTCCTGAAATGAAGATGTTTTGGGTGGGCGATTTGTTCTTCAAATACGGGCGTCCCTCCTTCGATACGCTCGATAAGCAGCATTTGTATCAATACCGTAAAGCCATTGCATGGATAACGTCGCGAAGTTCCGAAAGCGATATCGTAATCAATGGTCACGGACAGATAATGGACAAAGGAGATATGGATAGTTTTATCGAAATCATAAAGAAGAAAATATAGGCTTTTAGACTTTAGGCTATTAGACTATTAGGCATTGTGGTAAAGAACAAAATTTAACCACAAACCTGCCTGCGTGAAGCATTCAGGCAGGGAGCACAATAGGAAAACAATAGAACAATCCAACAATAGAACAATAAAAAAGCCCACCCTTATAAGTATGGTTTGCTACGAATCTAAGAATTTAAAATAGTTATGCCAACATAAAATTTATATACTACTTATGTATATTTTTATATAGTAAGGACATGAAGCTTGATTATAGCTTGGATTAAAAACATATAAAACCAAAATAGATAATTTTAGAAAATCAACGAAAAGACTAATAATTCAAAACGACACATTAATCGCATAAAAGACATCATTTCTAGTGTGATGATATCATGTGTCTGAAGGATGATACCATTTCTAGTGTGATGATATCATGTGTCTGAAGGATGATATCATTTCCGGTTTTATGACATCATGTGTCTGATGAATGATATCATTTCCAGTTTTATGAAACCATTTGTCTGATGAATGATATCATTTCTAGGGTGATGACATCATGTGTCTGATGAATGATATCATTCCTAGTTTTATGATGTCATATATCTGATTTATGATACCATTTCTCAGATTTATGATATCATATGTCAGAGAAATACTGTCCCGAGATTTTTTTAATGTTTATTTACAGATACTTACAAAGGCATAAAAAATCGGTTTAATTGCCTTAAAACAAAATAATAAGGCAAAGAACCCAATTTTGTTGACCGATAAAATCACTTTTCTGTTTACTAATTGCCTTGAAAGGAAGTCTTTTTTATTCAAACAGAATTTCAATGCAAGTATAATCACATTCGCTCCATGATTGTTTGAATGGAATTTCAAACCTTTCCATAATAAACAGTTTTCGGGATGAAACAATAAATTACTTTTTTTGTTGGGGCGTTTACATTTCTTTTTTTTTGATTGCAAAAATAATAAATTATGGCATAAGTTGTATGGGTTTTGGTGTTTTTTTGTGATATGATGGAAAAATGAAAATAAATGGGGGGATGTATTGGGGAAATGTTTAATTTTGTTGGATGAAATATAATAATAAAACAAAAAAAGTCATTTGTTCGAAATTTGCAGGTTCAATCTCCATTGAATTAAGCCAATTTAAGAATAAAAAATTTTCTTATTTTTTGCAAGAGTCCACAAAAAGCTTACAATCGAATTAATGAACATACTAGGTTTTCAACAAAAAACTGTTTTCGTTTTGCTACTGATTATTGGTATGTGGTGTAATCATTTGTATGCGCAGGACAGCAAGCCAAGAGCCTATAAAAATACGGTGGTATTGGATGTTGTTCCTTTTTATTACGATTTCTTTGATTATAGGCAACAAATTCGATTGGGGATAGACTACACACGACAGTTTCAGCCACGATGGTTTCTTTCTACCGCGCTCGATGTGGGTTTGTTTGATGATTATACCTATATAAAGTACTATGACTTCTTCAACCAAAACCAAGGATTTTATTCCATCACGCAGGATGCAAGCATCAGTGGTTTTCATTTGCTGCCTTCCTACAACTATTATTTCTTTCAATCAAAACGGAAACAAGGACAGGGCTTTTATGGGGGCGGCGTTTTGGATATGAATTATTATCGTAAGAAACTTCAAAGCACCAACTCCCAAACGCAAGAGTCCAATTCGGATGTGGTGCATCAGTTTCGCACAGGGCTTGGCGTGGATTTGGGTGTCAAATATTTTATGGGGCATCATTTCTTTGCGGAGGTTCGGAGCATGTTTTTCTGTAAAGCGTTTCTATACAATTCTAATAAAAACACGAATAAGATTATGTCGCTTAATTCGCAATGGACAAGCAATAATCGAAACTTTTGGCTGTTAACAAGTGTGCAATTTGGCTATGCTTTTTAAGATCCCTATAAAATATGGGCTGCTAGCCTGTGTTGCTTTGAGTTTTCTAGCGCAATGCAAAGAGAAAACGCATTATACCGATGATACGTATTTTGGTTCGAAGGTTATGGTGCTAGGTCATCGCGGCATGGGGGAGTTGTATAGAATGCCCGGCAACACCTATGAGGCTATTTATCCTGTGATGGGCATTGGCGGTGATGGCGCTGAGGTGGATGTTCAAATGACACGCGACAGTGTTTTGGTGCTCTTTCATGATCATTTGTTAGATGGGCGAACTACCTGTGGTGGCAAAGTGTATGACCAGACTTGGGCTGAAATCAAACAATGTAAATATTATGCTTTGGAGAATAATATATTCGTGAATTCTGTTGATGAATTGTTTTCAAGTTTGCCCAATCTGAACAATTGGTATTTTTCATTCGATTGCAGCAAGGTTGATAATGATGTTTCTGACATAGATGCTTATCGCGGACAATACTTGAGGGCAATTAAGCGATTGTGTGAAAAATATAATATGAGCAACAATGTTTTTCTAGAAGGAAGTGATAGTTTATTGGTTAAAGCACAAGAATTGGGATTGACAAATAAATTATTCTATTTCAGTGGACTAACTGCAAGTACTATTGATTATGCTGCCTCAAGACATTTTTTCGGCTTTTCAACTTCTTTTCAATGGCTATATGACAATGTGGATCTTGCCCATCAGAAAGGTTTATATGTGATGCTTTGGTCTCCTAATAATGATGCCCAAAACAAGGAAGCCCTGAACCAAAAAGCAGATATCATCCAAACCGATGACCCTATTGATTTGCTAAGACTTTTGAATAGATATAATTATGATTACATCATACCGTAATTGTACTTGCAATGATTGAATCAGTTGTTAGAAGTTTGCAAATCGAACTCAGTTAATTGTATCACAACAGGCGCGACCTATGAAAATAAATTGTAACTTTGCACCTTTGTAGCCATAGTCTAACATCTACACAAACAATAGAACAATAAAGCAGTTCCATCAATGAAAATAAATGACCATAAATGACAATAAATGACCATGAAAGTAATAGCCATAAACGGAAGTCCTAAAAAAGAAGGCAACACCTACCATGCCTTGCGCCTTGTTGGCGAAGAATTGAAAGCACAAGGTATAGAATTCGAGATACTGCATGTGGGCAATCGCATGATACACGGTTGCACTGCCTGCCGCAAATGTGCCGAAACTATGGATTTGAGATGCAGTGGCGTTCCCAACGATGATTTCAATAAAATAAATCAACAAATCTATGAGGCAGATGGTATTCTGTTAGGCTCGCCTGTCTATTATGCAGGCATAGCAGGCACCATGAAGAGTTTTATGGATAGGTTGTATTACGTCTCAAACTCCAACGGAGGACTCTTTCGTCACAAAGTGGGTGCCTCTGTCATAGCCGTGCGCCGTTCGGGCGGCTCATCCACCTTTGATTGTTTAAATCATTACCTCAGCATCTCCGAAATGATTATAGCCACTTCCAATTATTGGAATGTGATACATGGACGTGAACCGGGAGAAGCGCTGCAAGATGCCGAAGGGGTGCAATGTATGCAAGTGTTGGGCAGAAACATGGCGTGGCTGTTGAAGATGAAAGAAGCGACAAAAGACAGCATCCCACCCCCTGAAAAAACACAGAAAATAGTGACGCATTTTATAAGATAAATTAATGGGAGTCCTATAAATTAGCTTCGCTGAGCTCGCCTTTGGCTCGGTTGTCTTTTTCAGCGTTGGACTTCAATTTTTAAAATGCTCATTTACATTAGTAAACTCCGCTTTTAAAAATCTAATCCGCCTCGAAAAATCTAATTTATAGAACCCCTTATAAATTAAAGTTACAACAATAGAACAATTCAACAATCATCGACCATTACTGACCAATGACTATTAATGACCACAAATAACAATTAATGACAAAAAATAAAAATATGGAAAACAATCAAAAGTTATCAGAAAAATTCCACGAAGTGCTCCAACACGAAGGTGTTGTATCCATTATGTCGTGGGGCGTTGAACCGCATTTAGTGAACACATGGAATTCCTATTTGGTCACCACCGAAGATGAGCGCATTTTAATCCCCGCCTATGGATTCAGAAAAACGGAAAAAAACATAGACGTAAATTCCACAATCAAGATGGCGTTGGGCAGTAAAGAAGTGTTAGGTTATAAGGATTATCAAGGAACAGGTTTCATGATAGAAGGCACCGTGAAATATCTGGAAACAGGCGCAGAATTTGATATGATGAAAGAAAAATATGCGTGGTTGACACGCGTAATGGAAGTATCTGTGATTGGCATAAAACAAATGTTGTAGGTTTTCTTTGTTCGAAGGTTGCGCATCAACAATAAATTAATGTAACAATCAATAGCAATAAATGACCACAAATGACGCCCAATGACTATGAATGACTATGAATGGCTAAAAAAAGATTCTTAAAAAATCATAATAATAAAAATAATTTACCTATCTTCACGTTTTTTTCGTACCTTTACACTTTATTTTTAAAAACTAAAATCTAATCTATGAAAAAAATCATCATGTTTGCAGCGGCAATACTGATAGTGTCAGTGGTTGCTACTATTTCGTTTTATCCTTCGGTTGCCCAAAGTCAAAAAACGACCAAATCTTTAACGACATCTATTCCTGAGAATGTAAAAACTATTCTTCAGAATTCATGCGCCAAGTGTCATGGTGACAACGGCAGCGGTATGGCAATGGGCGTTTGGAACCTTAATCTATGGGATACATACAAACCGGCAAAACAAGCTAAGAAGGCTAACGCCATCTGCAAAGCAGTTACCAACGGCAGTATGCCTCCGAAATCATTTACCGGTGCAAAACCAACAGCCACTCAGATTTCTGAAATCTGCACTTGGGCTACTTCAATTCAAGTTCAGAATTAAGGAAACATTTTATTTCAAAAAAAAAGAGCTTGCACAATGCAAGCTCTTTTTTTATGTTGGGACCAAAAGTTTATTGTTTGATAAACTTGCGTGTTCCGCTTATAGCATTGTCTTTTATAAAAGAAACAAAATAGACACCCGAGGTGTAAGTGCTCACATCTATGCTAGAATTGTTGCCCGAAACAGCATGAACTGCTATCGTTTTACCCAAAAGATTCGTGATGCGGATTTGTTGGATGCCTTCGATGTTACCGATATTTAAAATAGATGAGGTAGGATTGGGATACATATTTACGAGATTTTGTTCGTTTTTGGCAATACCTGAGCTTACTTGAACATCATTTATATCTCTAGGTTCAACGCGCATCACACCGCCATAAGCTAAATAAACAATACCCGTAATATCATAGTGTGTTCCTACAATCGCAGTAGTATATTTATATAAAAGCCCACCCGTTTTGGTTGAATCAGTTCCATTATAGACGATCCATTCACCATAAGCAGCCGAACCTGATGCATCCACACATGGCATATTGGTTAATGATACAAGTACACCTTCGAGAGATTCGGTAGTAGCATTAACCGTTGTAACCGGATATGCAGCATGTAGTGCATTTCCCGATGATACTTTGGTAAGGTTGGTCACATTGCCAAGTTCTGTATAAGTTAGATATTCAGAAACTGTCCCAGCGATGATAATAGAATCGCCTCTAACAAGCCCTGCTGTTGCTGCATGAGCAGAATCATATACATATAATCCATTCCATGGACCTGAGGCATTTTGAATAAAGAAACCTTTGTTGGCTCTTCCAGTGACAATTCCTCCGGTAATCACATTTTGTCCATTATATGGAGAGATATAAGGTGCTGTTGTCGCATATTGAATATCATGTATCGAAACAGGAGCAACCGAAACGGTATCAATGTTAACATCATCCACTTGAATATAACCTTTATCTACTCTAGTATTTCTTACAGAGATAATAAATTGCGCAGAAGCAGAAGTTGTATCAACAGTAATACTTTGGATGCAATGCTTCCAACCAAGTGTATCTAAAATAATGTAAGGATTGTAAGCATAATATGTCGCGCCATTACTTCCTAAACCTTTGTAACAGCCTGTGCGTATATCGCCATGTCCTCGCACCCAAAAACTTATTTGATATGTTTTTCCTGCAATAATAGGAACTCCCACAGTAGTAAATCTTTTATGAGAAGTGGTGCTACTTTTCAATTGACATGCATAAGTTCCTCCATGGACACTTGTTGTGAACTGAAATATACTGTCGCCCACAATACTTGTTTTGGAACCGAACCAATCAGTAGGTTTTATCGGTGCTACAGATGTCCATGTTTCTAATCCGCTTGTAAAAGTTTGAGAAGAAGCATTGTTGATTATCAAACCCATTAGGGCAATAATCATAATTAGGTAATTTTTTTTCATAAGCTTGAATTTTTTGATTAATAATTTAGTGATTATATTGACAAAGATTCGAGTTTTTAAGTCGAAATTATTATGAATACATTTCAAAAAATCAAAAGTACTAAAAATATATTTACCAATATTAATTTAGTATTAAATTTTATCAATATTTATGAACCAAGTAAGATGATGAATTTTTTCTTCATTAATATTGTGCAGGATATCAGTATGTTCAAACTTTTTTTTAATGACAGCGTGCTAAGTATCAAAAATATTGTGTAAGTTTGTTTCGTTATTAATCAAAAAATAATTCAGTGAGAGATAGTATCGTCATAATTCCGACTTATAATGAGCGAGAGAACATCGAAAAAATCATCCGAAAGGTGTTTTCTTTATCCAAAGAATTCAATATTCTTGTTGTGGAAGATAATTCACCCGATGGCACCGCGGCTATCGTCAAATCTTTGATGAAAGAATTCCCCGACCGTTTGTTTATTGAAGAACGCAAAGGCAAACTCGGGCTAGGTACTGCCTATATTCACGGATTCAAATGGGCTGTGGCACATCAGTATGATTATATCTTTGAGATGGATGCTGATTTCTCGCACAATCCCGACGATTTGATACGATTGTATGACGCTTGCGCACAAAAGGGCGCAGATGTTTCCATAGGGTCGCGATATATCAATGGTGTGAACGTGGTCAACTGGCCCATGGGACGCGTTTTGATGAGTTATTACGCATCCATGTATGTTCGGATTGTAACCAGACTCAAGATTAGAGACACCACTGCGGGTTTTATGTGTTATACGCGTAAGGTTTTAGAAACCATCGACATGGATAAGATACATTTCATCGGTTATGCTTTTCAAATTGAGATGAAATTTACGGCTTTCAAGCATGGATTCCAAATCGTTGAGGTGCCTATCATCTTCACCGACCGTACGGAAGGGCAATCCAAGATGAGTAAAGGGATTTTCAAGGAAGCCATATTAGGCGTACTCCAATTGAAGATAAGAAGTTGGTTTCGGAAGTACAAAAAGGTGAGTTAGCCTTCGATGGTGCGCAATAGGATGACAGTTTCAGAGTATCTATTTTAAATTATCAGTATATGAGTTCAAGTTATTATATAACCAATGCGCGTGTTGTGAACGAAGGAAGGACCCAATGGCATCAGGTTTTGGTTCGCAACGGAAAGATTGAGAAAATTTTTAAACAGGACAAGTTAAAATTACACTATATTCAAGATAATAACATACAGAGAATTGACGCCAAGGGTATGTACTTGATTCCCGGGGTGATTGACGATCAAGTTCACTTCCGCGAACCGGGTTTGACCCACAAAGGCGACATCCAATCGGAAAGCAAAGCCGCTGTCGCAGGAGGCGTTACCAGTTTTTTGGAAATGCCCAACACCAATCCGCAAACCACTACAATTAAACTGCTAGAGGAAAAGTATCAATTGGCAGCCGAAAAAAGTTATGCCAACTACGGTTTCTATTTAGGGGCAACCAATGATAATCTCGAGGAATTAAAGAAGTTCGATCGAAAGAAGTATCCCGGTATCAAGGTGTTCTTAGGCGCTAGCACGGGAAACATGTTGGTTAACAAGCCGGAGATTTTAGAAGAAATCTTCGCTTTACGCTTTCTCATCGCCATTCATTCCGAAGATGAGGACATCATTCAAAAAAACATCGCATCCTTTCGCGCTCAATACGGAGAGGATGTGCCCATGTCTTGCCATCCTTTGATTCGCAGCGAAGAAGCTTGCGTTGTCTCTACCCAAAGAGCCATTGAATTGGCAAAGAAATTGCATACCCGCTTGCATGTTTTGCATCTCTCGACAGCCAAAGAGCTTCAAATGTTGTATAAAAAGATTCCTTCACAAAAGAGAAAGATTACTTCAGAAGTCTGTGTGCAGCATCTGCTATTCAATGATAACGATTACGAATCCTTAGGCAGCAAAATCAAATGGAATCCCGCCATCAAGACCGAGGAAGACAGAAAGGTGCTAATGGATGCCGTTCATGACTTAGCCATTGATATGATTGCCTCCGACCATGCGCCTCATACGTGGGAAGAAAAGAACCAATCGTACTTCAAATCGCCCAGCGGGGGACCGATGGTGCAACATACGCTGATTTCCATGTTTAATCGTGCAGCAGAACGCAAAATGTCGGTGCCCGATTTGGTTCAATTGATGTGTCATAATCCCGCCATCTGTTTTAATATCGAGAAACGCGGTTTTATTAATGTAGGCTATCATGCTGATTTAGTTTTGATTGATCCGGAAGCAGAAACCACCATTACGAAAGAATCTATCCTATCGAAATGCGGATGGTCGCCACTAGAAGGCAAAACGTTCAAGGGACGCATCGAAAAAACATTCGTCAATGGCGAAATAGTGTTTGACGGAAATAAAGTAAGCGAACAACGTCATGCCCAACGCCTTACCTTCAAATAATAAACAACTATACTATGTTCGATATCGCTAAAAAGTGGCTGCTCATCGGTGCTGTGATGCTAATCATCGCATGTGGCAATAAGGATAAAGCGATTAAAATACCGAACAACATCATTCCACCAACGGAAATGGTGGGTGTGTTGGTTGATTTTCATCTTGCGGAAGCAGTGATTCGCAATGCTCAAGAAAAAAACATGGATTTGAATCAAGTATCGAATCAATATTATTATTCATTGTTGAAGAAACATGGAATTACACGTAAACAATATGGGGAAAGCCTACAATTCTATACGCAAAACATTAAAGAATATCAAAAGATATACAAAGAAGTTGTGGTAGAGCTTAGCAAAATGCAAAGTTTTGTGATAAGCAAAAAAACAAAAATAGAATCAGATGAGTAGGGGGGGAGTGAGTATTCATTAGATACGTTTATTTATTGTTTAAAGGATTGGATTTTTAAATTGTAAAATGGATTTATTAGATGAAAAAAATGTCTTCAGAAAAGAACGATAACTATAAAGAATCTTGCCACAACTTAGTGTGAATTATTGAATTTAATTCTGTCTTATACCATGCTAGTCAATTACTTCCTATTGTTAGGAGGTTTAGCACCTTCGGTTTTTTCAACCTACCAACCCTCAATTGAAATCAACTCTTTCCGCAACATATTTAACGCGAACAAAGATGCGCGCCGAATGTTACGTTCGCGGTCATCGCCCAACAGGAATTTCTCTGCATACACTTTGCTCTGACATGCAATAGCTATCCATATAGTTCCCACGGGTTTTTCAGTGGTGCCCCCATCCGGTCCTGCAATGCCGGAAGTAGCAATCGCATAATCTGTTTTCAAAATCCGCTGCACACCTTGCGCCATAGCACTCACCACTTCTTGGCTCACCGCGCCATGCAGTTGAATTAGCTTTTCATCAACGCCCAAGGTTTCCACCTTCACAGCATTGTCATACGCCACCACCGAACCTTTATAATATGCCGAACTGCCCGCCACCGAGGTAATCAAATGTGCAATATATCCCCCTGTGCAGCTTTCGGCAGTTGCCACGCACTTCCCAAATTTCAGCAACAGCTCCCCAACCACTTTCTGAATGGTATCTTTATCATATCCAAAAATCAATTCGGGAATAAGCCCTTTCAGCTTATTGATTTCTATCGTGATGGCTTCCTTTGGATTTTCCGCATCAGAATCATAGGTTGAAAGGCGCAGTTTCACTATACCGGGTTCGGGCAGATACGCAAGTTTGATATCAGCAGGCAATTGTTCCTCCCAATTCTTGATGCGGTCGGCAAGGGCTGATTCGCCTAGACCTATAGTATATATGGTCTTATGTATGATAGATTTTGTTACGCCCAATCTCTCAAAGGCAGGCAACACTTCGTCCATCAGCATCTTTTTCATTTCAAAAGGAACTCCGGGCATCGAAATATAATGTATGGCGTTCTTTTCGAACCACATGCCGGGTGCTGTTCCTAAAGGATTGCTGAAGGCTGTGCAATTGTGAGGCAATTCGGCTTGCAAGCGATTGCGTTCGGTAAGCCCATAGCCGCGTTTGCAAAATATATCACGAATGTTATCGAGAGATTCTTGATGAAGAACAAGATGCGAGTCAAAATATTCGCAGAGCGTATGCTTCGTTATATCATCATTTGTTGGACCCAAACCACCCGTGATGATCACAAGATTGGCATACTGAGAAGCATGATGTAGCGCAGACAGAATCTCATCGCGCGTATCGCCAATGGTGGTGATACGCCTTACGATAATGCCCGCCAAATTCAACTCGGCAGCAATAAAAGAGGCATTGGTATTGACAATCTGACCAATCAGTAGTTCGTCGCCAATACTAATAATTTCAGCAATCATAGAGGCTTATCGCGCTAAGGTATCGCCGGTGTCTTTTGGAATGATAGACATAACCGGAATACTCGACAGGCGAATTATTTCCGTTGATTGCGAACTCAGGAAGAAAGGAATCAATCCCGTTTCATGTTGCGTCATAATCATAATCAAATCAACATCGCCTTGGTCTTGTGCATATTTAAAGATAAGAGGTGTTTCTTCCGATTCTTTGTTGGCTTCAATAACCTCTGCCGAGCACTGCACATTCCGTTGTTCAATAAATTCGCGTACTTGAGCCACCTGAGCACGTAAAGTTCCTGCAATCTCCTTGTGATTTGTTGACCATAAAATCGTAATAACTTTAATAGTCGCGCCAAACATCTTTGCCATCTCAATAGCCCAACCCACCTTCTGACGGCTTTCTTTTGTCAAATCGAGTGGAAGTAAAATACTGCGACAACCATCATAATGATTAGCTGAACCAACAGTGATAACGGGACATTTTGCATTTCTGATGACGCGCGAAGTGTTAGCCCCAATGACATTTGCTTCGGGAATGGTAGAGCTGGCAGTTCCCATCACAATAAACTTAGCTTGAATCATGTCGGCAACTTCCACTATTTTGGTGTGGATTTTACCACGAGCTACCATGAAGCTAATGTCTAAACCGGTTTCTTTGCTTTTTTCTTTCACAAAGTTATCCAGTTCCACTTCCATTTTCTTCACTAAATCATCGCTTTGATCTGCTGAGAAAAATTTATTTAAAAAACCACCATCTTCATGAACATACAACAACGTAATGTTAAGCCCCGTGAGACGAGCCAGATTGTAAGATTGGCTTAAAGCGATTTCAGATTGTTCTCTAAAATCGAACGGAATTAAAATGTTTTTAAAGGTTTCCATAAATTTGTATATTTTTGTATTTTGTAATTAATTTGTTTTAGCTATCATGATGTATAAAGAATTAATCACACCAAGTAATCGTGTGAATAATTTTTATCTTACATAGATAGCGTTGTTTAAAAAAGTTTACAAAGTTAATACATTTTATGCAGAAATTACTTTTATTTTGAAAAATTATTTTACTATGAAAATATTTGAAGAGTCGGAATTGATTTTAAATGCTGATAAAAAGATTTATCACTTGAATTTGTTGCCCGAAGAAATTGCGGACGATATCATCGTTGTGGGAGATCCTGCAAGGGTTGCAACGATATCAAAACATTTTGATCGCATTGAGCTGAAGGTGCAGAATCGAGAATTGGTGACGCATACGGGATATTTTAATCAAAAACGCATCACAGCATTGTCAACAGGTATGGGACCCGATAATATTGATATTGTTTTGAACGAATTGGATGCTTTGGCAAATATTGATTTCGAAACCCGCACTGCAAAAGCTACGCACCGCAAGCTCAGTATCATCAGAATCGGCACTTCGGGTGCTATGCAAGCAGATATTCCTGTAGATAGTTTTGTTGCCTCTTCTTATGGTTTGGGGATTGATGGTGTAATGAACTTCTATAAAAAAACTAATGAGGTGATGGATCATGAACTGACCGACGAATTTATACGGCAGACGAATTGGTTGCCGACTTTGGCAACGCCATACGCAATAAAGTCTTCAGAATTTCTAATGGAAAAGATTGCCGGAGATATGATGCAGGGTATTACTGCCACGGCACCCGGTTTTTTCGGTCCGCAGGGGAGAGAACTGCGAGCTGAGTTAGCCTTTCCCGAAATGAATGAGCGTATGACAACTTTTGCTTATAATACACATCGAATAACTAACTTTGAGATGGAAACCTCTGCATTGTATGGATTGGGAAAAGTACTCGGACATGAGACTTTGACCGTATGTTTGATAATTGGCAATCGTATTTCGAGGCAATTTAGTCAAAACTATAAGCCTATAATGGAAAAACTGACCTTATTAGTGATAGAACGATTCACTAGCTGATATTTTTATGCATAATTATCGTATTTATTGTCGAAATATCGTTCATAATAGTCTTTTTATACACAAAATTCATTTGAAAACATCGGGGGTTCGAATTCTGCCTACGGGGGTTCGAATTCTGCCTACCGTTTTTTGAGTTTTGATATCGGGGGTTTGAGTTTCGACATCGGAGGTTTGAGTTTCGATAGCAGGGGTTTGAGTTTTGGTATCGGGGGTTTGAGTTTCGACATCGGGGGTTGTTAATTCGATAGCCGAGGTTTGAATTTCTTCTGTTAGAAATGGCAAATCGGCGATTTTTTTTGCCAGAAGATCAAATGCAGCCCGCAAAATATCCCGCTAGGAAAAAATAAAAAAAATCAATTTTGATGGTTGGAGTCATATTTTTTTATAATTTTGTTGAATCAAGCGTTTTGGGCGCTATCTATCTTTAAAAATGTGCGACCTATAATCATTATAAAAAGGTATATTATAAACTATTTGAAAAAAAAGATGTTTTTTTATTTAAAAAATACGAATTATAAATTGTTTGTTTTCAACACGATAAGCAATTGTTGTGATTTTTTTGAAAAAAGTTTCATGGTAGCACCAAGTTATTTGGCAAAAATATCGTTTAGTATATTAGACATAAACAAATGAATCCAGGCAACGAATTGAAAGATCTCGTAAGACTTTGCAGAGAAAACAATTCAACTGCACAGGAAAAGCTGTATAAATTATTTTATTGTCCAATGATGAATGTATGTTTGCGATATGCTAAAAATCCTGATGATGCTGTTGAGATTTTGAATACCGGATTCTTGAAGGTGTTTCAAAACCTTGACAAATATGATGGAGACGGCACATTGTTGAATGGTTGGATTCGGAAAATTATGGTGAATACAGCTTTGGATAAACTTCGTTTTGAGAAGAATAGGCACATGGAAACAGTGCCGCTTAATTTAAACGATGATGAATACTATTTTGAAAATGACGCGTTGAGTCATCTTAATGAGGAAGATTTGATAAATATTATTCAGACACTTCCCCCTGTTAACAGAATGGTTTTTAATATGTTTGTGTTTGATAATTGCAGTCATAAAGAAATTGGCGAAGCACTGAATATCACGGTTAGTACATCGCAATGGCATTTGTTGACGGCGCGAAGAGCTTTGATGAAGAAAATAACAGGTTTAAATATAAAGGAGTTAGTAATTAATGGATAAAAGAAATCATATAGACGACTTGTTCAGGTCAAAACTCGAAGGGTATAGCCCCGAGTATGTGCCGGAACATTGGCAGATGATGAAATCGGCGCTTGAGAATACAAGCAAAGTCGGTGGTGAGGCTTCGAGCAAAAGCATTACCAGTATTCTGCTCATAATATCGGCATTTATTATAGTTTGTACAGGTATTTATACCTATACATTATCGGAGAAATTGCAAACCCAATATAACAAAAACCAAACTTTTGCTCAAAGTCAAACCCTCAACTGTCAACAAGCCGCTTCACTGAATCAGAATAGGACTTCTGTAGTGGCTCTTGCTGAAAACTCACAAAAAGCAGAAAAAGCTAATTCAATACATGCTAATTCAGCTATCGAAGCTAATCATCCTAAAACATCGAATCCTACTACGATTCAACCTATACAAAAATCTACAAAGAAAAATATCACTGTTAAGAAGAATCTTATTCAAACCAATGTTGTAGCAAATTCGAATGCTTTGGCGGTTTCGAATGTAAAGACTGATGGTACCCAACAAATGACGATTAAATCGAAAGTTGAATACGAGGCGAAACCGGAAAATGTTGTTGCGGACAATATAGTTGTCAATAATGCGAATACTGACATCCAAAACCAAACAAATGCGAATGCTACTGTTGGAACGGGAAACGATAAAGGTTTGAGCGAAGCAGAACTTAATCCAACATCTAGTGAGGAAAATTCGAATTACACTTCGGTTACGGAGGATTATTTAGCTAAGAAACAAAATAAGGACGCAAAGCATTTTAAGAATGCTGCACTTAAGGCTAAAAACGCTTCGGAAAATAGTAAGGCAAATATGGAAGCAGCACCTGACTATAAAGTTAGTGTAGTGAATTCGGTTGTTTCAAATCCCGCTTTTGCAGGATTTAATCAAAAACACACGGTTGTCCTTTCAACAATAGTCCATAAGCCAATGTTTAAACCTGCTTCTGATTTTACTGTTCCGTTTGAATATGGCATTGCTTACGATTTTAACTTCGGCAAAAAAAATAATTATGGTTTAGGCATAAATTATAAAAGGTATGTTGGTGGCGCAGAAGGCTCATTGGATGTTGATTTAACCTTTGCGTATCGTTTTTATTTGGCTAAAGATCATTATTTGCGGGTTGGTGTTTCGGCATCTTATTTCACAAGCGGTGTAAACTTCGCTGCTTTGACTTTCCCTGATATGATTGATAGAAATAAAGGATTTGTTTATAACACCAATGAAGTTGGTCCTGGACACGATGGTGTTAGTAAATTTGATTTGGGCTTGGGTTTGTGGTATAGTTGGAAATCCTTATATGTGGGAGTTTCTGCATCGCATTTGACCAGCCCGAATGTTGGGTTGATAAGCAATTCGAGACTTCCACGTGAGTTCACCTTGTCGTCAGGATATTCATTTAAGTTGAACAAATCAGTGGATATGCTGCCTGCAGTTGAACTCAAATATAACGCACATACTATGAATTTTACACCTAATATGTTGTTTGCCTATAACAGATGGTTGCTATTTGGATTAGAGTTTCAGAACTTAAAGACTGCCGGATTAGTGTTAGGATGTAACATTAAGAATAATTTCATCTTAAATCTTCACGGTGGCGTTCCAATGAGCAAAGACCTGATGGACAATTTTGGGATTGTTGATTATGCCGGTGTTAGTTTACGCTTCCAATTCGGAAAAACACGTTAATAAGTCTAGTTTCTCATGAAACGCACTGTCTTATTTTTGCTTCCTGCTTTGCTGCTTTTAGGATATTCTTGTAAAAAACAAGAGACACCGCCTACCGTAACTCTTTATGATACCTTGGAGGTGAACACGCCTTATATGGAGTATTCGTTGGATGAAAATACCATCTTGACTTTGGATGCCACAGATGCAGGAGCAACCAATTATTTATGGACACCCAACAGCGACACTACGGCTACTATAACTGTGAGTTCGGAAGGGGCTTATTCGGTTCAAGTTACTACGCATACTGGGGTTGACAACTACCAAGTAGTCGTGTTTAATAATGGTGGCGATTGTTATGCTCCCAACTCTTTTTCTCCGAATGGCGACGGCAAAAATGATTATTGGTTTCCATTTTTCTCTAATATCAGTACTGAAAATTACAGTTTAAAAATTTACGACCAAAGCAATACCAAACTTTTTGCTACAAGTGATGTGGCGGGCAAATGGGACGGAAAATATAATGGACAGGATATGCCCACAGGGTACTATTATTATACTATTGGATATAAAACTCTTTCAGGAGAGTCCAAAACTCGTAGTGGGATGCTGCAATTGTACAGATAGAAATTTCCTTGTAAAAAACATTCTACTCTTTCTTCTTCCATAATCATTCAACTTTTAAAAATACAGGCGAATTATATCGCCTTCTTTCATTCCTTATGCTTAACTTGTTCTGTAGATACGAATCTGCAAATCTTTTATCAGGAATGAATCTCGCTTTTTATTCCATATATAAAACTCTAACTTAAAATCTTTGTCAGGAATGGCAGGTAAGATGGTTTTGTAATCAAGGTGCTGCCACTGCGTTGAGCTTTGATTTGGCAAATAATTCAACGGGAATGTTTCGTAAAATATATGAGACGTATCGTTGCAAGTGAGAGAAATCACCATCAAATTATTATGAAAATCACATGGCGAAAGGTCGCGTTTCTGCAAATGTATCTCTGCAAAAAGTTGGTTGGAGTTGAGCAGGGCTGTGTCTTCTTTCAAGGTGAGATGAAAGTTGAATTCATTTTTGGCATCGTAGATAAATGCTTTTTGATTTTCACCCTTAGTAATGATGACGTTAGAACTATCAAGACCATCTGTAGAAGGAAAAACATCACTTTGATAAATGAGTTTTTTATGAAACTTGTCGTAAGGCACTAGGTCATTTTGTCCGCCTACACAGTCTCTATATGCATCGGAAGTTTTTAGGAAAACATATTTATAACTTTCGAAATTCATATAATCGGGATGCATGATGCCTCGTGAATATTGATAGGCTTGTACAAGATTTAAGGGAATTAATAAGGACGCTATACTGATTAAAAATATCCTTTTCCATTGGCTGATTTTGTTGAAAAGAATCCCCAAAAGCAAAGCAAAAACGGCATAAAAGTCAACGAAAGGACGCATGCCAAAGCCATCAAAATAAGACCAACACCACCAAGAAGATATTATATAAAGCACTAAGACAAGAAACAGGGTACTTATAATGGCTTTGAATTTGTTTTCACCAAAAAGGGGTATCAATCCTAAAAGGCAGAGCATCGTCAAAGGTGTGTAAATGAAGAGTCCTTTGCGGAAGCTAAACAGCACATTGTATAGTTCGGGGTGCAGCCAATAGAAGCCCTCGTGCGGATATATTTCCAGGAAAGGATGTCGGCATTGCACATACCAAAGGATATTTTGCAGGCTGATAATCATCAAAAAAAATAACAATGGCATCCACAGACGTTTCAATTGTGCTTTCAAAAACAAAAGTAATTCGGATAGATTGGAAAAGAAGAAGGGCACGAAGCAAATGATGATGATATTTACGGGACGAATTAAATAAATGATTCCGAGAAAAATGGCACTGATCAATAGCAATCTAAGCTTATGCGTAGCAATATATCGTTGCATCGACCATAGAAATCCGCTGATGAAACAAAACGAATAGACATGCGACATAGCAGGATGAAAAATGCTATACACAATAAGATTAGTGGCGAAAAGAATTAAGATTATTGCCAATATTGTCGAGGACTTTTTAATTTTTAGATGCCTGAAAAGACTAATGATAAACCAACATCCCAGTAAAACATAAACTAGAGCTGCTAAGCTTATCGTTTTTTGAAAGACTTCGGAATAAGTATCCTGTGGAAGATGACCTACTGAGGCAATGAATTGTGATGCTAAGAAAAACGGACTAATCACGAGAGCTGTTCCGCAATAGCATTTGATGACAGTTCTGCCATTCACCAGAAAAACTTGCCCGAAATCATGTTGAACATCACCAAAATTATGACTGATGAATATTTCGTCCAAATAGGCATAATAATCTTTGCCATCACCATCAATAATTGATTTCCATTCATTGCCATCATTGCCCATCCAGCGATATCTTACTATAATAAATATCATAGCAATTGTTAGAAGGAGAAGAAAGAAGGCTTTATGTTTTTTTGTTATCAATCTAGAAGGTCTAAGAAATTAATCCCCAAAATTACACAAATATTGAAAACTACGGTGCATATTTATTTCGAAAGTGAATAAGTTTCTTTTCTTATTGGTTAAATCGTGGCAAAAACGCCCTATAGCCCGTTACCTAACGCCCTTTACCCCGTTGTATAACGCCCTTTAGCCCGTTACATAACGCCCTTTAGCCCGTTCGGAACGCCCTTTACCCCGTTGTATAACGCCCTTTAACCCGTTACCTAACGCCCTTTAACCCGTTACCTAACGCCCTTTAGCCCGTTGTATAACGACCTTTAGCCCGTTCGGAACGCCCTTTACCCAGTTCGGAACGCCCTTTATCCCGTACGGAACACCCCCTTTTTACACATTCGTGTGCCATTGTCAAAAATAAAAAACACTTCCTAAAGGTTTAGGATTCCTTTGTCAAAAACAAACAAAGCCTCCCGAAAGGTTTAGGATGCCATTGTCAAAAACAAACAAAGCCTCTAGAAAGGTTTAGGATGCCTTTGTCAAAAACAAACAAAGCCTCCCGAAAGGTTTAGGATGCCTTTGTCAGGAGCGAACAATCCTCCCCAAAAGGTTTCGGAAGCCTTTGTCAAAAACAAACAACACTTCGTGGTCAACTCCCCATTGCTTTATGGAACATCACCGCCGAATTCCTTGCTTCATCTCCCAAACCATCAACAACGGCGTCACCACCGAAGACAAATAGCCCATTTCAAATCAAACTAATAAAAATCGTCCCTCCTCTAACAGAAAAAAACTTCTCCAACTCACCACCTAAATCTATACATTATAATATAATCAACAAAAAGGCTTGCCCATTGTCAAGCCTTTTTAATTATCATCCCAACAATTTAACAATTCAACCAATCAATTCAATTGACTAAATAATCTTCCCCAAAAAAAAATTTTCACAACTTGTATCATCGAATGATAATTTGTTATAATTTTGTCGCGTCAATTAAAAACATAAACACTTAAAAAAAATAAAATAGTATGGAAAAAAGAACCATTGTAACTATGCCCGGAGATGGCATAGGCAAACCTGTGTTAGACGAATGCATCCGCGTGTTGGATGCCGTTGGATTTAAAGCGAATTATGTGAACGGCGACATCGGCTGGGAGTTTTGGTGCAAAGAAGGCAACCCACTTCCTGACCGAACTATCAAGCTGTTGGAAGAACACAAAATTGGACTGTTTGGTGCCATCACGTCCAAACCAAAAGACAAAGCAGCAGCCGAATTGTCACCTGACTTGCAAGGCAAAAACATACAATATTATAGCCCTATTGTCGCTATGCGTCAGCATTTCGATTTGGATTTGTGTATGCGTCCGTGCAAAACTTTTCCGTCGAACCCCTTGAATTTCATCCGTCGCGGTGGAGGCACTACGATAGAAGAACCTGTGGTGGATGTGATGATTTTTCGTCAGAACACCGAAGGGCTTTATGGTGGGGTGGAATGGACCAACCCTGGTGATCAGGTGTATGATGCCCTGATGACACACCCCAAGTTTCGCGATAACTTTGCATGGTGTCCACGTCCCGAATTGGCAGTTTCCACGCGTATCTTCACAAAGAAATATACCACACGCATTGTGAGAGCTGCCTTTGAATATGCCAAAAATCGTGGCTACAGCAAAATCACCGTATGCGAAAAACCCAACGTCATCCGTGAAACTTCGGGCATGATGTTGAAAATTGCCCAAGAGATGTCGAAAGCCGATTATCCTAACATTTGGGTTGAAGACGTGAATATAGATGCTATGATGATGTGGTTGACCAAGAATCCTGAAAACTATAACGTAATAGTGGCAGGAAATATGTTTGGCGACATCGTTTCCGACGGATTTGCCGGACTGGTTGGCGGCTTGGGCTTTGCATGTAGTGCCAACATTGGACCGGAAGTTGCCGTGTTTGAACCTACGCACGGTTCGGCACCGAAGTATGCTGATTATCCTGTTTCTATTGTCAACCCCATCGCTATGATACTTTCGGCTGTGATGATGCTCGACCATATTGGCGAAAGCGAAATGGCAGCCCGCATCAAAAAAGCGGTGTCGGAAGTGGTGGCAGAAGGCAAGGTGAAAGCCTACGATATGCTGAAGATGAAAGGCACGCCCGACGTAATCAATCAGGGAGCGGCTTCCACTAAGGCAATGGCGGACGCGGTAATCGCAAAATTGTAAACAATTTCCGTTTATAATAACATACAAAACAGATTGATGTTTTTCATTTATTTTGAACTTCTTCAATCTGTTTTGCTATATCAATAAGATATAATTCGATGACGAAATCAATAAAACCTAAGTGCATTACGGCAACCCTAATGGGTGCAATGCTTTTAGTTTTATGTGTTTCGGGCAGAAGTCAGGATAAGCTGCCAACCAAGGAAGCCATTCAATGGAAAACTCTTGATGTGGGACTTGCCATTGCCGAACTTTCAGGACCTTTCGTTTCCAAATATTCCGATTCGAAGGTTACAGTGGTGAAGATTAATCCTGATAATTTTGATTTTGATTTGATAATAGCCACCGAAAGCGACAGGACCTTGCGAACCATCAAAGAGTGGTGTACATTGAAGCACCTTTGCGGAGCTATAAATGCCGGAATGTATTCCTTGAAAGACAATATCACAGCGATGGGATATATGCAGAACTATACATTCGTGAACAATCCCGTGGTGAAAGAAAGTTTTAATGCGTTGGCGGTATTTAATCCCAAGAATGCGTCGCTGCCCGCGTTTCAAATTGTGGATATGACGAATCAGGATTGGAAAGCCATCCTTGAAAACTACAATTGTTGTTTTCAATCTATACGCATGATAGATAATATGGGGAACGCCATTTATTGGAGTCACAAGCCCATTTTGAGTTGTAGTATGTGCGTTCTTGCAAAAGATAAAGCAGGCAATGTGTTGTTTTTGTTTGCGCACTCACCCTACAATGCCAATGAGTTTATTGATTTTATGTTGGGTGTGGATTTAAATATTCAAACGGCAATGTACATGGAAGGTGGACCAGAAACTTCAATTTATGTGAAGGCAGCAGATGTTGAACTATGCAAGTTTGGCAACTATGTGTCAGGTTCAAATCCTGATGATGATAATACGAAATTGTGGAAACTACCAAATGTTTTGGGGTTTCATAAAAAGATTACAAATTAAATTAGAGGATAATGTATCAGCGATTAAAGAAGAACAAAACTATTAAATACACAACGATAACGGTGATTTTGCTGTTTGCGTTGAATGGTTTTGTGCTCACTTCTGCTTTTATTGGCATCAAACTTCATCTGTTCAATGATCCGGGTGCGGTTGATTATAACGATCGCTATTTTCAGAAAATGGGCGACGATTATGGCAGCATTCAATCTGATACCTCTAGAAATGAAGTTTCGCGCATCGCGAAGTTTTATGCAAAACTCAATGTTTTGAACGAATATTACCCGATTAATGCGCAATTAATTCACAAGGCTTATGTGCAACACAAAAATATCTCATTAGCTGAACGCATGATAGATGCCATCAACCTGAGCATGATTGATAGCAATGGGTATAATTCAAAAATCAGTGAATGTAATCTCTTATATTCTAGAGAAACAAGCGCGACATCGAAAAGTTGCAATCTGTTCGAATGGATGAACATTCCCGAGTGGTCGGATTTTAAGATTGCTGTGATAAAAGATTCGGCGCTGATTGATAGCGCCTCCACAGCTATGAATGTGGAGCCCCGTTTGGTGGTTTGTGTGTTGATGGGCGAACAGATGCGTTTGTTTAATTCCTCACGGGAGATGTATAAGAAGGTTATCAGCCCCTTAAAGATTCTTTCCGTGGAAGCTAATTTCGCGTTGGGTGTGACGGGTATCAAAGAGGAAGCGGCAATCAATGCCGAGAAGTATCTGAAAGATTCGGCTTCTATCTTTTATCCCGGGAAGAAATATGTTCATTTGTTGGATTTCAACTCCGGAGATATCACTAAAGAACGTTACGATAGGCTTGTCAACTATCGGAATCATTATTACTCTTATTTATATGCCGCCGTTATTTTGAAAGAAATCAGGCAGCAATGGAAACGGTCAGGTTTTGATATATCCAATCGTCCTGAGATATTGGCTACCTTATATAATGTGGGCTATGCAGTGTCTGTTCCAAAGAAGAATCCGTCGGTGGGTGGTTCAACTATAAAAATCCATGATAAAAATTATACATTTGGAGCTTTAGCTTATGAATTTTATTATTCTGGCGAGCTTGTAGATGTTTTTCCTTATAAACCAAATTATTGGTGATAGAAATAAATAAAAAATACTAACTTAAAACAAAAGAAAATGAATGCAGAAGTATTAGAATTATGGCCCGAACTCTTGTGGATTAAAGATGAATCCTTGAGAGTAGCAACAGCCAAAACTTGGGAGCTTGCCCTTGAAAAAAGCGTGCTCACAGTAAAAGATTTAAACACAATTCCCTTCACACTGCTCTGTGGACCCGATTTGAAGGTAACTTTCATGGGACACAAACGTGCAGTGGTGCATATTGCAAAAGACTGCGGCGACCAAATGAATAAGTTTTTTAAAGAAGACCTTCCTGTTAATATGGATGTGTTGATTGCCGGTGCTATTCTTGCCGATGTTGGTAAACTATTGGAATACGAACTGAAAGACGGCAAATCGGTTCAGGGTAAATACGGCAAATATTTGCGTCATCCGTTTAGCGGTGTTTCTTTGGCAGAACAATGTGGTGTTCCTGCAGAGGTTTGTCATATCATTGCTACTCATGCGGGTGAAGGCGATATGGTGAAAAGAACCACCGAAGCCTTTGTGGTTCATCATGCGGATTTTATGACTTTTGAACCTTTTCGGGATAGATTAAAGTAACTCATTAAAACGATTAATATGACACTCATAGAAAAAATCCTCGCAAAACATTCCAATCTATCAACAGTAAAGCCTGATGATATCATTGATGTGATTATAGACACCCGAGCTGCTCGCGATTTCGGCGGCGCTAATGTGGTGAAAAACCTCTTAGATAATGGTCTCACAGTAAATGATTCAAGCAAGACTGTATTTACCTTTGATTGTAATCCGGGTGGTTCGGATCAGAAGTATGCAGCCAACCAACATTATTGCAGACAATATGCCCGCGAAAATAACATTAAAGTGTATGATGTTGATTCGGGCATCGGAACCCATCTTGCCATTGACAGTGGCTTGGCTTGGCCTGGAAGTACTTTTGTTTCTACTGATTCTCATGCTAATATCATGGGTGCCTTAGGTTCTTTCGGACAAGGCATGGGCGACCAAGACATTGCTGCTGCTTGGGCAAAAGGCTTTGTTTGGTTTAAAGTTCCGCAATCCGTAAAGATTACCTTCACAGGAAAACGTCCTGCCAATGTATCGGCTAAAGATATCGTCTTGAATCTTCTTGGCATTTTTGGTGCCAATAAACTCTTAGGAACATCGGTAGAGATTTATGGCGAGGAAGCTGAAAAACTCACCCTTGACGAGCGCATTACTATCTCATCTATGGCGACAGAAATGGGCGCTATCATCATTTTCTTTACTCCAAATGCTGAAATCATCAAGCATTTTGAAAATATCACAGGAGATACTATTGAATTGATCAAGGCTGATGACAATGCCGTTTACGAACAAACGCATGAAATTGATATCAGCAAATTTGTTCAGATGGTGGCTAAGCCTGGTCATCCACATGATGATACATCTGTAGAATCGGTGAAAGGCACCAAAATTGATTCCGCTTTTTTAGGAAGTTGCACCAACGGTCGTATTGACGATTTGCGCATTGCAGCAGGAATTCTGAAAGGTAGAAAAGTGGCTCCTCAGGTGGTTCTCAAAGTTGTTCCTGCAACGGATGCTATTTGGAATCAAGCTTTGGACGAAGGCTTGGTGAAAATATTTAAAGATGCCGGAGCTATGGTTTCTAATGCCGGTTGTGCCGGTTGTGCTGCCGGACAGGTGGGTCAAAACGGTCCTCAAGAAGTTACCATTAGCACGGGGAACCGCAATTTTGATGGCAAACAAGGCAAAGGATATGTTTATTTGGCTTCACCTGCTGTGGTAGCAGCTTCAGCGGTGGCAGGTTTCATCACCACTCCTGATCAACTGCCTGATGAGCCTGCCCTATTCGGCAAACTTGGTATCATGAAGCCAACAGCAAAGTCTGAAGTGGGCACTAAAACCGAAAAACCATCAGTGGTTCACGGTAAAGTTTGGATTATTAAAAAAGATGATATTGATACCGATATGATTTTCCACAATCGCTATTTGGCTATCACCAATATCAATGAAATGGGGCAATATTCCTTCGATAATCTGAAAGGCTATGAGGATTTTGCAAAGAAAGCCAAGGCAGGAGATATCATTATTACCGCTAAGAACTTCGGTGCAGGCAGCTCACGTCAGCAAGCGGTGGATTGTTTTATTTCTTTAGGAATTTCGTGTATTTTAGCCGAATCTTATGGCGCCATCTATGAACGCAATGCTATCAATGCAGCCTTTCCGATACTCACTTACAAACCTGAAATGCTCGACCTGCTTGAACTGAATGATGGCGATACCATTAAGATTGACTTTCTGAGTGGCGAAATCACCAATCTGCAAAACAACAAAACAGCGCACACCAATAAGTTTTATGATGCGCAATATCAAATTTATAAAAACGGCGGATTGCTGTAATACATAAAAGGGGCAAGTGATTGCCCCTTTTCAATTCCTGCTATGTTTGATTTTTCTGCATTACCTCCACATTTAGAACGAAGTTTATCGGCTTCCTTGCAAAACACCTTCACAACTCCCACTATCATTTGCAGCCAAGACCAAATTGCTGCCAATCTTCATACACTACTTCAACAATTCGAATTTCCTGGTTCCAATGTCTATTTTCCGGTTAAGGTAAACCATACACCTGAAGTGATTACTTGCTTGAATCAATTGGGCACTAATTTCGAAATTGCTTCTTTGGGCGAGCTTTCCATCTTAGAAACGTTGAAGATACCCGGTCAGCGCATCATCTTTTCTAATCCCGTTAAGATTTCAAGTCATATCCAAGCAGCCTACCTTTATGGCATTCGAGACTTTGCTTTCGACACAGAAACAGAATTGGAGAAAATTGCCGTTAATGCGCCTCAGTCATCAGTGTTTGCTCGTTTGAGTATTTCCAATTTGGGTGCAGAATGGGCTTTGAACGACAAATTTGGCATTCCACAAACGGAGGTTGTGAGGCTGATGAAAAAAGCCATTGACCTGAACCTAAATCCAAACGGCATTGCCTTTCATGTTGGCTGGAATAATAAAAATCCGGAGACATATTCGAATGCTATTGCGATCGTTTCGGAACTTTTTGAAGAATTGAACCGAAATGATATTCATCTAAAGTTCCTTAATATCGGAGGCGGTTTCCCTGCTCATAATTGCGATTCTTATGCTTTGCTTGAGGCTATTGCTCATAAAATAAAACCACAGCTCAATGCGATACAAAAGCAATATGACATCCGCATTATTGCCGAACCCGGGTCTTTTTTATTAGCCAATGCTGCCACTATGGTCTGCAGGGTGGTGGATGTTATTCAGCGGGAAAATAAACGATGGATTTTTCTGGATAGTGGCATCTTTCAAGGGTTTCAATGGGTGATGAGTCATATTTCTTATGCGATAATTTATCCGTATCACATTCCAAACGAAACTTCATTTCAACAGTATATAATTACGGGTCCCACCTGCGACAGCCATGACGTGTTTGCCGAAAATGTTCGGTTACCGGACAGTATCAAGTCAGGGGATTTCATGTTGGTTTATCCTGCCGGGGCTTATATCAGTTCAGCGCAGCATTATAATGGGTTTGATTATCCCGAGACATTCCTTGTCTAAGCAAGGTGAAAGATAAATTTTGTCATTCAACACAATATCTATATCTTTGCCTAAATTTTTTATCATGAAAAACAAAAACAGCCTTTTTATTTATCCGCTATTTGCCATCGCTTGCACCTTATTTCTTTTTATCAACTGCAAAAGAGATACAGAAATTAAAAACGAAGTATTTGGTTATGAGTTTCTGAAAAAGATACCCGGCTTGTGGCACGGACTTGTCACTTCGACCACTCCGGCAGGAAGCTTTTCCAATTGGTATGTGGACTTTCGTCCCGTTTCGGAAGCGCAGATATCGCAATTCTCCTTGCTCGACACGAATACTATCAACAATATCAGCTTTTTTATTGTGAAACATCAAAATAAATTGAAGGTGGCAATGCGCACAGAAGGATGTTTTAAGAATCAATGCTGCGTAACGTATGAAGTGATGGATTCTGTTGTGGATAACGACAATTATTATCGTTTCAGCGACTTTGTGAAGGGGACAAAACGCGCTTGCACGGAGTTCAGATTTACTCCGGAAGGCATGGTGATGAAGGTTTTTACCAATAAATTCAATACGGTGTATCCTTTGGTGCCTCATTCTACCTTCACCGCAACACTCGGGACTAGAGATAATGCCACCGAAGCCACTGCGCATTTCAATTATCCTCAACCCATTATGGTGAAGGATTTTTCGAATGTGTTTGACGGTATGACCGAGAGCATTTTCTTTGATTTTGCACACGATCCATATAGTTCGGTGACGCAACCTTATGTGGGCAGCGTGACCGTAAACATCACGATTGATGGTAGTTTGACCACGAGTGCCAATGATGAGGTTTTCGTGATGTTTACGACCCAACCCTTGTTTAATGGTTATACCTATATTCCTGATAATCTAAAATATATTTCGAAATACGTTTATCTTTCGACTAACACCGTTCAATATAAGATACGAAATATCCATCCCGGGAAATACTATTTATATTCGTTGATAGATAGGAACCACGACGGGCAATATCTCTCGGGAGATTATATGAGTTCGAACTTCACGAACTCGTTTGCCGTGACAGAAAATCAAAATATCACGACGAATACGACGATAGATTATATAATTCCGTAATATTGAACTCAATTCCTTCAGGTTTAAAGTCGCTTCCGTTGGGTTTAAAGTCGCTTCCGTTGGGTTTAAAGTCTCTTTCGTCAATTCAGAAGTGTCTTCCGTGAGTTTATAAGTCAATTCCGCGTATTTTAAATTGAATTCCGCACAAAAAGTATGCTCCGCTTGAGCTGTGAAGTGTCTTCCGCTAGTTTATAAGTCTCTTCCGTTAGCTGTGAAGTGTCTTCCGTTAGCGTATAACTCTCTTCCGCTAGCATAGCAGTCAAGTTTTAATGGACGAAGTCTCTTCCGTTAGCTTAGAAGTCTTTTCCGTGAGGTTTGAAGTTGCTTCCTTAAACGGTGAAATCAATTCCGTGAGTTTTGAAATCATTTCCGTCAGTTTATAAGTCTCTTCCGTCAGGATATAATTCAATTCCGTGAGAATATAAGTCTCTTCCTTCACGTATTCAATCAATTATAAAAATGATGAAAACGGCAACATGGGCGACTGTATTCTATTTTCGGGCTTTGAATTTTTTTAGCCATGATGTCAGCATAAAGATTTTTCGGAATAGAAGTAATATCGAAAAAAAATAAGGTAATAAGGTTAAATTTTACCATTGCTAAGCCTTTCTTCTAAGGTTAAAAAACATGGTTGCTTCTTTTTTTTTAGGAACAGTTGTTTGTCAGGGTTTCATAAAAACTTCTAATCAAAATTAACTTTTATGATGGAGAAATATAAATTTTTACTATGAATTGAATATTTTTTTAATTGTAAATAAATATATTTTGTAATTTTGTAGTGGCATTTTATAAATGAAATAAGGAAATTTATACATCTTTGATTTAGATACGAAATTGCAAATTAATTTCGCTCTTTCCTAAATTTATTTCTTTATTAAACAAATGATTTATACGACTGTAAACTAAATATTTATTAACCTTTATAATCAATAGCAATGACTGACAATCCTTTTGAAGAATTAAGAAACAGAGATGTTGAAAAAGCTGAAAAGCAGAGTAAAATGTATGAAGAAACCATTAAACAATTGCAAACGGAAGAACGTTTTTTGAATTTCTTTAAAGGCTATAATCCCCAATCGGTTGAAAGCTTTATAAAATATTATGCACAACGCAAATCTGATTGGTATGCTAATGCGGATGATAGATTACGGTTTCGATTGCGCATGGATAATCATTATTTTGAGGAGGCGATGGAACTGTTTAATGAGATTTTTTTAAAAAAGCTTTTTGATATGAAATGTCGTTGGGTGGCAGGGGAGATGGATTTGGATGGGATTGAATCATCCGTTGATTTTATTAATTTTGCTAATGACCCGAATTCGTGCACTTTTGTGGAGCCTATCACTCAAAAAGAATTGGATTGTTATATGCAATTTAAACAATTGAAAAATTGGGTGCCTAGCAATAGAAAAAAACTTGAATTTGATGAAGAATATGACGATGAATGGGCAAGTTGTGTTGCACCTATATTATATTATCATAATCAACAATCTTGTTTTATTGAGAATTCGATCACACATATTCCTCCTTGGTTTTATTATTATGATACTTGGTTTGGAACAGCTTACCTACTAGATTTGCCCTGTAGGCGCACCGATCTAGAGGAAAAATATAATGACATTTGGGAAGAACATATACATCCCCAAACCCTATCGCCTGAGTATTTAAAAACTAGAAAATATCAATCGCTTGCCATGCGAAAATTACATTATGAAAATCGAGAAATCAGAGATGAACATATAAAAAAACTTAATGAAGCGTATAGAGAAGAGCATAAAAATGATCCAAAATATATTCATTTGCATGTTCGTAATAAGGAGATTATGGATGAACTTGTTCATAATATAGAGTCCCGTGAGGTAGAAAAATATTATCACGCCACTCGGGAATGGGAACGTAGATTGGAGGGCGGTGAGGAAATAGAAATGGATGTGATTTATTTACAAGAATTAGATGAATTTGTTCCCATAAATTCTAACAACGATTTTCGTGTAGCCATCAAAGAAGCACATGACCAATATGAAGAAAGAACTATGATAGAAATTCTTCCTTATATTTTTGATAACTATCGACAATGTATAAAAAACGGTGAGGAATTCGATTGGGGCACGGAAGAAGGGAAACATAAACATTCTATAGATAATCGAAAAAAAATATTGGAGGCTCGTGTATGGAAGGGCGAGCCGGCAAATTTTGATTTCTTGAAAAAGGAAAATCTAGCTCAGAGTTCCTAGTTCATAGTTCGTAGTTCAGAGTTCGTTGTTCATAAATCATAATTCAAAAACCTGCCCGACTGACGTAAGACAGGCGGGTCTCAAATCAAAAATAAAAACCATGAATCCACAAGAAGAAAAAGAAAAAGCTATTTGGAAACAGCAAAAACTTATTGAATTTAAGCAGGAATTAAAGAATAACGCCATATTTTTATCCTATCTTGAAAAGACGCCTCCACATGCTCGCGAAAGGTTTATTGACGAATATGCTTCTGACAAAGTCAATTGGTTAGATTGGGGTCCACAGCATGTTGCTTGGAACGATGCCGAAGATTTGCAATGGGTGGAGCTTGCCACCAAAGGGCTTAAGGAAATTCAGCAGAAAAAACTTTTCGATGCACAATGTTTGTGGCGTGCCGAAAAACTCGACATCAAAGAAATCAACATTGGCTTCGATTTTTATTATTGGGAAGATAATATTTTTAATTGCTCATTTATTGAGCCTATCAATCAAGATGAAGTTGAAATGTATCTTCGTTATCTTCTATCAGATAACTATGAGGCTGGGCACGGATTTTTCTTCAGATGGCAAAACTATGCTGAACGAAAAAAGGAATATAACGACGAAAGCGAAATGGCGAGTTTTCCGGAATGGTATGATTTTCATAACGGGCAGACGGGCTTATCTATTTATATGGAATTTCCTGATATCAAAGGCGATAAAGAAGCTTTTTATTATAAATTATGGGTAGCAGAACGCGTAAAAAATGACAAAAAGAAAAAAGTTGAAGCAGAAGTCCAAAAGGTTGAACAACAGAAAGTTGCAGAAACACAAGCCGCAAGCTCTGATGCAGCAGCCCCGCAAATAGATGTAGATCGCCGACCGCATTTGGACTACTTTGAAGATGGTTGGATGACTTGGTTTGTAAAAACTTTTGAAGACAAACAAACGCAAGATATTTTTGACAGATATGGTGGCGAAGAGCGAAATTTTGATTTTGATGAATTTTTGGATAAGGATCTCGACATTTTATGCAAAGCCGATAAATTGATACCGATTGAAGCTTGGTTTGATTGGAAAGAGGCAGTGCATAAGATAGCCGACAAATTTCGTCGGGAAAAAATTGCCGAAGCTATGCCATTCGCTTACAAGCAATATCGCGTTAGCATAGATTTGAATTTGGGTTTCGAAGAAGTGCAACCTCTTTTTAGAATGGAAGACTGGGGATGGCAATATGAAGCCATTCTTCACGGACGGGAGTTGAATGGGGAACCGAGGGATTATGATTTTTGAGTTCAGAGTTCCTAGTTCATAGTTTAGAGTTCCTAGTTCGGAGTTTAGAGTTTTTCTATGTCTGAATAGCATCGACCGTTTTTATATACAATTATTTTGAACTAAGTTTAATTTTAGCAAAATGGGAAAAAAATCAAATGTAAAAAGTCAACACTATACAAGCGTTGACCTGATTCAAGACATCAAAAGAGTAGCAAATGAATTTCCTGATAAAAAACTTACAGAATCTTTTTACAGATTAAAAGGTAACTTCACTGTTTCAGCCATTTTAAAAACATTTGGGACTTGGACCCAGGCTGTGAATCAAACGGGTTTAGACCAATTTCATACCTATTCCAATACTGATTTTTTAGAGGATATCAAACAAGTAGCAAACCAATTTCCCGATGTGTCACTAACAATGAATTTTTATGATAAATACGGTAAATACAAAAGTAATACAATTTACTATAGATTTGGCTGTTGGCGTAATGCATTACAAAAATGCGGAATAGAAAACCATAGCAAAATAAAAATATCTAAATTCCAATTCTCTGAACAAGATTTACTGAATGACTTAACAACAGCTAACAAACATAAAAATAAGAATATATCTATGTTTAATTATTATAGTAAAAATGGAAAATATTCACTTGTGACGATACATAGGAGATTTGGCAGTTGGCAAAATGCTTTAGAAAAAGCAGGAATAGTATCTGAAGAATACACCGAAAATGACTATTTAGAGGATATCAAGCAAGTAGCAAACCAATTTCCCAACTTGCGAATGAGCTGTTCACTTTATGATAAACACGGTAAATTTAGCAAATTTGCAATTATTTATAAATTAGGCAGTTGGAATAATGCTGTACAAAAATCAGGAATAGACAACCAGAAGAATCCAAGAACTCGTAGATTAAAAGATTCAGATGAGGATTTACTAAATGACTTAAAGCAAGTCTACAAACTTAAAAATGATAATGAATCGTTCTCTACCTATTATATAAAAAATGGAAACCATTCAATTTCTACGTTTTATTATAGATTTGGAGAATGGAAAAATGCTTTAGAAAAAGCAGGAATACCATTTGAAAAATACACCAAAAATGACTATTTAGAGGATATCAAAAAAGTAGCAACCCAATTTCCCAACTCACTACTGACCTACTCACTTTATTGTCAACATGGTCAGTTCACCAAAAATCAATTTCAGTATACATTTGGCAGTTGGCGTAATGCTCTTCAAAAAGCCGGAATAATAAATGAACATAATCGTGACATTTATAAATGCAAAATCTCTGAAATGGATTTACTAAATGACTTAAAACAAGCTTACAAACATAATATAAATAATGAATATCTCAGAAAGTATTATCGTAAAAACGGAAAATATTCAATTACTACTATTAATAAAAGATTTGGAAGTTGGAAAAATGCTTTAGAAAAAGCCGGGATTAAAGATAATACTGAGAAAAAAATTTCCAAATACGAAAATTTCGAAGAGGTTTTACTAAATGACTTGAAAAAAGTTGCCAAACTTAAAAAAAGCAATGAATCGTTGCGTTCCTTTTATCTTAAAAATGGAAAGCATTCATTTTCTAGTTATTACATAAAATTTGGAAGTTGGAGCAAAGCTTTAGAAAAAGCAGGATTACTACCTAAAAACGATAAGGAAGTTCATAGGTTATAGTTCAGAGTTTCTAAATAACATCAACCGTTTTAATGTACTATTATTTTATTGAAATATAATTTAAACAAAATGGAAAAAAAACCAAGAAGAAAAAAGCAACAATATTCAATTGCTGACTTAATTAATGACATCACGAGAGTAGCAAATGAATCTCCTGGTCAAAAACTCTCAGTATCTTTGTACAAATCTAAAGGTAAGTATGCTTTTTCAACTGTTGAAAAGAGATTTGGCTCATGGAAACATATTGTGAGTCAGGCAGGTTTAAAACAATTTCCTATTTATACAGAAAATGACTATTTAGAAGATATTAAACAAGTGGCAAATCAATTTGCCAACTCGCAACTTACCTACTCACTTTATAAAAAACATGGTAAATTCACCAGATATGCAATTATTCATAAATTAGGCAGTTGGCGTAATGCTATACAAAAATCCGGAATCATAAACGCTAATAATATACACAATTATAAATTCGAAATCACGGAAGAAGATTTGCTAAATGACTTAAAACAAACCTACAAACATAATAAAGCTAATGAAACTTTGTCAACGTATTATGCTAAAAATGGAAAATATGCAATTTCTACATTTTATAGTAAATTTGGAAGTTTGAAAAATGCTTTAGAAAAGGCAGGATTACCACATAAAAATAATAAAGCAGATGACTATATAGAGGATATCAAGCAAGTAGCAAATCAATTTCCTCATCTGAAACTGACCTGCTCACTTTATGATAAACACGGTAAATTCAGCAGATATGCAATTATTTTTAAATTAGGCAGTTGGAGCAATGCTATACAAAAATCCGGAATCATAAACGATAATAATATAAACATTTATAAATTTAAAATCTCTGAAGAGAGTTTACTAAATGACTTAAAACAAGCCAACCAAGATAAAAAAGACAATGAAACGTTGCAAATTTATTATCGTAAAAATGGAAATTATGGAATTTCTATTTATCATACGAGATTTGGAAGCTGGGACAATGCTTTAGAAAAGGCAGGATTACCACATAAAAATAATATTGAAAATCAATATATAGAGGACATCAGACAAGTAGCAAACCAATTTCCCAATGATAAACTGAACTGCTCATTTTACACCAGACACGGTAAGTTCAGCAGAACTCAAATTTGTCATAAATTTGGCAGTTGGCTTTCTGCTTTGCAAAAAGCCGGAATAGACAACTCGAATAAAAAAACAATTCGTAAATTCAAAATTTCAGAAAATGATTTACTAAATGACTTAAAACAAACAAACAAACTTAATGAAGATAATGAATCGCTCCATGTTTATTATCTTAAAAATGGAAAATATGCAATTTCTACTTATTTTAAGAGATTTGGAAACTGGAAAAATGCTCTAAAAAAAGCCGGAATAAATAACGACTATAAAATAAAAAATCGTAAACCCAGAAGTTCAGAAGAGGATTTGCTAAATGACTTGAAACAAGCTGACAAACATAAAAAAAGCAATGAATCTTTGCGTGCCTATTATCTTAAAAATGGAAAATATTCAATTTCTACTTTTAATATAAGATTTGGAAGTTGGAAAAATACTTTAGAAAAAGCCGGAATAAAATACGAAAATAAAAGAATAATTCATAAACCCAGAAATTCTGAAGAGGATTTACTAAATGACTTAATACAAGCTTCTAAACATAAAATAGCTAATGAAACTTTGTCATCTTATTATACTAAAAATGGAAAATATGCAATTTCTGGATTTTATAGAAAATTTGGAAGTTGGAAAAATGCTTTAGAAAAAGCAGGATTACTAAATAAAAAAGTTACAGAAAATGACTGCTTAGAGGATATCAAACAAGTAGCAAATCAATTTCCCGACTTCCAACTGACCTTCTCACTTTATATTAAACACGGGAAGTTCAACAGAAATCATATTTATAAAAAATTTCACAAATGGAGTAATGCTTTACAAAAAGCCGGAATAAATAACGATAATAAAATAAAAATTCCTAAAGTCATAGCATCAGAAGAGGATTTACTTAATGATTTAAAACAAGCTAACAAATTTAAAAAAAGCAATGAATCTCTGATGACCTATTATCGTAAAAATGGAAAACATGCAGTTTCTACTTATAATCTGAGATTTGGAAGTTGGAAAAATGCTTTAGAAAAAGCAGGGTTGCTACATAAAAAAACGTAGCTTGCCGATTATCTAGCAACAATTTCCTGTAAACTAAAAAATAATACAACAATAATTTGTCTGGAAATAAATGTATTCCAATGCTTAAAAATTATTTTTTGCATATTTATAAAAAATAATTAGGTTTTTAGAAAAATCGGTGTATCTTTGCCAAGTTTTTCGGAACGGAAATTTTGTTCGCAATGTTTATTAAATAGGGTTTAGCAAATCAATAAAAATTTTGATATATGGATAATAGAATTAGTTATGACATTTTGGCAATGAATCGCACTATGTAACTATTCCGCTCAAACCATGCCAGTGATTCCGGAGCAAAGTGTGCCACTTTTTCAAAGGACAATTGGACTGCAAAGATACTATATTTTTTTACATTTTCTTTCTTAATGATTCTCCTTTT
>CAIOYH010000091.1 GCA_903862465.1 uncultured bacterium | reverse complement strand
TCTGCCAGACTAATTTTTATGGCACTTAAATCTAAATCAAAGGCACGTCCTGCTTCATGCAAACTTCCTACCGGAGCAGGACTGAAGCCCGACTTCTTTTTATGTGCATAATCTAGGTAGGCTTGAAGCTGCATATCATAGCTGCGGAAAAGGTCGCTTAGGATTAGCTTCCCGCCTTTAGTTGCTAGTTCGGCAGCAATATTAAAAATAGCATTATGAGTATCAGGTGTGCATTTTGCCATTCGAGAAGGTAAAGGAAGCAAATCGCCTACTTTATTTTTATAGCATGACATTATATTAATAGGTAACAATGGACTTTTCATAATACAAATTTTAAATTTTGCCTACTCTATCCTCAGCTTTTCGGCTTCCGCTGTTTATTTTTAATTTCTTTATGGTACTATTTTGGATCTATTCCTGCTGCATCTGCTATTCCTGCTGCCGCGCCTGCATTTGAAACTCCTGCTTCTCCTGTGCCTGCATTTGCTGCTCCTGCTGCTCCTGCATCTACAGCTCCTGCTGCTCCTGTATTTGCAGCTCCTGCTACTCCTGAATCTACACCTGCTCCTGCTGCACCACTTGTTCCTGCTCCTGCATTTGCTGCTGATACTCCTGCAGCCGCTTTTGTTGCTTCAGCCGCTGCTGTTGTTGCTGCTTCCGATGCTGCTGTTGCTGTTGCCGCTGCGTTTGCTGCTGTTGATGCTGCTATTGCTGCCGTTGCCGCGGCGGTTGTTGCCACTGTTGTGGGGGTTGTTGGTAAAGGCGTTGTTGCGGTAGTAGTAACCGGAGGAGTTCCTGTTGTTGGTAAAGGTGCTTCTTGTGTCTTTAATAAGGCATAAGTTCCTGAACTTATACCCATCAGGATAAGAAGCGTATCGTTGAAATTTAGCATTTTTTGATGTGAAAACACTGCATATAGAAAAATAAACCCAAGGATAAGGGTCCAAAGAAACATCTGCGAACGTTGTATATTGACTCCCGTGCCATCGGATAAAATATCATATAAGAAATTCTTATGACCAATATTGATATTCGGCTTATCCGTATCTTTTTTGCTGTAATCAATATAACCAGCAGTTGCAGTGGTTGCCATACTAATTCCAAGCAAAATAAGAACAGATGGCGGCAGGGTAGGCGCCACACCATTTACTATCCATAAATAAAGAAAAGAGAGTGCAATCAAAACTGTCCAGAAAGCAAGTTGACAACGAGCAAGGCTATAGGGAGAGGTAGGTTTGTCACCAAGGCGAACTATATAGTTTTCTTTAGATGCAATGATAATTCCCATAATAATCAAAAACAACAAACTAAAAACAAAAAATGTCAATCCTAAAGATGTATATGCTATCGATATTTGTTGTTCAGAATGTATATGTTTATTTCTAACACCTACACTAACTAACATTTTTTGAGTGCTCCACATATATTCGAAATATGGATCAATTTTTTGTAAAGCTACTGAATCGCGTCGTAATTCAAACATAAAGTATCCTTTACCCGAATCACCGAAACCTATAGTATAAGGATGAATTTCCGTCATTGGTATATCATTAAGAAAAAGAAAAATGGAATCTCTTTTCCCTTTAGCTAATGTATCAAGAATATTATAAATTCGATCCACATGAACTTTTATGAAATCTCCGATTATTGCTTTGGTTGAATCTTTTCTGTTAATCGAAAAAACACCGGTAACTTGCGAAATCATTCCATTAGCTGCAATGATTGAATCGGCTGCATGTTTTGCTTTTTTTGTTGAATCGGCTTTTGCTGTTGCAATTGAATCTTGTTGTTTTTTAGTCAACTCTTTTATTGCTTTCGGAGCAATCGTAATTTCACTTATTTTCGGAACATCAATTGCAGCCTTTATAATAAAAGGTATAAAGACAAGAACAATCAGAACAAATAGTAGTTTCTTCATAAATTAGTTTTTATAATAATTGTATTCATACGCACATCCAAACCTTTAGGTTTCACCCCATCAATCTGAACATTCTCCTGAAGTTTTAATCCGCCCCTTATGGAACAGTTATCGGCACCGGATTGCTCCAAGCACTTTCGCCAATGGTGTTGATGGCGCAAACGCGAAACCAAACTTTTTGTCCGCTAACCAAACCGGTGATGGTGCAACTAGATTTGAGTGAGGTTTTTTTGAAAGCCCATTTTGTTGCTTCAATGGGATCAAAACACATTTCAATATTATAACCACTTGATTTGGGGTCGCTGTTCCATTGCAAATCAACAGAACCTGCAGCATCGCCCGCGCTAGCCGAAAGGTTTTCGGGTTTGTTCAATACGGTGGTGCTTTTTGTTGAGTCGGCTTTTGGTTTCATGGCAGCACTTAAAATTATTGCTACGTTGCCATCGGCTGTGTTTTCAACATAATTGGCAAGTTTGGTCATAGTGTTGTCATAAATTACTTCTTTCTGATTCAATATAGCCAACTTTTCATCCACCACACTCTTAGCGGCTTCATATTCATTGTTGGCAGTCTCAAGCCCGTCAATGGCATTTCCTACTACAGTTAATGAGGGATTAGGTGTAGTAAAATTTGGATTGGTGGTCATGGCATTCTTTTGTTGGTTGCCTTTTTCAATCTTTTCAAGAATAGTGAGTTGTTTTAAATTTAATACGACTTTTTTCATAAGGTTTAATTTTTTAGGAGTTAAATTTTATTTATAAATTGATGTTTATTCGTTAATTTATTGACAATTTCTAGTCTCGGATTTTGTAAATCCGATATCGGATTTGTGAAATCCGACATGGGATTTGTGAAATCCGATATAGGTTTCGTGAAATCCGACATAGGTTTTAAGGAATCCGATATAGATTTTTTGAAATCCGATATAAGTTTTTTAAAGACCGAAATAGTTCTTATGGAATCCGATATATGGCTTTTGAAATCCGATATAGGTTTTTTAGAATCCGATATGGGATTTGCCGAAACCGATATAGATTTTGAAAAATCCGATATAGGAAATAGCGAATCCGATATAGTACCTATAATATAATAGGAGCAAGTGAAACTATGCTGCCAATTTTTTATGGAAATTGAAGGGGGATTTTTATCAAACTGCATCGAAATCAAATCAACCTCTATGCCCTTCAACACGGGGCAAGAGCTATTTGGCAAGGAATACTTTATTTTCGATGTGGTGAACATGCTCAATAATCTTTTTTATGGTGAAATCGAAAAATCTAATTGTGTTGAAAACATTTGCAAAGATAATACCTATTTCGCTAAAAGATATACCGCAAATGAGGTATTTTTTATTTATCTTAACACTGATAAAAATCATTGCTAGTGAGTAAATATTTTTGTTTTGATGAATATTCACATATTGATTCAAAAAATATATTTATCTTTGTTGTGCTAAAAAATTAATAAACATGGAAAAGAAAGAATCTAAATCCAATATTCCATTTAATACGTTTGACATTGCGAAAGCAATTAGGACTGAATTTTTGTCGGAATATGTAGAGCAGCATCCTGTTGGCAGTTTTATAAATGATGCCAATAGTCAACAAACAATTTGGATGAACCAAAGGGCTGCTGATATAATGGGCTTTAGCAAAGATAGGCGCAACCATATAAATTATGAGCTTGGCAGCCAATATTGCCATCCCAACGATTTAGAAGTGCTGCGAATTGCCATGAATAAACTACACACTTCTGACGAGACGATTGAATCCACGATACAGGTGCAGCCTGAAAATGGAAAGTGGAAATGGTTGCATATTTATATAAAAGTGTTTCAGCGCAACGCCGATGGCACTCCCTATTTGATTTCAGGTGCGCTGATTGATATCACCAACCCGTCAACCCAAGAGCCACGTTTGAAAGATATGCTTTCGGAAAATCAAAAACTTCGGCAACAACTTGCGATATGCAAACTTAGCAAACGCGAAAAAGAAGTGATGCAGCATATCGTAAAAGGATTGACCGATAATAAAATTGCTGAAATCCTGTTTTTAGCAATTCATACGGTTAGAACTCACAGAAAAAATATCTACAGGAAGCTAGAAGTCAGTAGCGTTGCGGGATTGGTTAAGCTTGCAATTACAAATAGCTTCGCGTGACTTTGCGGAGGGAAGACCCCAAATGCAAGACCCAAATTCCAAATTCCAAAACCCAAATTCCAAGGAGAAGATCCAAATTCCAAATTTCAATACCTAAGATTCCAATTTAACAAAATAAAAAAGGGGGATTAGAGAAAGGATATTGACAAAACTTTCATTTTATCATTATATCCCTCCCTTAATCCCCCTTGGAATTTGGAATTTGGAATTTGGAGCTTGGTTCTTTGCTCCTCCCTTAATCCCCTTGAAATTTGGAGCTTCCCTCGCCTAGATCATGCCCAATTCTTTGCCCACCTTAGTGAAAGCTGCAATAGCTTTTTCCAAATGTTCCTGTGAATGTCCTGCAGAAACCTGAACGCGAATACGATCTTTGCCTTTGGCAACAACCGGAAACGAAAATGCGATGACATAGATGCCTTCTTCCAACATTTTGTTTGCAAAGTCAACTGCCAATTTGGAGCAGTCGGGATATTTTCCAAACATAATAGCTACGATTGGATGATCGCCAGGAATGATATCAAAACCTGCCGTTGTCATTTTTTCGCGGAAATATTTGGTATTGCGTTCCAATTTGTCGCGCAGTTCGGTTGATCCCATCAGGATTTCCATAACCTTAAGCGTACCGCCAACCACAGCGGGAGCCACAGTATTTGAAAATAAATAAGGACGAGCTTTGTTGCGCATCCAATTGATGATTTCTTTGCTCGAAGAGATACATCCACCGGAAGCACCGCCCAAAGCTTTTCCAAAAGTAGTAGTGATGATGTCAACACGTCCCATCACGCCACGATATTCGTGAGTTCCGCGACCTGTTTTGCCCAAAAAACCTGTTGAATGGCTGTCGTCAACCATAACGATAGCGCCATATTTGTCAGCCAAATCGCAAATCTGATCTAATTTAGCGATGTCGCCATCCATAGAGAATGAACCATCGGTAGCAATCATAATAAAGCGGCAACCATTGGCAACGGCTTCTTTCAAGCAGCGTTCCAAACCTTTTGCCATTTTGTCGTTAGCAGGATCAATTTCTTCCACATCGCGCATGTCGCCATGTTTGTAGATCCAACGTTGCGCTTTGCACAAACGAATGCCGTCAATAATAGAAGCATGATTCAAAGCATCGGTGATGATAGCGTCTTCCTCGCCCAACAATGGTTCGAAAACGGCTCCATTAGCATCGAAGCATGAAGAAAACAAAATGGTGTCTTCCATACCCAAGAATTCAGAAACCTTACGTTCCAATTCTTTGTGAATGTCTTGCGTTCCACAAATAAAACGTACCGACGACAATCCGTAGCCGCGACGGTCAATTTCTTCGTGAGAAGCTTTTATCAAATCAGGATGTGATGACAATCCCAAATAATTATTTGCACAGAAGTTCAGACATTTTTTGCCTTTCACAACGATTTCTGCGCCTTGCGGACTCTCGATAATCCGTTCTGTTTTGAAAAGTTTTTGTTCGTGCAGTTTATCTAACTCAACAGCCAAAAACTCATTGATTTTTTTTTGCATATTTTTTTTATTTCGTTTATAATTAATTATTTTGTTTAAATGCCTAAAGTACTTCAAGTGCCTAAAATGCCTAAAGTACTTGTAGTGCCTAAAGTATTTGAAGTACTTAAAGTGCCTAAAGTACTTGAAGTGACTAAAGTATTTGAAGTGTTTAAAGTTATTTGGATGAGCATGTATTAATTTTTTAGATTTTTTCCAATGGAAGTGAAAATTGCAAGAATCTCAATTGCTTCTTTCATTATTAATTGAAGTCTTGCATCATCCATCCATTCTAATTCCTTTATTATTTCTAACCAATAAACAGTTTCATTAGCTTCGCTTTCGCATATTTTTATTTTATTGGCAAAATCAGGTTTGCTTCTTGAACGATTTGCCTCTCGATAATTTGCGCCAATACTTGTACCTGATTTTGTAATTTGTTGCCTCACAACCTTACCTTCTATTGTATTCGGTAAAGTTCCTGACAATCTAATAATACTTACTCCAAATTTTAAAGTCCTTTTTTCTAATTGAACACCAAAATCCTTGTTATCCATAAAAATTTACTTTATAACTTTAATAACTTCTCGCTCTAAAAGTACTTTAAGTACTCGAAGTACTTTAGGCACTTTAAGTACTTCTTAAATCAAACCCTTCTTATGTTTCTCACCAATAACTTTCAGCATATCCTGAGTCATCATATCCAAATCAAAGCTTGGACTCCATCCCCATTCCTCGCGAGCAGCTTTGTCATCCACTGCATCGGGCCAACTATCGGCTATCGCTTGACGGAAATCGGGTTTATATTCAATGGTAAAAGTTGGGATGTATTTCTTGATACTATCCGCAAGGTCTTTCACCGAAAAACTCATAGCGCCAACATTGAAATCGCTATGATGTTTTAGTTTCGAGAAATCGGCTTGCATCAAATCAACAGTAGCTTTCAAACAGTCGGGCATATACATCATCGGCAAACGCGTGTCTTCTTTCACAAAACATGTATATTTACCATATTTTATAGCATCATAATAAATAGCCACAGCGTAATCAGTAGTTCCGCCACCGGGAAGGGTTTCGTTGCTGATGATGCCGGGATAACGCAAACCGCGAACATCCAAACCATATTTCTTCACATAATAATCAGCCACCAATTCGCCTGCCACCTTCGTGATGCCATACATGGTAGATGGTTTCAACACAGTTTCCTGAGGAGCACAATCCAAAGGCGTTCCGGGACCAAAAACAGCAATAGAACTTGGCACCAACACCTGTTCCATTTTCATTTCGCGAGCCACTTCCAACACATTGATCAAACCATTCATATTGATATCCCATGCTTGCAAAGGATTTTGTTCGCCCACTGCTGATAAAATAGCAGCCATATTGATGATACAATCCACACCATGTTTTTTACAAACATCTTCCAAAGCTTGTTTGTTCACAACATCAAAATATTCGAAAGGACCAGAATTGGCAACCATTTCGGAAGGTGGAGATTTGCGGGTACTGGCAATAACGTTGTCATTGCCATAAATGCGGCGGAGTTCCATAGTTAGTTCAGACCCAATCTGACCAACCGCTCCAACAATAAGTATTTTTTTCATTTTAACTAGAATATTTGGTTTTTAAAAAATGTTTTTTATCGGGTGCAAAATTAATTTTTTTATCCAAACAACAAATAAAATATTGTGTTTTTTATGCGAGAAATCGAAAAAAAATAAAAAGAATATTTTTTTTATCACTTTTGCGTTCATATTGCAGGAAATTATTAATTTTGAAAAAAAATATTTTATGAAAAGATACCTGATTGCTTTATCCCTTTGTGCACTGTTTTCTGCAAGCAGTTTTGCACAAAAAGAAAACCTTATAAAACTCAGCCCCTCAGTGAATGATGTGATTGTTTACCTCACGGGAGCGCAAATTCGCTACAAGGTGAATGTCAATATGACGCAAGGCAGAAACCTTTTGGTGCTGTCAGAAATGTCGCCAAAACTAAATCCTGCAAGCATTCGCATTACGGCTGACGAAAATTCTACTGTATTATCCGTTTCGAACAAAATTTCGAGCGAAGCCGTGGATGCCGAACAAGCAAAGCTCAATAGAATCAACGATTCTATCAAACTTGTCGGCAAAAAAATCAATGCGGTTAGCGATGAACAGAATGCTTTAGGCATACAAAAAGATTTGTTGATAAAGAATCTTTCCCTAGGCGGACAAAACACGGGCGTGAACGTAGCCGAACTGCAAAAAGCAGCAGACTTCTATCAAACGCGTATCTTAGAAATCAACAAAAGGCTGACGGAGTTAGCTGCTGATGGCAATGCACAAGCCATTTTGCTTGTTGATTTGCAAACTAGAGCTAATAAACTTGAGTTAACGACAAAAACCCAACGCACTGAAATATCGGTGTTGTTGGTTTCCGAAAAAGCACAATCCACTTCTTTGGAGATTTCATACGTGGTGAACGATGCCGGATGGATGCCCTATTATGATGTGAAATGCACCGACATCAGTCAGCCGATTATCTTAAACTATCGCGCCAAAGCCTACAACAATTCAGGCATTGCTTGGAACGACATTCCCCTCACGCTCTCTACTGCCGATGCTTCGCTCAATATCGCGGTGCCCCTCTTGCAAACATGGTATCTGAACAATTCCTATGGCGCAGAAGGTTGGGGTGGACTTTCAAAAGGAAATTATCAAAAAACCATCACCAATGACAACAATGCCGACGGAACCTACGCTTGGGATTATGAAGTCAATGGCAAAGCACAAGACCGGAAACAAATTCAGCTACAATCGGTACAGATGCAACAAATTTCCGTACCCGAGTTGAGTTTTAATTTCCCCATCAAAGCGCGCTACACCATCCCTTCGAATGCCCAGCCTTATATCGTGGATATTGAAGAACGTTCTATAAAGGCAACCTATCAATATATCGCCATTCCTGTGGCAGAGAAAAGTGCCTATCTGCTAGCCTGCATCAGCGATTGGGAAGAACTGAATTTGGTGGAAGGCAATGCCAATGTCTATTTGGATGGAACGTATGTGGGGCAATCCTATCTGAATCCCAATGCCATTTCCGACACATTGCAGATTTCTTTTGGCAGAGATAGCCGCATACAGGTTGACCGCGTCAAGATGAAAGAATACAGTAGCCGCACCTTGATGGGCTCCAAACGCAAAGCCACTTATGTGTATGAAATCACAATTAAAAACAACCATGCCACACCGATCAACATCGAAGTGCAAGATCAATTGCCTGTCAGCAGCAATCAGGATATAGAGGTGACGGTGGATCAGATTTCGAATGCCACTCACAACCCCCTCACAGGTTTCTTAGATTGGAATTTTGTGATAGACCCGGGCAAAGTGCAAACCGTTAAACTCGGCTACACCGTGAAATATCCAAAGAACTATACCATCCCCATGAAAAAGATGAAACAAATGGAAAGCCCAAGATTTTTATAAACCAAACTAATAATAATGTTGACCATAAAAACTTTTGAATTTAACGACATAGGTGTGAACACCTATGTGCTCTCGAGCACAAACAACGAATGTGTGATTATTGACCCGGGTTGCTATAGCGAAGCCGAGAAGCAACAGTTGGACGCTTATATTGCCGGCGCCAACCTCCAAGTGGTGGGGCTTTTGATTACGCATTGCCATATTGACCACATTTTGGGCATTGCCCACATCGAAGATACTTACCACATTGGAGCTACCATCCATGCCGCCGGTGCCGAGTTTTTGCGCGCCTCCGTAGGCTATGCTTCCGTCTTTGGCTTCGAGTTGGACCGCATTGTGAAAGCTGCACATTTTATAGATGATGGCGACGTGATTCGCTTTGGCGATGTAAGCATGCGCGTGGTTTACACCCCCGGTCATGCCGATGGCAGCGTGTGTTTTATCTGCGACGAAGAACAGCTTGTGTTCACGGGCGATGTGTTATTTTTAGGAAGCATCGGCAGAACAGATTTGCCCACAGGCGACTTCAAAATGCTTACCGATAACATCAAAAACAAACTGTTCATCCTTCCCGCTTCCTACACCGTATATGCCGGACATGGACCTACCACCACCATTGGCTACGAGCAGACGAACAATCCGTTTATTGACTAAAAAAAGAAAGTAAGACCTTTCTATTTACATCCCACCATAAAAGCGGGATTCACACCATAGCCCAACGCACTTGCGCTCTTAAAATCAGCGCAAGCATTATCCTTTTGCCCTAATTGAAAATAGAAGAAACCTCTATAGAACTCAGCATTGCCATTGTTGAAGGATTTCTTTTCTATCAATTCCGTATAAAAAGGAATGGCTTCAGCATAAGATTTCAGATTCAGATAGGCATTGCCAATGTTTTGGAGTGCTATCCCATCAAACCTATGCTTCAGCGATTCTTTGAAGTAGCTGATAGATTCCTGATACATTTTGTCGCGAAAACATTTCACGCCTTGATAGAAATTAAATTGAAATACCAAATTCGTGTCCTTGGGATATCTCCTCAACCCTGTGTCCAACACCACTAAAATCTCGCTCAAACTATTGGTCACTGCATAGAGATTGCCCGCATACACCGAATAGACCGTCGCCGAAGGTTTGCATTTCGCAATCTCACCAAATGACTTCCTTATTTCGCTGCTATCGCTCATTTTCGTTGCCATATCATTGAGATGCCTAAAATAAATGATGTTGGCAGGACGATTATAGAAAGCCTTCTTCGCATAATAATACGCGCTGTCGGGTTGCTGCAGCGCATCGGCTATGAGGCTCCGCGTATATTCTGCCAAATAAAGATAGGGATTAGCGTTTTTGTCGGCATTCAACACGGCAAGCGCTTCGGCATATCGTTTCTCATTCAACAAATAATGGGCCTTGATGCAGGCAATCGGCTTCGCTCCCACCCCACTGATGTTGGGGATAGCAGGAAATCCTGCCATCACTTGGTTGGCGGTGTAACCTCTGTCATTATAGGTCAATCCTTTTGTTTTGTCAATGTCAATCTTGTCAAGAAAAACCAAGGAGGTGTAAACATTATATGTCACATAAACATTCATCAGAGACAGCAGTATAAAACCCCACAACACCCCTTGATGCACACTCTTCCCCACAACAACCCCGTGCTTCTCCTGTTTCATCTCAAAATAAACAAAAGCCAATATAGCGATGATGAACGCCAATGCTATTTGTATGTTCGTTCGTTCCAATGGGAAATTCAGAAAAGCATCTATCGCATAAGCCATCAACCCCATCATGCCCGTAACGACTATCACTTTATGCTCTTGGGACATCTTCTTAGACCACAACCCCATCACAATATAGAGCAACAGACAGGCAAATATGCCCGCATACAGCATCCCGCCAAGGATGCCCGTGTCGGCAGCCATTTCCAAGAAATCGTTGTGTACATTTTTGCTGATGAGGAACCCTTCCAAACGTTTGTTTTCGTACTTCATCGCATGAATTTTCCAATTGCCGAAACCTCCGCCCAAGGCAGGATGTGCCTTGATGAAATCCACCGAATTTTTCCACAACGTAAGACGATGCGAGCTGCCCTCATCCGAAACATCTATGGTTTCCACCCTTTGAAAGATGCCGCCATAGGTGCCCTGTATCATATGACTCTTGGTGGAAAACAAATACAAACTAAAAAAGATGGCGCCAAAAAGCATCCCCACCACCAAGGCAGGCGCTAGGAGGATGCCCCGCTTCTTTTCTTTCTTCAGATAAAAAACAATAACAAAAACCACAAAAATCACCACAAAGAGAAACAAACTGATGTAGCTCGCCCGCGCATTTATCAGAAACAAAGCCGTGCTGCCAACAAAAAATATCACAAAATAAACCACGCGCCCCAATCCCTTCAGCATATAAATGGCATACAACACGAAAGGCATTTTGATGACGATGCTCGCCGCCTGTATGTTTTTGTTGCCCGAATTGCCTGTCAGGCTCAACACCAAATCATCCAATTTAATAAAATGATGACTATTGCTCACAAATTGCCACAACACTTCCACGGATTGATACAACACTATCCCACCCACCATCAAGAAAATCGTCCGCAACATCTTCGGATTGCCATACATCAAACTCAACAAATTCATAAACGCGATGAAACCCATCAGCAAACGCGAGTAGGTCACCAAACTCTCCACCACATTAAACGCCACAAAAAACGACAAACCCGACACCACCACAAACGCCCCATACAACACCAACAACGCACTCTTGAAATATCCCACAGGAACAAACTTCCGGCGCAAGAGGATAAACAACGTCGCCAAACAATTCAACACCGCCACATACAACCACTGCGTCCCGACCGTGTCAGCCGCGCCAAACGACGGCACAAACTCCACACAAAGATATAACATCACCACTATCACATTCACCAACGCACTCCACTCCCTTTTGGTGCCCAATGTGCTAGTGGGTTTCACGCCCGCCATCGTTTTCCTTTTATCTTGCTGAACTCCTTTCTTTGTCATAGCTCCTCTCTTTTTTTCTGAATAAATAACGCCAATCTATTTCCTATAAATTACCCGAAACCTATCCCCTATCCCTTGTTCTTGGATGCGCGCCCATCTGTCGGCATCTATCAGTTTCACCTCTTGCTCATTGCCATACAAGGCAATCAAATCCGTGTCCTGCATCGTCTTTATAAAGATACTGATTTTCCGTTTCTTTATCTCGCTCAATCCCGCCAACACCTCCTCCGAAACCACAGACAGATACGCCAACTCCTCTTCCCCGTTCTCTTCCTTCGCCCCCACTGCCATCGCGCCTTCAGCCCCTTCCTCCACCGCTACGTCCTCCACCACAGGCTCCAAGGCAAACATCAAATGCTCCACCTTCGCATAATCATAAATAATTTTAATCGTAATCAATGCTAGGGGCAGCGCCACCACGCTCGAAATCATACTCCATGTGGTGCTCGTCACAAAATCGTCCACAGTTGTCGTATGCCTTGAAAGCTGAAAACTTATCTGACCCATCACCCCTTCCACTATCCACAGCGTCCACCACCATCCTAACAGCACCGTCGAAATATTCCCACTATAATTGCTCACCCGCTGCGTAAACAAATGCTGCGTCTCCACATACATCTCCCGCATAATTTGAAGCGGTCTCCACCAACTCACTATCGGCACAAACCAACCCCCTGCCGCCCATCCTTCCCCATGTTGCAGCAAAGCCACCTGCGTATGCAAATTATAATACGCCCGCCGAAACCACAGGATAAACGTAATCCCCGACACGATATACACCAAAAGATACACGATACCAATCATCCGTTGCCGCGTATCATTTGCATCTGCCGCGTTCGCGCTAATCCCATTTCCATTCACAGCATCCTGCAACAGCACATACTGAAAATAATCAGAAACCAAGGAAACCAACTCCACCACCATCACTATCCAAATCAACGATTGAGCCACCATTCCTCTTGTCACATTCGATTTAACATCATCCATAACATCACAATTTTAATTCATAATTCAATTTCATTCCAAATCCACCCACAAAAATAAACTTATTCTGCAACATAAAGCACAAACTTCCGCAAATTTCTCTTTCAACCTACATAAAAAGCCAAATACCAAAACCCCAAAATTAAAACCCACTCCCCACATTCGTAATTCGCCCATTCGTAATTCGTAGAGTTAAAACTTGGTGTTTGGAGCTTAGAATTTCAACGCCTCTTTTTACTTCCCTGTTTTTCCTCCATCGACTCTAAGGATAAAAGAAAAAACCAACCACCAAGGCACGAAGACACTATGACTTTAAGAAAAGAAGATTTTAAACACAAAGACACTAAGACTCAAAGAACACTAAGGGTGTAGTAATTTCTTTTTGAGTCTTTGTGCCTTTGTCTTGTCCCGTACCGGAGGTCGGGAGCCTTCGTGTCTTTGTGCTTTTGTGCCTAAGTGCCTTCGTGTTTAAATGCTTTGTGTTTTCGCGCAACCCTTGGAACTTGGGATTTGGAGCTTGGAGCTTGGGTCTTAAAAACTGTCCATGCGACTCTATGGTTAAAAAGAAAAAACCTAAAGATGTGATAAAATTATTTTATAGCGTCTTAAAATTGTCTTATGGCGTCTTATTCTTGCTGTTTGGCATCATAAACTTTGATATGGCATCATAAACTTATTTTATGACGTCAAAAACTTTTTCTTGGTATCAAAAACTTTTTTATGGCGTCATAAACTTATTTTATGGCATCAAAAACTTTCTTTATGACATCATAAATACGGTGATTAGGGCAAAAATTATTTTATAGCGTCTTACACTTATTTTATGGCGTCTTACGTTTTTTTATGGCATCATAAACTTATTTAATGGCGTCATAAGCTTCTTTTATGGTATCAAGTAAAAAGGAAACGATGGCAAACAAAAAAGGAATGATATCAGTAGGTTTCTTGATGATAGCAGAAACTCTTTTGATGATAGCATAAGCTTCTTTGATGAGCGCATTTAATTTTGGTAAGGGGATTGAGGAAATGTTTATCTTGGTGGAGAAATTTTATTGTAGGTGGGAGGCTAAAAAGATAGGAGCTAAAGAGGGGGAAACTTTGCCGAACGGGGTCTAAAAAGGGCAGGCATTTATGCCATGCGCGAAGCAAGTATCCTGCCCATTCCTTGCTTGGGAGATAGTGGACCCAATTCCCCCAATGTGGAAGCACCCGCCACACGAGCGCTAAGTGCCTATGCATATAAACGCATTTTTCAGGCAGCCGATGGCATTGAAACTTCAAACTACAATTGGAGTGACTAGATTTATTTTGTGGTTCTTTAAAAAAGAGACTCTTACGTTTTGAACTAGAATAAAATGTTTTGGGATTGTTATTGCTAAGCTAGCAATCATAACCACTAAGCTAGAAGTTATAACTTCAAAGCTACAAGTAATCATTGCAAAGCTACAAGTAATCATTGCAAAGCTA
>CAIOYH010000090.1 GCA_903862465.1 uncultured bacterium | reverse complement strand
TATTATCTTTATTGTCAATATCTTCTACAGAAAACATGTCTTCATTTCTGCTGTCCACAACCAAGGTTACATGATTCGAACGCTTTTTAACGCGATGCGCACGGCCTTGAGGTGCAGGCTGAATTCTTTTTAATTGACGACCACTATCAACAAAAACTTCCTTAACAAACAAATTACTTTCTTCTAAACGCATACCTTCATTTTTTGTTTGCCAATTTGAAATTGCAGACAATAAAAGCTTGCGTAAACGTTCTGAGGCTTCCTTTGGTGATGTTTTCAACAAAAATAAAGCCTTATCAACATTCATGTGTCTAATTTGGTCTGCAACAAGCCTCATTTTTCTAGGCGATGTAGGGCAGTTCACCAAACGTGCAAAGTATCTTTTTTTACTAGCTTCTTTTGCTTTGTTTGCACTTATACGTTTTCTTTCTCCCATGTTATTATATCTTTTGAAGCTTTTTACTTATTTCTTTGATTTATTTCCAGCATGACCTCTAAATATACGCGTTGGCGAAAATTCACCTAACTTATGCCCTACCATATTCTCCGTAACATAAACAGGTATAAACTTATTTCCATTATGCACCAAAACCGTTAATCCAACAAAATCAGGTGATATAATTGAACCTCTTGACCATGTTTTTATAGAAGTTTTTTTAGTAGATTCAGTCATCAGAAGTACTTTCTTCTCCAACTTGAAATGTATGTACGGACCTTTTTTTAACGAACGACTCATATTTTTAAACTATACTGGTTCTTATTATTTTTTTCTTCTTTCAATGATGTACTTGTTCGACATCTTCTTTTTATCTCGAGTTTTATATCCTCTTGAGGGTGTTCCTTTTCTAGTTCTTGGCAAACCACCAGAAGCCTTACCTTCACCACCACCCATAGGGTGATCAACCGGATTCATAGAAACGCCTCTATTCCTTGGACGACGACCTAGCCATCTTGACCTACCTGCTTTTCCCGATACTTCCAAATTATGATCGGGATTTGATACCATACCAATTGTAGCTTTACAAGACTGTAAAATTAAGCGCGTTTCACTTGAAGGTAATTTTACAACTGCATATTTTCCATCTCTTGACATCAATTGAGCAAATGTGCCAGCTCCTCTTGCCATTTTTCCACCTTCACTTGGGCGCAATTCAATATTATGAATAATTGTACCAAATGGAATTTCACTTAAATATAAAGAATTACCAACTTCTGGCACTACGCCTTTTCCAGATGCAATTTTTTGTCCAACTTTCATTCCTTGAGCAGCAATAATATAACGCTTTTCACCATCATTATACGAAAGAAGAGCAATACGAGCAGTTCTGTTTGGATCGTATTCAATTGAGACGACTGTTGCTAGAATATTTTCTTTGTCTCTTTTAAAATCAATAATTCTATATTGTTTCTTGTGACCACCACCAATATAACGCATGGTCATTTTTCCAGTATTGTCTCTTCCACCAGATCTTTTAGTACTTTCTAATAAACTTTTTTCAGGTTTACTTGCAGTTATCTCGTCAAAAGTACTAATTACTTTGAAGCGTTGACCAGGTGTTGTCGGTTTATGTTTCTTTAATGCCATTGTTATTAAATATTGCTATAAAAATCAATTGTTTCTCCTTTAGCTAACGTTACGATAGCTTTCTTTGTTGAATTTTTACGACCAGAAATATATCCTGCCTTAGTGTATCGTGATTTCAATTTCCCCATAGAATTTAATGTGTTCACTGAATCAACTTTCACTTCATAAAACTCCTCAACAGCTTTTTTTATCTGTAACTTATTTGCCTTTTTATCTACAAGAAAAGCATACCGATTGAGAGTCTCTCCCAAGTGTGTCATTTTCTCTGTAATTACTGGCTTTATAATCAAACTCATTGCTCTGCTTTTTTAATTATTTTTGAAACATTTCGTTTATCTTCTGCACAGAACTTTCTATTAATAATAGATTATTAGCATTCAGAATCTCGTATGTATTTATTGATTCTGCTGTTAGAACTTTTGAATCTTTTAAATTCCTTGAAGACAAATAAACATTATTATCAACATAAGGAAGTACCATCAACGTTTTTTTTCCTGCTAAGTTCAATTTGCTTAATAATTCTAAATAACTTTTTGTTTTCACTTCTTCAAAAGTAAAATCTTCAAGTAATATTATCTGGTTATCTTTTGCTTTATATGTTAAAGCTGATCTACGGGCTAATTGTTTTACCTTTTTGTTTAATTTAAAATTATATACTCTTGGGTGAGGTCCGAAGGCTCTAGCTCCTCCAACAAATACAGGGGAATTCGTATCACCTGAACGTGCTCCTCCAGTACCTTTTTGACGTTTCAATTTTTTAGTACTTCCAGACATTTGTGAACGTTCCTTTGAACTGTGTGTTCCTTGGCGTCTATTTGCTAAAAATTGTTTCACATCAAGATAAATAGCATGATCATTGGGTTCTATACCAAATATAGCATCGTCTAATGAAACTTTTTTGGCAGTTTTACTACCATCTATTTTATAAACTTCTAACTCCATCTCTCAATTTTTATATATGCACCTTTAGCACCAGGTACAGACCCTTTAACTAAAATTAGATTCTTTTCAGGTATAAGTTTTACAACCTGACTATTAATAATTTTTACTTTATCATTACCCATTCTTCCAGCCATTCTTAATCCTTTAAAAACACGTGAAGGATATGAAGATGCACCAATAGAACCAGGAGCACGCAAACGGTCATGTTGTCCATGTGTTTTTTCACCAACACCACCAAAGCCATGTCTTTTAACAACACCTTGAAAACCTTTTCCTTTCGAAGTTCCTACTACATCAATAAATTCACCTTCAATAAAAATATCAACAGTTAACACTTCCCCAAACTGTTTTCTATGACCTTCTTCAAATCTAGAAAATTCAGCTAAAACTTTTTTAGGAGTTGTTCCTGCTTTAGCAAAATGTCCCTTCATAGGTTTATTTGTTCTGCGCTCTTTCTTTTCATCAAAAGAAAGCTGAATTGCATCATAACCATTTTTATCTTTAGTTAATACTTGCGTAACTACGCAAGGTCCAGCTTCGATAACCGTACATGGAATATTCTTCCCTGCGTCATCAAAAATACTGGTCATTCCAATCTTCTTTCCTATTAACCCTGACATCGTTTCCTTTTTAAACTTTTGTAAAAAATAACTACACTTTTATTTCAACTTCTACTCCATTTGGAAGCTCTAATTTCATTAAAGCATCAATGGTCTTCGAAGTAGTACTGTAAATATCCAATAATCTTTTGTATGTTGACAATTCAAATTGCTCACGCGCTTTTTTATTTACAAAAGGAGACCTCAATACAGTATAAATCTTTTTATTTGATGGCAATGGGATGGGACCACTTACCACAGCTCCAGTTGACTTTACGGTTTTTACAATTTTTTCCGCAGACTTATCAACCAAATTATGATCGTATGATTTTAATTTTATTCTAATCCTTTGACTCACTTTATTTATATTTTTATTTGTTATGATACAATAGGTAAATATCCTTTAATCTTAAAGATTACATCATCAGCAATTTCTTTAGGTGTTTCATCATAATGAGAAAATTCTAAAGATGATGTACCACGTCCTGACGTTATTGTTCTTAATGCTGTTATATATCCAAACATCTCAGACAATGGAACAGTAGCTTTTACTATTTGAAATCCAATTTTTGCTGAAATATTCTCTAAATGTGCTCTCCTCTTATTCAAATCTCCAGTTACATCCCCAACAAATTGTTCAGGAGTTACAACTTCAAGTTTCATAATCGGTTCCAATAACACACAATTTGCTTTTTTGGCGGCTTCTTTAAAAGCTAAACGCGCAGCAATTTCAAATGCCATCGCATCGGAGTCAACAGTATGAAAAGTACCGTCAATTAAACGAACTTTTGCAGATTCGAAAGAAAAACCTGCAAGAACTCCATTTTGTAAAGCTGCTTTAAAACCCTTCTCTGATGCTTTTACAAACTCTTTAGGTAATTTTCCACCTTTAATTTCATCAATAAATTGCAAGCCAATAACACCATGATCAGCAGGAGAGATTTCAAAATCTAAGTCCGCAAATCTACCTCTACCTCCAGTTTGTTTTTTATATATTTCTCTATGACGAATCGTTGTTTTTATAGCTTCTTTGTATGCTACTTGAGGAATTCCATGATTGCAATCCACTTTATGTTCTCTTTTTAGACGATCTAAAATAATCTCTAAATGAAGTTCTCCCATTCCACTAATAATAGTTTGTCCAGTTTCTTCATTATTTCTAATTCTGAAAGTAGGATCTTCCTCAGCAATTTTATTTAAACAATAGATGAGTTTATCAATATCAGCAGTTGTTTTTGGTTCAACAGAAATATTAATTACCGGTTCCGGAAATTTAATTGTTTCCAATATTATGGGGTTTTTCTCAGAACAAAGAGTATCTCCCGTTCTGATTTCTTTGAAACCCACTAAAGCACCAATATCGCCCGCTTCAATTTCATTAATTTGGATTTGCTTGTTAGCATGCATCCGCAATATCTTCGAAACACGTTCTTTTTTACCGGTGTTCGCGTTATAAATAAAGGAACCTGTAGTTAATGTACCGGAATATACTCTAAAAAATGCAAGCTTACCCACATAGGTATCCGTGGCAATTTTGAATGCAAGTCCGCTGAAAGGTTCGGAAGCGTTTGAATGACGCACCTCAACTTTTTCAGTAAGGGGATTTATTCCTTCAATAGCAGATATATCTAGTGGACTTGGTAAATATAGTATTATTGCATCCAACAATGTTTGTACTGCTTTATTTTTAAAGGATGATCCACATAAAACAGGAGTAATTCGTAATTCAATTGTAGCTTTGCGCAAGGCAGCTATTATTTCCTCACTAGATATAGAATCCGCATCATCCAAGTATTTTTCTAACAATGCTTCGTTTTCTTCAGCAGCACCTTCAATAATTTTAAGACGATATTTTTGTACTGTCTCTTTAATTTCTTCAGGAATCGGAATTTCAGTAAAATTAACGCCTAAAGATTCTTCATCCCATTCATAGGCTTTATTTTGAACTAAATCAACTATGCCTCTAAATTTATCCTCTTCCCCTATTGGTATTTGAATTACTACAGGATTTGCATGAAGTTTTTCTTTAATCTGATTAATTACTTCATAAAAATCTGCACCCGTACGATCCATCTTATTGACAAAACTAATACGAGGTACATTATATTTATCAGCTTGATGCCAAACTGTTTCTGATTGTGCTTCCACACCACCTACAGCACAAAAAAGTGCTACTGCTCCATCAAGGACTCTTAGGCTGCGTTCTACCTCAACAGTAAAATCAACATGCCCTGGTGTATCAATTATATTTATTTTATAAGGAGTATCATTTGTTTTCCAATATACAGTGGTAGCAGCCGAAGTGATGGTGATTCCTCTTTCTTGTTCTTGCTGCATCCAATCCATGGTAGCGTTGCCTTCATGGACTTCACCCATACGATGGTTAATGCCAGTATAATACAAAATACGCTCCGTAGTCGTGGTTTTACCCGCGTCTATGTGCGCCATAATGCCAATATTTCTAATATTTTCTAATTTCTCTGACATTCAATTTTATATTATATCCCGTTTCGCACTGTGTTATTAAAACTTAAAGTGTGAAAATGCTTTATTAGCTTCGGCCATACGGTGAGTGTCTTCTTTTCTTTTAAAGGCAGCACCTTCTTCTTTATAACCGGCCATAATTTCTGAAGCTAATTTTTGGCACATCGACTTTTCGTGGCGTTTACGGGAGTATTTTATCAGGTTTTTCATACCTATAGACATTTTTCTTCCGGGTCTGATTTCCGAAGGAATCTGGAAGGTTGCACCACCAATTCTACGACTGCGTACTTCAACAGCAGGCGTTACGTTAGCAAGTGCTTTTTTGAACACATCAAGTCCGTTCTCGCTTGTTTTTTCAGATACTATATCTATAGCATCATAGAAAACATTAAATGCAATATTCTTCTTTCCCGTTAGCATAAGATTGTTAACAAATTTTGTTACCATCTGATCGTTATACTTAGGATCGGGAAGAATAATTCTTTTCTTAGGTGTTGACTTTCTCATTTTATACTAAAAAATTTCTTGACAGTTCTTATTTTGCTTTTTTTGCTTTTGGACGTTTAGTTCCATATTTTGAGCGTCGTTGGTTTCTTCCATCAACACCCGATGTATCTAAAGCGCCACGAATAATATGATAACGAACACCCGGCAAATCTTTCACCCTACCACCTCTAATAAGTACAATAGAGTGTTCTTGCAAGTTGTGACCTTCGCCCGGAATGTAAGCATTTACTTCTTTTCCATTTGTCAACCTTACTCTGGCAACTTTACGCATGGCTGAATTTGGCTTTTTTGGAGTCGTAGTATATACTCTCGTACAAACACCACGTCTCTGTGGGCATGAGTCAAGAGCACGTGACTTGCTTTTCTCTGTTAATTTCGTACGTCCTTTACGAACTAATTGCTGTATTGTAGGCATATCTACCGTTTTTTAACATTAATCTTATCCTATTTTTTTCGGACTGCAAAGGTAATTCTTATTTTCATATTAGCAAGCACTTTCTGAAAAAAAAATTTATTATTTCTATTTCTTTATATTTTTATCGCAAAATCAAAAAGAAATCAAAATTAATTTGCTGAATTTTATCTAATTAGAATTCCCGTTAAAAAACGAACTATTTTTTTTTCAAATTTAATTTCCTGCAAAATCACACCATATATATTATATAATGATGCTTTCGCAGCTTTTTTTTCGCCGCTTATTCTTATAAATCGTACCTTTGCAGTCCTTATGAAGAAAAATTTCCTATCTGAACTTAACGAAACCCAACGAAGAGCCGTTGAATGTATCAACGGACCTCTTATGGTACTTGCCGGTGCAGGCTCGGGTAAAACTCGTGTACTAACCTATCGTGTGGCACAGCTATTGAACGAAGGGGTTGACCCATTCAATATCCTTTCTCTTACCTTTACTAATAAGGCAGCACGAGAAATGAAAGACCGAATCACTAATTTAGTCGGCTCTTCTGATGCGATGAATGTTTGGATGGGAACTTTTCACTCTGTCTTTGCTCGGGTATTGCGGGTGGAAGGTCATGTGCTTGGGTTTCCTTCCAATTTCACTATTTATGATAGCGACGATACCAAGAGTATCATGAAAGCCATCCTGAAGGAACAAAACTTGGATGTGAAACAATATCCACCACCTTATATATTACATCGTATCTCTACAGCAAAGAATAATTTGATGTCGCACGAGGATTATAATCGTAATGCGGAACTCACAGATTACGACAAAGCATCGGGGAAACCTCAAATGGGGCAGCTATTCACCATTTATCACAATAAGCTACGGAAAGCATTCGCTATGGATTTTGATGATTTGCTCTATAATATGAATTTAATGCTGCGCGATTTTCCTGAGATACTCTATAAGTATCAGCAAAAGTTTAAATATATTTTGGTGGATGAATATCAGGATACCAATTATGCGCAATATATGATCATAAAGAAATTGGCTGCTAATAACGAAAACCTATGTGTTGTGGGCGATGATGCTCAAAGCATTTATGGGTTTCGAGGTGCTAATATTCAAAATATATTGAACTTTAAGAATGATTATCCCGATGCGCAAACAGTGAAATTGGAACAGAACTATCGTTCAACGCAAAACATTGTGAATGCTTCCAACAGTGTTATTCAGAAAAATAAGAAACAATATTATAAAGAAGTTTGGACGGATAACGAAGAAGGCAACAAGATTATATTGCTGAAAGCAGCCTCAGACAATGAAGAAGGTTCGATGATTGCTAGTTCGGTGTTTGAAACTAAAATGAATTTTCAGTTGGCTAATTCAGATTTTGCAGTGCTATATCGTACCAACGCACAATCACGTTCCCTTGAGGAGGCTATGCGTCGTTTGAATATACCTTATAAAATATATGGTGGATTATCATTTTACAAACGGAAGGAAATTAAAGATTTGCTCGCCTATTTCAGGCTTATCGTGAATAATAATGATGAAGAAGCTTTGTTTCGTTGTATAAATTTTCCTGCTCGCGGCATCGGTGAAACGACGCTTCAGAAAGTTATTTTGGCTTCTAATGCATATAAGAAAAGCTCTTGGGAGATTATTGAAAATGCACCTTTATATAATATGCAACTCAATGCAGGCATTTTGCAACGCTTGAAAGATTTCTCCACGATGATACGCAGCTATTCGGTGCAAGTGCCCATTAAGAATGCTTACGAAATTGCAAAACATATTGCCGGTGCAAGCGGCATCTATAAAGAACTGAAACAAGACGACTCCCCGGAAGGTGTGGGCAGATTGGAAAATATTGACGAGTTGCTCAATGCTATCAAAGAATTCACGGAGAAGGAACATATATTTGCACCGGACGGCACCTTGATTGAGAATTCAATTAAATCGTTGGATATTTTTATGCAAGACATCGCGCTGCTGACGGATGCCGACACGGAAGACAAAAACAACACCGACCGCGTTTCGTTGATGACCATACATCAGGCAAAAGGATTGGAATTTCCGTATGTGTTTGTGAGTGGCATGGAAGAAAACCTGTTTCCTTCGATGCAGTCCTTGCACAGTCGGGATGATTTGGAAGAAGAACGCCGTTTGTTTTATGTGGCTATCACGCGGGCTATGAAAAGGCTGACATTGTCGTATGCCGAAAATCGCTACAAATATGGGGAAATGATTTTTAGCGAAGCAAGTCGGTTTATTGATGAGATAGACCCGAAATATATTGATGCGCCTCGCAAAACGCCTCAGCAGTCAATGGACAATCCGTGGAAAGTGAAAACACCTCCGCAACCTATTCAGAAGAAGCCATTAAAACTAAAGAAATTTGAAGAAAAACCTGACGATCCGTTTGCACCATTTTCTGCTTCCGACTCGGATGATATTCGCGTGGGGATGACTGTGGAGCATCAGCGTTTCGGTTTGGGCAAGGTGATGTCGGTGGAAGGCAAAGGTCCGAACAAGAAAACCACGGTCTTGTTTGACGGTGTTGGTGAAAAGCAGTTGCTAGTGCAATACGCGAAGTTGAGGATTATTCAATGAGGTAGCATTACGGATTCTATACTCTCAATAGTAACTCACCGTTTATAAGATCCAAATTCCAAATACCAAATTCCAAATACCAAAATTTAAATACCAAATACCAAGCTCCAAATTCCAAATTACAAATACAAAATAGAAAATACCTTTTACCTTTTACCATATACCCTTTACCATTTACCTTATACCATCTACATTTTACCCTTTACCAAATACCATTTACCTCATACCATTTACAAATAATTTTATACCTTATATTATATATACATGATTAGTGTTTCAGATTTAAGCATACAGTTTGGCAAGCGCATTTTGTTTCAGGATGTGAACTTGCAATTTAACCCGGGCAATTGTTATGGCATCATTGGTGCGAACGGCGCCGGAAAATCAACCCTTTTGAAAGTCCTGTGGGGTGGCATGGAGAGCACACGCGGGCATATCGGCTTTGGCGTGGGCGAACGCCTTTCGGTGTTGAAACAAGACCACTCTGCCTTTGATATGTTTTCGGTGATTGACACCGTGATGATGGGACATACGGAGCTTTGCACCGTGATGAAAGAAAAAGATGCCATATATGCGAAAGCAGATTTCTCAGAGAAAGATGGTTTGCGTGCTGCCGAGTTGGAGGAAAAATTTGCCGAAATGGATGGTTGGAACGCCGAAAGCGATGCGGCTAGCCTCTTGAGCGGCATCGGCATCAAAGAAAGTGAGCACAACAAGTTGATGAAAGATTTGAGCGGTAAAGAAAAGGTGAAGGTGTTGTTGGCGCAGGCATTGTTTGGCAAACCCGACAATTTGTTGTTGGATGAGCCTACCAACGATTTGGATTTAGACACGGTGCAATGGTTGGAAAATTACTTGGCGAATTTCGAAAACACCGTCTTGGTGGTTTCGCATGACAGGCATTTCTTGGATTCTATCTGCACCCATATTGTGGATATTGATTTCAACCGCGTGCAGATGTTTTCGGGCAATTACACGTTTTGGTACGAATCGAGTCAGTTGGCGTTGCGTCAACAACTGAATCAGAACAAAAAAGCAGAAGAGCGCAAAAAGGAGCTACAGGAGTTTATTGCACGTTTTAGTGCGAATGCATCGAAATCAAAGCAAACTACGAGCCGCAAAAAGATGATTGAGAAGCTGAATATCGAAGAAATAAAGCCATCAACACGGAAATATCCGGGCATCATTTTCACCCCGGCGCGCGAACCCGGCAACAACATTTTGGAGGTGACCAATCTCACCAAATCGGTGGATGGCGTGGTGCTGTTCAAAGATTTATCGTTCACCATACAAAAAGACGAGAAGATTATTCTGCTTTCGCGCGACTCGCGAGCGATGACCAACCTGTTTGAAATCATCAAGGGGCATATCCCTGCCGACAGCGGCACCTTCGTGTGGGGGCAAACCATCACCAAGGCGTATCTGCCTTTGGAAAATGAACATCTTTTCCTGAAACCTATCACGCTGATTGATTGGCTAGCGCAATATTCAACCGACACCACGGAACTCTACTTGCGCGGTTATTTGGGCAAGATGCTATTTTCGGGCGAGGAAATCTATAAAAAAGCCAATGTGTTGTCAGGTGGCGAAAAGGTGCGCTGCATGATTGCCCGCATGATGCTGCGCAATGCCAACATTATGATGCTAGATGCGCCCACCAATCATTTGGATTTGGAATCTATTCAGGCGTTTAACAATACGCTGATCAAATTCAAAGGCAACATCCTGATGTCGTCTCATGACCATGAATTTATTCAAACGGTGTGTAATCGCGTCATCGAGATGGGTCCGAATGGCATGATTGATAAGCAATCGGAATATGACGACTACATCTCGGACGATAGGTTGAAAGAGCAAAGGGCGAGGCTTTACAATGGGTAGGCAGGGCTAGGCGTAAGACTCGGTTTTAAAATCCAAGCTCCAAATTCCAAATTTCAAGCTCCAAGGGGGAAGAACCAAACTCTAAGGGGTAAGACCCAAGCTCCAAATTCCAAATTCCAAATACCAAGGTGGACGAGCCATGCTTTGTTTTTATTTTTCTATATAGATGAAAATAGGATGGTTGTAGATATATATTGTAAAGATGGAAGAGGTTTTTTATGCCGATATGGCTCAAATTACTACCGAGAAGATTTGAGTTACTACCGAGCAGATTGAATTTACTACCGAGAAGATTTGAGTTACTACCGAGCAGATTGAATTTACTACCGAGCAGATTGAATTTACTACCGAGAAGATTGGAGTTACTACCGAGCAAATTGAATTTACTACCGAGAAGATTGGAGTTACTACCGAGCAAATTGAATTTACTACCGAGCAGATTGAAGTTACTACCGACCAATTTGCGCCTTTTAGGGTGATTATTGTTTTTCAATTCCCTTTGGAAAAACTTCGACCTGAGAAGTCTTTCACTCATGCTAAATTATTCTTCTATCTCCCTATATATAATATAAGGTATAGATGGTCATCACGCTTGATATCTTGATAATTTTTGAAAGAGTTGGGTAAATATAAAGCTTCCTACGGATTTATTTATAACTTTGCATTCCTAAAAAAATATAACACATGAAAATTATTGTTCTCGGCGCCGGTTTGGTGGGTGCGCCTATGGCTATTGACTTAGCTAAAGATAAGGAGTTTGAGGTGGCTATCGCCGACATCAACACGAAGTCGTTTGCACGATTACGTGAGTTTGGCATCACGACCTTGCAGCAGGATTTGTCGAATCCGCAGACGGTTGGGGCGCTTGTTAGCAACTATGATATGGTGGTGAATGCAGTACCGGGTTTTATGGGATACCAAACCCTGAAAGCCATCATCGAAGCAGGGAAAAACGTGGTGGACATCGCCTTTTTTCCTGAAGACCCCTTCGAGTTGAGCGCTTTGGCATTGCAACATGATGTGATTGCCATTATGGATTGCGGCGTGGCGCCCGGCATGATGCACATCCTGACGGGCTATGTGGCGCATCTGTTGGACGAAACCGAGACATCGCTGACGTATGTGGGCGGGCTGCCCGAAATACGCGAGTATCCCTACGAATATAAAGCGGTGTTTTCGCCCATCGACGTGATTGAAGAATATACGCGCCCGGCACGCTACATCGAGAACTACAAAGAAATTACCCGCGAAGCACTTTCGGACACCGAGTTGCTGAATTTTGCGGGCATAGGCACCCTAGAGTCGTTCAACAGCGACGGCATCCGCTCTTTGGGCAAGACCATCAAAGCCGCCAACATCAAAGAAAAAACCTTGCGCTATCCCGGGCATGTTGCCTTGGTGAAGGCTTTGCGCGAAACGGGTTTCTTCTCCCAAGAAGCTGTGGAGGTGAACGGCATGAAGATAAAACCCATGGACCTCACCGCCAAATTGCTTTTCCCGATGTGGGAACTCAAAAAAGGCGAGCGCGACCTCACCGTGATGAAAGTGATAGTGGAAGGCACCAAAGACGGCAAGAAACTTCGCTACACCTACGATTTGTTAGATAGATATGATGAAGAGACGCAAACCCACTCCATGGCACGCACCACAGGCTACACCGCCACCGTGGCGCTGCGCATGATTGCTAACGGATTATATACGCAGAGAGGTTTGTCGGTGCCCGAATATATTGGCAACTATCCCGATTGCGTGGAATATATGTTGAGCGAATTGGCGCAACGTGGCGTGAATTATGTGGAGACGATAGAAGAAATTGGATAAGTTTTGACGGATAAAGCGCACATCCAATTTCCGTGGGGCAGCCCCCGCCGCTTTAATACGTATGCTCATTATTGTCAACAGACGTATGGCACCCGCTTGCAGAAGCTCAGCATAGATGCAGGCTTCACGTGTCCGAACCGCGATGGGACGGTGGGCACAGGTGGTTGCACCTATTGTGTGAATGATGCCTTCAACCCCTCCTATTGCGTGCCCGAAAAAAGTATCACGCAACAAATTGACGAGGGCATTACGTTTCATCAGTTTCGCTATCGCCGCGCGACGAAATATATCGCCTACTTTCAAGCCTATTCCAACACCTATAAAGATATAGCTGCGCTGAAACAGATTTATGGCGAAGCTCTCGCCCATCCACAGATATCAGGCATCTCCGTTGGCACGCGCCCCGACTGTGTTGACGAGGAGAAAATAGCTTACCTGAGCGCGTTGGCAAAAACGCATTTCGTTTCTATTGAATATGGCATAGAATCGTGCTACAATCGCACCTTAGCCGCCATCAATCGCGGACATACCTACGAAACTGCCGTGGAAGCTATCCGCATGACCGCCGACAAAGGGCTGTTCATCGCCGTGCATATTATCTTAGGACTGCCACAGGAAACCCGCCAAGAGATGCTTGCCGAAGCCTCCCTCCTATCAGCTTTGCCCATCAACAGTTTGAAGCTGCATCAACTGCAGCTATTGAAGAACACCGTGATGGAACAGGAATTTCAGCAGCACCCTTCTGATTTTCATCTCTTTTCCTTGGATGAATACATAGATTTTGTTATTGACTTCTTGGAGCTTTTGCGCCCCGATATCATCATCGAACGTTTGTCGGGCGAAGCACCTCCGCGCTATTTGGCGCATAGTTCGTGGGGATTGATACGCGCCGACCAAGTGCTGACGCAGATTGAAAAACGGATGGAGGAACGGGGGACGTGGCAAGGGAAGTTCTTTTGTCATTAGGTCATTTTTTATCATTAAGGGTCATTTTTGGTCATTAATTGTCATTTGGTCATTGAGTCATTGTAGTCATTTATAGTCATTGGGTCATTAATTGTCATTTATAGTCATTAGGTCATTGGGTCATTATGGTCATTGGGTTATTATAGTCATTGGGAAAATTGTTGCCTTGTTATATTGCTACATTGTTCTATTGCTAGATTGTTGCAGGAGGTTCTTTGCTTATAATAATGTCGTTTTAAGGCTTGGTTTGGGTGCCCGAGGATAGCCACGGGGCTCGAGCGTGAGGGATTGGAGAGGAAAGCCCGGAAGGCAGCGGCGCCTTAGCGGCGCTGACTAAGGACTTGGAACGGAAAGCCCGACCCCGCCATTTTCTGGCGGGGGCACGCCCAAATTATTGTGCAGAATCAGCGTAGTGGCTATCGCAATTTAAGCTATTATTTTACAGAACCTAGTAGCCGCAATCATAGACGGGCTTAGAAGAATTTAAATAAATTTATTTATTGTTTTAAACGTTTGTTTAAAATAATTGTTTACTTTTGCAAACTCAGATGACAACAGAAGACAGAATAAAAAAGACAGCCTTAACGCTCTTCCTTGAAAAAGGTTTTGAGCGCACGAGTATTCGCGATATAGCCCTCAAGGCTAAAATCAATATCGCGCTGCTGAACTATTATTTCCGCAGTAAGGAAAACCTGTTCAATTCTATCTTCTCGGGGCTCTTGGAGAAATATACGCCTACACTGAACGGCATCTTAGGCTCGTCGCTGCCGATTGAGGAAAAGATTCATTTGTATGTGGAGGAATATATAGACATCCTGTTGGAAAACCCGAAGCTGACGTATTTTGTGCTGTCGGTGTTGCACAGAAACCCCGACAAAATTACACAGATGAAGATATTCCAAAGCCTCTACAATACGGGCGATTTCTCGAAGCAGTTTGCGGAAGAAGTGCGTAAAGGCAACATCAAAGACGTTGACCCGACGCAGTTTTTTATCAATATGCTTTCGCTGATTACGTTTCCGTTCACCATCAAACAGGTGATTATGGAAAAGAATCACATGAACGAAGACACCTTCGAACAATTTATGCATCAACGCAAACAAGTTATCACAGATATGTTACTACTAACCATTAAGAAATAAACTATGTTCATTAACGCTATTTCACACTATTTGCCCGAACACATCCTGAAAAACGAACACTTCACGAAGAAATTCGGTTTATCCTCTGAAGACATCTTTAAGAAGTCGGGTATCAAAGAACGCCGCGTGACCGGCAAGAGCGAAAACACCAACACGATGAGTGTGAAGGTGGCAGGACTGCTGCAACCCAAAGTGCCTTTTGATATAAAAGAGGTGGATTTGATAGTGGGCGCCACCTATTCGCCCCACGACACCGTGGCAACGTTGGCACATCATCTGCAACATTTTTTTCAGATAGAGAACGCGCAGGTGATTTCGGTTTCGACGGCTTGCTCCTCTTTTGTGAATGCGATGGAGATAGTGGAAGGCTATTTCGCGATGAACAAGGCGACGAAAGCCTTGGTGGTGGTGTCGGAACACAACACGATTTATAATGACGAAAGCAATGTGTATTCGGGTTTTTTGTGGGGCGACGGGGCAGCAGCCCTGAGCGTTACCAAAGAACGCATAAGCGAGAGCGATATAGAGGTGATGGAGATTGAAACGCGCGGCTATGCCAATTTCGCCAAGGCGATGCATGCCGTGAACCTGAAACCTTTGGAAGACCGCATACAGATGAAAGATGGCAAAGATGTGTTTATCAATGCGAGTAAGTTGATGTCTTCGAACACGCAAGGCATCCTGGAACGCAACGGTTTCGACATCCACGACCTCACCTACCTGATTCCGCATCAAGCCAATATGCGTATCATCAATAAGGTGGGCGACCTGTTAGGTTTGACCAACGGCGCCGTGGTTACGAACATCGAAAAACAAGGCAATACAGGTAGCGCTAGTTCGGCTATCGCGCTGTCGCAGACGTGGGATAAGTTCCAAAAAGGCAATCTAGCCGTGGTGACTGTTTTTGGCGGGGGCTATTCGTCGGGATGTATGTTGCTGAGGAAATAAGGGGGATTTTTGATTTTAGATTTTTGATTTTAGATTTTAGATTGATGTAGATTGCATTGGGTTTACGTTACAGATAGCCGTAGGGGTAGAAAATTTTCTACCCCTACAAAGGCACCCCCAACTATGTTAGTTTGTAATAGAATTTGAAAATTTTCTGCCCCTACGATGCACCTCCTAACAATCTGACAATTGAACAATAAAAAAGCCCGCTCGAAAGAGTGGGCTTTTTATTTTTCATTTTTAGTTTTTAATTTCCTTATATAATTATCTCGCTCCAAATGCCACTAGGCTGACCATATTTTGCCAATTTGCCTTTATACATAAAACGGGCATAATACCAAGCACGTTTGCCTTCTTGGGCGAGAAGGAAGGTGCGTTTGTACAAGCCACCCTTCGTAACACCATCATACGCAAAAGCCTCTACATCAGGAGCCGTCTTTACGGATGATTCCGTGATGGCTATGAAAATCTGAATATCTTTCACATCTTCGGGCTTGGCTCTGCTCTTCTGACCATTAATTTGTATTTCACTTAATTGTACAGTCTTAGCTGCATCGCGTACTTTTCCTGACAATATATTCGCTATTTTCAAACCATCCACGCCCGTAGGTGCGGTTAATATATCATCAGGAACCAATAGTCCCATTTCTTCTTTTTCAAGATCTGTTACCAATACATTGTTGCGAATATTTCGTGTAATAAATAAACGTAAGCTTGTATCTTCTTTATTTTTGCGATCGCCGAATTCATAATCTTTACGAGCACGAGTTTTATCATGATCTTGCGAAGGTTTAAAATTGCCTGCAAAAATTACGGGCCACACCACGTCCCAATATTTTTTCTTTTTGCCGGGTGTGTTGGTCAATAAAGTCCACTCGGCAATTACGGTGTCCGACCAATCCCAATTCACTTTAAACAAATCTACTTTAATAACGAAATTTCCTTGCCATCCGTGGAAATCTACATCTTTTGCGGGTATAAAACTTTTTGTTGGCATAATTCTAGAAAATTAAAATGATTAATACTATTTATATTTTACTGATAATGAATTCATTTATATTGTTTATTTTATTATTAATGCTATGAATTAAATATAAAGTCTTCGTTTTTCAATCATGATTTCATCAAGAAAACTAATCCCCTAGGCTGCTCAGGCAACTGCCTGAGATGCTCAGGCAACTGCCTGAGGTGCTCGGGCAACTGCCTGAGGTGCTCGGGCAACTGCCTGAGGT
>CAIOYH010000089.1 GCA_903862465.1 uncultured bacterium | reverse complement strand
GTTTGAGGCTAAAGCCAATTATTCTTATTGTTAAATCCCCGTGCTAAAGCACAGGGTAATACATTCATTTTATTACCCGAAGACATTTCTTCTTTTATTTTTCTTGCCATGCTAAAAAAAATTTGAATTGTATTACACTGCCCTTTAGGGCGGTGGTAACGTAAATATACTAGGATGGGCTTTAGCCCAAAACAAACTTTTCAATGCCTGCTTCTGCATAAATTCGTTATATTCTTCCATTAAACTTCTATTTTGATAGTGTTTCTTTTTGATTTTAATATATCCCATGAATTATATGTTTGAGGCTAAAGCCAATTATACTTATTCTTAAATCCCTGTGCTAAAGCACAGGGTAATACATATAACCTTCAACAAAAACTTCCATAGAAATATTTTTCAAAGATACATAATTTTCAAAAATCAGAAATGTTTTTTTTAATAAAATTGTTTCATCAATTAATTTCCAAAAAAAAAGCTTCCCCCACACAAGAGAAGCTTTCCTTTTAAAGAATTAAAAAAAAGTATATAAAGCCGCCTAATGTATGTGGGGCGGCTTCATAGCCTTAGTCAACCACTATCGAAAAGGGCTCACAAAATTCTATAACGCTTGGGTCGGTAACATTTGCCAAACGTACATAATATGTGTCTCCTCTCGTCAAATTGCCAACTTTATGCTTCTGACGTTTGGTCACTCCAACCAAATTCCAAGATTTTGCATCCTCAGGTGTTTTGGTGATTTGAATCACCCGAGAAATCAATTTCTTGAAATTTAAGTAACAAAACACCAAGATAACACCTCCAACATTGGTGTTTTCGGCACCTAATTGGACTTTTGAACTTGGTGTGCGCGGATGAACCAAGCGAAAGCCGGAGCTTTCTGCTTTTTCCAAATCGCCGTCGCAAGTAAGGTTTACATAATTACCTTGTTTACGGTAATTTTTGTTCACTTTTGCGCGGGCAATGTTTTTAACACGTGTTGCTTCTTTTCCGCCATCTTCTGCCAATCCGATTTTTTCAATAAAATCATCATTATCAGCTTTCATTGCTACCAACGAAACGACGGGTGTAGTAAAAAAAGTATTCCCGGTTAAGCCATTTATCGCGTTACTGGTTGAAATGGTGGCATCAGCATCAGATTCATGTGAAATATCCACAATAACTTTTGCATCCATATCTTGTTATTATTTAATAGTTTATTTAAAATATTTGTATTGAATTTTACTTTACATATTATTTTTTTCTTGAGGAATAATACACAAACCTCTTAAGAAGGGCGTTGCCTTATAAGGAAGTCCTTGTAATGTTTTAGCAAGCTCAAATGGTACTACATGTATTTTATGATTTCCGATTAGCTTTGTATAATTGCTGATTTGCTTTTTACAATTGCTGATTTGCTTAATACAAAAACTGATTAGCTTTATTCTAAAACTGATTAGCTTTATTCTAAAACCGATTAGCTTTATACAAAAACTGATTAGCTTTTTATAAAAACCGATTAGCTTTATACAAAAACCGATCGGTTTTTTATCATTGCTGATTTGCTTTTTATAATTGCTGATTAGAAATTTACAAAACCAAGCTAGCTTTTTAAAAACAGCAGTCCACTTCTCCCCTAGCCTACTTTCTTCATGTTTGAAGAAGAAGAAGTTGCAAGCATCTCGATAAAAATAAAGGATAGGCATGGCGACTGTTTTTTACAATTTTGTGTTTCTTTAAATAAGATACAAAATTACTACAACTAAAGGGCATTTTTTTTCGAGTTCGCCATAAGTTCGCCTAAAATTCGCCCTAAATTCGCCTAGGTTTCTTCGAAAATGTTACTGTAAGTGAATCAGGATAAGCCTTGCAGATGATTTATCTAAATACAGAAAACTGAAAATTTATTTTTCACTTCTTTTCTTCTCCTTGCGAATTAGCATTTTTCCGTTGGCTTGCTCAATTGTTTTGAGGAATTCTGCTACTTTCTCAATGATTTTGCCAAATGTTTCGGGATCGCTCAAGGTTTTGTAGTTCTGTTTGCTCATTGATGAAGGATCCAATGGCTTCCCTTCGCAATAAATCAAGCGCGCCGCTATTTGCAGATAACATTTCTTATTGTCGGAGTCTATCAGCTCATATTCATACAACTCATGCAGCAGCAAGCTTATATAAGGTTTGAATTTCGGTCGAATGCGCAACACAGGTGCATCTTTAAAATTATCGAAAAGCTTTTCAGCATGACAGGGAGTATAAAACCATTTGGAATTATCTAACAGCGAAACCAGCACGATAAATGCTTTTGTCGAAAGCGAATACGTCAAAGCAGGCAATTGCGGCATGGCGGCGCTTTTTGAATTCTTAGGTGCAGCTTGATGGGGCTGCTTTTTATTTTTTGACTCTTGTTCGTGAGTAAGTTTGCTGTCGAATGAGTCCTTTGCTAGTGGTTTCATACGTTTAAGATTTGAGACATCAAAATTACGGAAATTTTAATTCAAAATAAAAAATCGTAAAAAATATTTTTTTTGTGTTTTTTAATGTCACCATGACTGAGTAGTTTATTTTTTCACCACAATGAGCGCAAGGTTTAATCACAAGTGACACTAAAGCTTATTATTGATTATGTTCTCTGTGTAGCTCCTTTACTCCGTGAATCTCTGTGTAACAACCGTACTCAAAATCAAAAAAAATCCTAACTTTGCACTCAACCTCTAATTGTCTCATACATGATAATGAAAAAAAGCTTCTTACAAACCATGCCATTTTTGCTCCTATGCTTGTTGCTTTTCAGTTGCAAACATAAAAATACCAACGAATTACAAGAAGGCGATTTGTTGTTTCAAGATATTAAATGTGGCGGATTGTGTGATGCTATCGAAGCCGTTACGCAAGGCATAGGCGGCAAAAAGTTTTCGCATTGTGCTATGGTTGTCAGCATCAACGACACTTTGAAAGTGATAGAAGCTATAGGTAGTCAGGTGCAGGTGAATTCCGTGCGTAACTTTTTCAAAAGAAGTGGCGACAGTATTTTTATTAAAAACATCACCGTGGGCAGACTCAAAGAAACGTATAAGAGTTTGATTCCGAAAGCCACTGCCTTCGCCAAACAACAAATCGGACAGCCTTATGATGACATCTTTTTGTTGAACAATGGCAAATGGTATTGCAGTGAATTGCTCTACGAGTCGTTTAAAGCAGCCAACCATGGCAACGATTTTTTTGAAGTGCAACCCATGACGTACAAAGATCCAAAAACGCATGAATATTTTCCGGCATGGATAGATTATTATAAAGCATTAAATCAAGACATTCCGGAAGGGAAATTGGGCACCAACCCGGGACTTATCTCTCGATCAGATAAGATTGAAATCATTAAGCTTCCGAACTTGGCGGAATAATTTATTGTCAATAAAAGCTAAGCATTAGGTATGCAACTCAACTTATTTTCGTGGGAATCTGATCAAATTGCAGAAGGATGGCGTTATGCGGCTGATTTTAATTTTGACAAAGCCACACAAACTTTTAGAGAAGTTAAACAACAGCATGCTAATGATAATGAACTTGATTTTGCTATAGAAACGTGCTCCAAATGGGCTATTTATTTTGATGAGACTTGGCAGAAAAGTGAAGCAGAACAATCGCCTTTATTATTTTCTTTTTGGAAAACATTTCAATTTCCAAATTCTTGGGGACCACAACTGTTGCAAAGAGCTTTATTGCATAAAATCATTGTATTAGCCAATGAAAACCATGTGTTTCAACTTGATGAAACCACCACTATTTCTGATTTATATCTAAAGGATGAACAGCCCGAATTGGCAGAGAAATCACTGAAGGACTTTATCAAAAAGCATACTAACACAACAGAGATTCAGATAAGTTTGGCGAACATACAATACAATTTGGGTAAATTGACCGAAGCGGCACAAAACTATTTGGAAGCACTGTTGATTTCGCCCAAAGAAATAAAATATAAAAACATTGCAAACAAAACACTTGCGAAGGTTATTAAAACGTATGGTTCAGAGATGACTCCTGCTTTTGCTTGGATATATGGTCAAGTGCCCATGCTAAAACTCAATGAATTCAATGAGCCTGAAAACATCAAACATGCAGGCATATACACCTATTATTTGCTGTATATGGCTGAAAAGTATTTCAAAGAAAATAACTCCAAGGAAACCCTCAACTACAGAAAACAAATTAAAGAAAATAACTCGGAACTATTTGCAGCCTATTTTGATCTACTAAAAAGGCGCAAGATAAAATAAATTTTGGTCATTAGGTCATTGGAATCATTGGGTCATTAGAGTCATTGGGTCATTAGGTCATTATTCTTAGTGTTTCTTATTGCTCTTAGTATCTTTGTGGTTTTTATTCTGTAGTAAATGCCAATCCCTTCACCAACACAAAGGCTGCCTGTAAATAGGACGTAGGACACAATGGGAAACATTCCATGCATGAACTACATTCTTTTTCGGCGATATGGGGGATAAAACAAATCTCCTTATTGACACCCCTATCAATAAACCCAACAGCATTCAATTGCTTTACTTCGGCACAATAACGTACACATAATCCGCAATGCACACAAAAAGAAGCTTCTTTTTCGAACCGATTTTTATCGGCTCCATATTCATGCGCCAAATCCTGCAAAGATAGCGAAGCAGGAGCATGAGCCAACAACAATTCGAGAATAGTCTTACGTATCCTATTAATTTTCTCGGAACGTGTTTTCACCACAATGTTTTCTCCCACAGGATACACACATGATACCACCAACTTAGAAGAACCTCTTGATGCTACCTCAACAATACACAAACGACAACCTCCGAAAGGTATCAGTTTCTCATTATGGCAAAGTTTGGGTATCTTTATGCCTGCTTTTTCAGCCGCAGTAAGAACGGTTTCGCCCTCTGTTGCTTTTACTTGTTTGCCGTCTATCTCTAATTGAATATCACTCATTATCGTAGTATTTTTTTAATTGAGCATTCTTTCCTCTTCTAACACTTGCGTTGGCAAGGCTTCGCCCGAAATCTTTTTCACTGCACCAAACTTGGCAGGACATACTTCAAAACAGGTTCCGCAATTGGTGCATGTTTCCTGATTGATGATGTGTATCTTCTTCTTTTCGCCATCAATAGCATTCACAGGACATTTCTTCATGCAAATCAAACAAGCACGGCATTTTTGTGGATCAATATAATAGCTGATAAGATCTTTGCAATACAAGGAAGGACATTTCTTATCATGAATATGAGCTTCATATTCATCTCTAAAGTAACGTAATGTACTTAAAAAAGGATTTGGAGCACTTTTGCCTAAAGCGCAAAGTGATGCTTCCATAGCCGTTTCGGAAAGAACTTCCAAAAGCTCTATATCGCCTTCTTTTCCTTTTCCTTCGGTGATGTTGGTGAGTATTTTATGCATTTGACGTAAGCCTTCACGACAGGGAACACATTTCCCGCAGGATTCATCTGTCAAAAAATTGATGAAATAACGGGCAACATCCACCATGCAGGTATCTTCGTCCATAATAATCATCCCACCCGAGCCCATCATAGAGCCTGCTGCGGTAAGTTCGTCAAAACCTACTTGCAAATCCAATTGATCTTCAGGAATACATCCTCCGGAAGGTCCACCTGTTTGAACTGCTTTAAATTTTTTGCCGCCGGGAATTCCTCCGCCTATCTTGTAAATAATATCTCTGAGCGTCATCCCCATAGGAACTTCCACAAGACCTGTATTGGTAATTTTTCCTACTAAAGAAAATATCTTGGTACCCTTGCTGCCTTCCGTACCGATTTGCGTAAACCATTCAGCACCTTTATTGATGATAAGCGGAATATTTGCCCAAGTCTCCACGTTGTTTAACACGCTAGGTTTATCCCACAAACCTTTGATATTAGAACGAACATACTTCGGGCGAGGCTCTCCAACTCTTCCTTCCAAAGCAGTCATCAAAGCTGTGGATTCCCCACAGACAAATGCACCTGCTCCCTGATGTACCTTAACTATAAAATCGAAGCCTGAACCCAATATATTTTTACCCAATAAGCCCAATGCCTCAGCTTGGCGAATGGCAGTATTTATGTTTTCAACTGCAAGAGGATATTCCTGTCTAACGTAAATATAACCTTCATGCGCACCTATTGCATAAGCGCCAATAATCAATCCTTCCAAAATGGCATGAGGATTGCCTTCAAGCAAAGCCCTGTCCATATAAGCACCGGGGTCACCTTCATCTGCATTAACAATAACGTATTTGTTTTCTTCAGGAGCATTGCGCGAACCTTCCCATTTGCTACCAGCCAAAAATCCACCACCCCCACGACCACGCAACTTCGATTTCTTTACTTCATCCAACACATGTTCAGCTGTCATCTCAGTTAAAACTTTAGCCAAAGCTGAATAACCATCTATTGCCAGATAATCCTCAATACTTTTGGGGTCAATGCTTCCGTTCGAACCAAAAACAAGCCTGTTTTGATGTTTATAAAAAGGTATCTCTGATTCATGAACTATTTTTTCCTGTGTTTCAGGATTTATATACAGCAAACGGTCAATGACTTTTGTACTGTCCGTTGCCTGTGAGACTATCTCAGCTACATCTTCGGGTTTGATTTGTAAGTAAGTCGTTTCGTCAGGATGTTTCACAATGATGGGTCCTCGTTCGCAGAAACCGTGACAACCTGTTTTTCGGATACCCACTGTATCCGTTAATCCTTGTTTTTGTATTTCTTCTTCTATCCTGATGCCTACTTCTTCACTACCGGAAGCATTGCAAGCCGAACCGCAACAAAGCGTTATAGTTGTTTTTTTGGGATCTCTTTTGGAGATAATAGATTGACGTAATTTTTGTAATTCTTCCGCTGATTGTATCTGTTTCATCATTTCCCCCTATTCATAGCTTTTTAATACTTCGGAAGTTTCGCTGACAGTAAGTTTGCCGTGAGTTTTTCCATTGATTTCCACAACAGGACCAAGAGCGCAGCAACCAAGACAATTGACCGTTTCAAGGCTGAATTTCATATCCACATCAGTTTCACCGGGTTTAATGCCTGTGAAATCCTCCACTGTTTCCAGAATACGTTTAGCTCCACGAACATGGCAAGCAGTTCCCATACAAATATGCACCTCATTACGACCTTTTGGCACCAAACTAAATGCTTTGTAAAAGCTTGCAATATGCATAGTACGGGTTATTGGCACTTGCAATCTATCGCTAACATGTTCTAAAACTTCTTTTGGAAGCCAATGATTCTCGCTCTGAATTTCTAACAAAACCTGAATAAGCGCACTTGCGTCACTCTGATGCTTATCTATTATCTGATCTATTTTTTCAATTTCCATTTCTTTACTTTAAAATTCCAAATTACAGGGATCCAATTCTAAATACTGAAGACTAACTTGGGATGAATTATTGGCACTTTTCATTAAGCTATTGCATATAATTTGCTTTCAACATCGTATTTAACCAATCCTTGCTTTGAAGAATTATTCATGTGTTTAGCCACCTCTGATGGAGTTAATCCTAACAGATTTGCAATTTCGCCTGTTGAAAGGTTTTTCTTTTGTAACAGCAGGGTTATTTGGCTTTGTGTTAATTTGTCCAGTATAATTTCTTCAAACAATCGCTCAAATTCTTCACTATGAAAAAACTTGTGATAAGCTTCTTCCGATCGTTCGGTCACCTGAAGTCTTTGAGTTAAAACAAGCTTGATAAACGGAACAATTCTTTTGATGGCTTCCAGTTTAAATGCTAATGTTTCATGGTCTATACCTTCTGATTTCCCTATAGGTCCCAATTTGGTAAGTTCAGCGCTATACTCATTCATGAAATTGGCAAAACGTATGCCTTCCCCAGCAGAAACCCATTCGATTCTCAATCGTTCCTGATGAATACCATTATGTTTAAGTATCTTTCGGAACACCTGAACCATGCTGTAAGCATTAAAATTACCATTGGTCACATAATGACAATCACACAAATGGCAACCGCCAACAAACACGCCATCCTGTCCGTTTTCAAAAGCTCGTAAGATATGAAACATGTCAACACGGGCAGAACACATCACGCGTATCAACCGAATATGAGGAGGATACTGAAAACGAGAAACGCCACAAAGATCTGCTCCTCCGTAACAACACCAATTGCAAATGATTCCTATTATCTTTGGTTGAAAATTATGGTCTGCACTCATTATTTAATTTGTTTTCTAATTGTTTCATCAAAAAAATCTATTTCATTTCAACTGCTGCATCAATTTGATTCAGCAATTCTTCATCCGTATAATGTTTTAAAGATATGGCAGATGTTGGGCAAACTACATTACACAAACCATCGCCTTTGCATAATACTGAATTCACTTGCGCTTTGTTCGTATCGCTGAAATCAATGGCACCATAGGTACAAACGGCAATACATGCCCCGCAGGAAACGCAAGAATTATCGTTTACTTCGCATACCGAACCGGATGCCGTAACTGTAGCTTGAGACAACAACGCCACTGCCCTACCTGCAGCACCATAAGCCTGACTGATGGCTTCCGACATGTGTTTGGGATAATGGGCTATTCCACAAAGGAAAACACCTTCAGCTGAAAAGTCCACAGGTCGTAGCTTCATGTGTGCTTCCTGAAAAAATCCATCCTGATTTAAAGGCACTTTGAACAATCGGGATGCTTCATAACTTCCTTCAGAGGAAACTACTGCAGCAGCCAATGAAAGAATATCCGCATCAATAACAAGATCCTTCCCTAAAATCGGATCGGTAACACAAACACGTATCATTTCAGAACCACCTTCAGTAACCAATTGCACTTTAGGCTTATTTTCCGGTTCATACCGAATGAATTTTATATTTTTACCTGCTGCCTCACGATAATAATCTTCGCTGTAGCCATAGGTTCTGATATCTCTAAATAGGATATAAAGATCGAGTTCAGGATTTGCATCTTTCAGTTTCAAAGCATTCTTAATGGAATGTGTGCAGCATACACGGCTACAATAATTCCGGTCTTCCTGTCTGCATCCAACACATTGTATCATGACAAGACTTTTGGCTTCGAGAAGATTGGAATCTTTCAACGCTAATTTTTCTCCCAACTCTATAGAAGTCATCACTTTGTCATTGGCTCCGTAAAGATATTCTGTTGGTCGGTATTCTACAGCGCCTGTGGCTAAGATAGCTGCACCATGTTTTATCACTTTGGTTCTGCCTTCTGTTTTAACTGTAGTGATAAAATTTCCCACATAACCCGAAACATCGGTGATACTTGCGCTGTGAGAAACATAGACTAAAGGATGCTGATACACCTTGCGGATTAATTCTCTCAAATATTCCTGAACATCCAAACCTTCCAATGTAGTCGGAATTCTAAGTGCCATTCCCCCTAGATTGGCTTCCTTTTCCAATATATGAACTTCAAATCCTTGATTGGCTATACTTAAAGCGCTCGTCATACCGGCAAGTCCGCCACCAACCACCAATGCCGTTTTATTGACAGGCAAATCAAACTCCTGCAAAGGTTCTAGATAAGCAACCCTAGCAACAGACATACGCACCAAATCTTTGGCTTTCTGAGAAGCTTCTTCTTTTTGTTTGGAATGTACCCACGAACAATGTTCTCTAATGTTAGCAAAATCAAAGAAATATTGATTAAGCCCTGCTTCTCTTAACGTATCTCTGAATAAAGGTTCGTGTGTTTTGGGTGTACATGCTGCCACAATCACACGGTTCAATTGTTTCTCTCTAATAGTATTTGAAATCTGTTGAGCAGCATCTGTAGAACAAATAAAAAGTCCCTCTTCTGCATGAACCACATTTCCGAGGGTTTTGGAATAATCAACCAAGCCGGGAATATCCACCACACGACCAATATTGGCACCGCAATGACAGGCAAATACTCCAATTTTCAATTCTTCTTCTGAAACATCTCTTTCTTCAGGATAAACACGTTCCTTAGACAACTTTCCGCGTCGCGCTCTTAAAAGTTCTCCTACCAAGGCATTTGCTCCGCTAGCTCCTACAACAGATTCAGGTATATCCAATGGTCCTTGAAATGCTCCACTGATGAAGATGCCCGGGCGAGATGTGTTTATAGGTGATGTGGCATTGATATCACAAAAATTATGAGCATTAAGCTCAATGCCGAATATCTGTGAAAGACTGTTTACATTGGCAGGAGGAATTAAGCCAACGCCAAGCACTATCATATCAAATTCCTCTTCTTTTACGCCTTCATCGGCTGTGGAATACTTTATGGTTACATTATTTGTCTCAGGATTTTCCCTGCCTACTGTTACATAACTTCTGATGAAAGTAACGCCAGGCAGGTTTTCAGCCCTTTGATAAAATCGTTCAAAATCTTTTCCATAAGAACGAATATCATTATGAAAAATCATTGCCTGCATATCTGCGTCATGGTCTTTGGCTAAAATAACCTGCTTCTGAATATAAGTACAGCAAACAGAGGAACAATAGCTATTGCCGCCCTCAGTGGTTTGGCGTGAACCAACACAATGAATCCATGCTATTTTATGGGGATGTTTCAGATCGGATGGTCTTAATATCTCACCAACATGAGGACCTGTAGCACAAAGAAGACGCTCAAAATCGAGACTAGTAACAACGTTTTTATACTTCCCATAACCATAATCGCCTCTAACTTCAGGATGATAGACATCATAGCCCGGAGATAAAACAATAGCACCCACTTTTACAACCCGCTTCTCCGGTTTTTGATGTAAGTCAATAGCGTTCGTCTTACACACCCCAATACAAATTGAACACTTGCCTTCTTTAAGGAAAAGACAGGCATCATCAATATAAGGAACAAGCGGTACCGCTTGAGAAAAATAGATGTGAGTGGCTTTGTTGGTTGATAGATTCTGATTAAAAGGATCAGGAATCTGCACAGGACAATATTCTGCACAAACAGTACATCCTGTACATTTTTCTTCAATAATATACCTTGGTTTCTTATTAAGCGTAATGGTAAAATCCCCGGCTTCTCCTTCCACATTAACGACTTCGGTATAAGTCATTATTTCAATATTCGGATGTCTATCGCATTCTATAAACTTCGGAGATTCAATGCACATAGAACAATCATTGGTAGGAAAGGTTTTGTCCAATTGAGCCATTTTACCTCCAATTGTAGGTGACTTATCAACCAGATACACTTTATAGCCTGTAGTGGCAAGATCAAGAGCAGCTTGAATGCCGCTTATGCCTCCACCTACGACAATAACATCTCCAAAGTTATTATCCATTTGAATTTTCAAAGGTTGCTCCGCTGCAGTTTCTTTATTCACTTTTTATACTTTTTTAATCCACTTTTATTTATATAGTACTATTTATCTTCTTGGAATTTGGGTTTTGGAATTTGGATCTTGGTTCTTTTCTTAGGCAATTGCTTCCTGAATAATTTCCGTTATATCTTTTATCACCAAATCATCGCGGTGCTTATGCGATAACAAACTATCCTCAAAATTGGCAATACAATAAGGACAGGATGTGGCTAATATTTCTGCCCCTGCCTCCACAGCCTGATCCAACCTAATATCAGAGAAACGTTCGCCTTTGGGTGTATCCATCCAAATTCTGCCACCGCCTCCTCCACAACAAAGGCTATCTTCTCTGTGGTCTTCCATTTCCTTTAATTCCAATCCAACGATTTTGTTTAGGATATTTCGGGGTTCATCATAAATCCCGTTGTGTCGCCCAAGATAGCATGGATCGTGATAGGTTACTTTCTTTGCAAATTCCGTATTGTTGAGTTTTAACCTGCCATTGTTAATGAGTTCCGAAATATATTGCGCTATATGAACCACTTCAAAGTGAACCATGAACTCAGGATACTCATTTTTAAATGTATGATAGCAATGAGGCGACGAAACTAGAATTCTCTTCACGCCATTATCAATAAAGGTTTTGATGTTTTCCTTAGCCAATTGCACATAGAGCTCTTCATCTCCTGTTTTGCGAATGCTTTCTCCACAACAATTCTCTTTAGAACCCAAAATGCCGAACTTCACCCCTGCTTTATTCAATATGTTGGCTGTGGCAACGGCAACCTTCTTCAATCGGGGGTCATAGCTGAGATAACATCCGGGATAATATAAAATCTCCATTTCTTTTGTGAAAGCTTTCACACCATGACCTTCAGCCCAATCGCCTCGCTTTTTTCTATCCTCGAAAAAAGGATTCCCTTCTCCGCTCAATCCTGAACGGATAGCCCGTATGGGATTTACTGATGGCGGATAGATTCCATATTCTGTAGCAATTCGGCGCAAAGCAATGCCGGATTCAACTTGTTTCACATCACGTGGACATGCCTGAGAGCATTTGCCACAGGTGGTACATTTCCAAATATCTTCGCCTTCAATCTCCGTCATGCCAAAAGTAGCCTCACGGACTAGTTTGCGCATACTAAACCGACTCTGTATATTCCATGGACAAACAGCATCGCATTTTCCGCATTGATAGCAATACTTGAAAGAGTCTCCACCCTTTTCCTTTATGATATCAATGATTTCTTTATAATCCGCTATCTTTTCCATATATTAAATTCCAAATTCCAAGTCCCAAATTCCAAATTCCAAGGTTTTTCCAAGTTTATAGATTTATAGTTTGTTTATTATCGCTGCAAGTATCAATTTTAGTTCAGATGATTCTTGAACCAAAGCTTCGCATTTGTTCACATCTCCAATTTTAAGTTGATTAAAAATTCGAAGAAAGTAATTTGATTCGCGCATTTCTTTGAGTGCTATACCTATTTTAGTTTTAGCATCAGGTTTTGTTGGTGAACCTTGGGATTCCTCATAGTTAGCCCCACTTGATGTGGATGACCTTATAAGTTGACGTTTCATATCCATAGTTTCTACAGTGTTCTTCACCGTACGTAAATATTGAATCACATCAACGGCGAACTTAAGTAGTCTATCACAAAGATCATTTTTAGCAATCATTTTTCTGTCCTTCTTTGAATTTGGAATTTGGAATTTGGAGCTTGGGTCTTATAATTACGTATCTTGTTCATGCTCTATCCTTTTTTTGAAGCGGTCATTTTGGCAAGAAGCTCATTAAGCTTATTTAGTCCGTATTTGTTCGCAAGCGCATCCAGACCCATCTCCAATTCATCCACGGTGGTTTCCTCGCTCACTTCTTCTTCTCTTTCTTCATAAATCAACGCATCAGCCAAACACCATTGAACACATAAAGGTTGTTCCAGAGTTGGGTCGCTGCTACACATATCGCATTTCAATGGTAAACCCGAATCGGGCTCCTTGAACTCACTTCTCGATGGACATGACGCCCGACAAAAAGCACATTCATCATATTCCTTACCATCTATCGTATATTTATCTCTTCCCGCACATTCAGCAACGGCATACTCGCCTGCATATACAGGCACATAAATATCTGCAATGGGGTCACGAATCACTCGAATGCGCGAACGTGCAGGGTTATTGCTGCTATATTTTGGTGAAGCATGAAACGAAGAACATATCACTTCACAGGCTCTGCAGCCATTGCATTTGTCAACGTCTATGCGTATAGTTTTTATAACTTTCTTTTTCTTTTCAGCCTGCATTGTTAGCACCCTCCATTGATTTTGTTTCGGTATCTAAAACTTCTTCAACCACTTCATCATAAATCCCCCATTGTAGGAAATCATCCGCCACATAATCCAATCCCATTTCACGTAAGAATTCTTCCGTTGGAATGCCATTATTGTTCCAACCTTTATATTTGTAATAGGTATCCAAAAGTTCTTTTTCAAGTTCGGGGAAACGTTTCTTCCAATGGTCGGCAGGTGGTTTCTCATCCTTGCGACGCATACCTCTGCTGATGTTGATGGCTCTTACCAAAGTGCGGTATCTCTTGGCAGCAAAGGATATGGCTTCTTCATCCATTTCGATACCGGCACCATACGTGATAAATTTGGGCAAATTATGAATGTGATAAGCAGCTTTCATGTGGAATGACGACAAACCGGCACACATGCCCAACGCATCGTCAATATAATGCATACGCTCTTGCCAATCTACAATATCGCAACACATCTCCACTGTGGGATAATAGGGATTCGACTTTTCGCCGCGTGGCTCCCAATCCAAAAAGTATTGCTTAAACTTCTCATCGGGCACCTGAAACCAATCAGCGCAAAACTCTTCTCTGTCTTTTAGTTCAGGGAAAGGACCTTGAGGAAACTGCCCTTCAATTTGTGTGATACTTATTTTTTCGCCTGTGGCATACATCAAAAAATAAATAGGATTCAACATCGAAAGTTTTAGCGGCAATTGTTCCTGCTTCTTTATATTATTATGTGCATATTCGTGAGCACCTTTCCCAATATGGTTAGCCGCCCAATGCGTGCCATTTGCCAATATATCGCCTATACCTTCTCGTCTGACGATTCTATCCAACAGCCAATAAAAGCGACCATCACTATCTTCAGGCATGCCCGGAAAATCATCAGCAGTCAGAATACCATTTTCCAAAAGCTCCAACGCAAACGCCATCACCTGTGGCGCTGAATATCCATCCACACCATATTCTGTTGCACGTTGCGCTATACGCAAACCAAAATCAAGATTCGAATACGCCGCCATCGTATAAGTGAGTTTCGAAAAACACTTCATCATATAGGTAGGCAATCCCGGTATGGAAATCGTAGCGCCGCATTTCAACGGACAGTTGTAGCAACTGATCAAACGTTTGCGCGACACTTCCATAGTTTTCAGCCACTCTTTATCCACATCATCCGTCCAAAAATCTTTACGACGTGTGCGGGCATTGCCCCACATAAAATTCTCCGTATGCCACTTCTCATCATGTATAGCCATTTCCTGTGGCGAACCCAACACGCCCAATATAGGTATCACACCGGGTATCGGATTCTTCTCTCTGAATTTTATAAACTCCAGCACTTCGTTACACAACTTTAAGTACTCTGCAGGTTGCGCCACATTGATATCTTTCGTCCCCCGAACCACAATGGCTTTCACACCTTTGTCGCCCATCACAGCCCCTATGCCTCCCCGACTCGCACTCGATCTGCCTTGTTCAATACTTGCATAATACACCCTATTCTCCCCCGCCAAACCAATAGCCGACACTTGTGCCTTAGGCTCATCCAATTCTTTCCGCAATATATCAGCAGTCTCTATCGCACCTTTGCCCTTCAAATGCGACGCATCGCGTATCTCCACCTTATCATTATGTATCCAGATATAAACCAAATCAGACGATTTGCCGCGCAACACCACTTTATCGTAGCCTGCATATTTCAATTCAGGAGCCCAAAAGCCGCCCATCATCGAGAATGCCATCAAATTGGTCAAAGGCGAAATCGTAGAAACAATAGTACGGTTACAGCCCGGCGCCAATGTTCCGCACAAAATGCCTGCACCAAAAATCAACAGATTCTCGGGCGCAAAGGCGTCCGTTTCGGGCGGAACTCTATCCCATATCAGTTTGGCATTGGTGCCCAATCCGCCCATATACAGTGCAGTGTCGGTGGGGTCTGTAGCCACCCTTTCGATGTTTCTGCGCGTTAAATCAATTTCTAAATTAAAGCCTGTTTCTGCGTACCTCATGTATTTTCTTTGTTATTCACCGAAATCCTTCGTGGAAATCAGGGATGTTTAGCCTTATGTGTCGTTGCATTTCCTTAGAAGATACAACATAAAATTATTCAGAGTGCAAAGATAGTTATTAATTTTTCAATAACAAACGCCTCCCAACCCCCTTTAGCTTTCCATCGATGACCAAAGCATACCCAACAAAGCATCCATTTGCGAAACCCAATTCAAGACATAACATAAGAAACCAACTCCTTTTATTCATCAGATAAAATCTCGAACACTTTATATCTAGGCATATTAAGCCCGTTACAATCTCTGAGATTCACATGCGATTTAGACTACCTACCGACTAATTGATTCAATTAAGCATTGAAATACCGAATAGAATTGCCAATTCTTTTTAAGCATTTTTAACCTTTATATTGAGCAATGTCAGCGCCAAATCAACGCCCTAGATTTTTACTCCTCCTCCTTATTCGTAATTCGAAAATTCGTAATTCGTAGGGGCTTTTCTTGGAATTTGGATCTTGGAATTTGAATCTTGGTTCTTTCCTTTTGGGCGCATCCCCCGAGAAAATCGGGGGTCGGGCTTTCCGTTCCTAGTCCTCGCGCCTGAATAACGGCGCTGTGGGCTATCCTCTCCAATCCCTTGCGCGCGTGCCCCGAGTCAATCTCCAGGACTTTTAATCAACATTTCCATGTATCCTCCCCATAATTCCCATGCCATGTAGGGGCAGAAAATCTTCTGCCCCGATTGCCAACTGCCCAATTTGTATTCTTCGCCTCCAAAAACCCTGAAAGGGTGAAATATTTATAGCCCCGACAGTCAGGTCGGGGAAAAAATGCACCCCCCTCACACCCTAAAGCCCCTTTAGGGGCGAAATATATTGAATCTAAAAACCTTCCTACCAAACCTTAATAGAATCCAAACCTACCAATTACATCCCGCCCTGTTATAGCCCCTTTTTAAGGGGTTTGGAGTTATAAAACCTTAGTAGAAAACCCAAACCCACCCTAAAACCAACCTTATTACATTCTTTTACTATCAACGTTTTTTCTGATAGAATTTAATAAGGTAATAAGGTCATGACCGTCCTATATCATTCATTTCTACTAAGGTTTTAGAATCAATTCTATCATTTTGTTGACGTCAACAAAATGGTCAGAAACGGCACCCCCCACTTTTCATGAATTAAAGAAAAAAACTAAGGTCGGAACCTTAGCCATTGGATTATTTATTCCTTCACAAACTTCCCATTCTCAACAAATCTTCCACTATCAAATATCTTATAAAAATACAACCCGCTTGCATACTTTCTCATATCGAATGTATTCTTCCCCTGCCTCAAAACCACCTCGTTTTGCAATTCGCCATTTACTGAATAAATCTGCAAATTCAAATTTTCATACAATCCCGTTTCAAAACTAATAAAATCATTAGTTGGATTTGGATAAACCAATATTTGCTTATCCATCACATGTATATTTTCATCTATTCCGCTTGCTACATTTCCATCCTTATCCATTTTTATAAGCCATATTGATGAAAAATATTGGGTAAAGGGTATTGTCAATGTCTTCCATTGCAATATACAACCGCCATCATGCGTAGCAGCAATGGAACCATAATAATCTTTAGCAGGAAGTCGAACATATTTTTGCCAAAATATAGTTCCACTCGGACTCATTTTAACCACTCCAACACATGTGTCTGCATTAAAACAATAAAACAAAGTGTCCGGTGTAATAAAACTCATAAAATCATTCCATTCGGTTGCTCTGTTATCATTATAGGGTGTTACAAACATAATAGAGTCCTTTTTAACGCCCCTATTATTATATTTATTCAAAATAGTATAATTTATCAAATCGGGAAAACTTGTATAATAAGGAAAGACATTTTCAAAATAAATGCTATCATTCAAACGGACAGTATTATTAAAAGTAGTAATAACCACCCCATGAATATTAGACGAAAGAGTATCTATATGTGAAAAATTATAATCTGACTTTATTATCCATTTATAGGAAGTAAGAACATAACTGCTGTCAACTGCCATTTCCACAAAGCCAACAGCATTAATACTACAGGTAGAACAACCCCCATCTTTAAACCCCGTATTTATTTTTCTTATTAAATTGAAATTAGCATCAGTTTCGTCAATATAGAAATCCCACCAATTATTAGGTTTTAACTTCCCAATCAAAAAAACATGATTCCCTTTTTTATTTACAAGGTGATTCATTATAACTGTACTATCTTGTATAGTATCAATGATACCTTCCTTAATAATATTAAATGCAGTATCAAAAGTCATCGCATATAAAAAAGTGTATGAGCCATCATTTATAAAACTTGTATAAAAAAAATCATCCCCATAATTTTCAATATAACCATCAAAGCAATAATTTTTCATCCCCTGTATCATTGTCAAATCAAAGCTACTATCTATAACAATCCCTTGTTGATTAATTTTATAGATTCTTTCAAAAGCAGTATCAAGAGTCATTGCCCTATGCATTGATTCTAAATAATAATTATGATCGCTACCTTGTTTTACTGAATATGATTCGTTGTAATATTCAGTCGTGATTCTTTTAATAAAAGTTTGCGCCTGAATATTTATGGTTAAACTTGTTACAACTAAAAAAAATAATACATACAGTTTTTTCATTTGAAATTCCTCCTATTTAAAAAACATTTTCTCATTTTATCTATTAGTCGCATGAAAATACCCTCCCTATTATAGCCCCTTTTTAAGGGGTTGGGGTTAAACATCCCCTTTTTTCAATGGTTGGATGACATTAATTACATCCCTCCCAATTATAGCCCCTTTTTTCAAGGGGTTGGGGTTAAATAGTCCCGACTGCTAAGTCGGGGTTTGGCTTAATACCGGCGGCACACCTTGGAATTTGGTATTTGGTATTTGGAGCTTGGATCTTTCCCCCTTACGAAACCGGCGGCACATCCGGTTCACTCTCCACCACCTTCCTCAAAACCACATGCAACTCCACTTCCTCTCCCGCTTTCAAATCCACATTACTCACCGTATTCGCCACATATCCAGCCAACACACTCCTCACGCTCACTTTTGCATGAGGCTTCGTCGGCACCGTTGCCACATGCGAATCCCCTTCCGCATCCGAAACAGCCGTCAAACCATACTCAACCACACTCGTTCCAACCCCTGCCAATGCATGTCCCTGCTCATCTTTATAAGTAACAAACAAATCACAACCATTCTCAATCTTCTCAATCTGAATCTGCTCCTCAGTCTTTTCCTGACGAATCTGATTCAACTTCGTACTAATCGTATATTCCGGCAAACGTTCCTTATGCTT
>CAIOYH010000088.1 GCA_903862465.1 uncultured bacterium | reverse complement strand
TTTCGCAGATAGACGCGGAAGAAAAACCACGGAGGCACTAAGAGCACTAAGTTACACTAAGAAAAAAAACAATATAATAATTCACCATGCCCGTAGGGGCAGAAAATATTCTGCCCCTACCATGAACCATCAACAATCTAACAATTTAACAATTGAATAATCTTCCGCATAAGCTCTGTGCATCCCTTTTTACTCCGTGCATCTCTGTTTAACAAAAAAGAAACTCCTCTAAAGTAACGCTTATAATCAGTTCACATCTACCGTATTAAAAAATTTCAGCACTAAAAAAACGTCAAATTGCACATGTAATTGCGAATCAATTACCTGTTATTGCAAATCAATTACATGTTATTGCGAACCAATTACATGTTATTGCGAACCAATTACATGTTATTGCGAATCAATTACATGTTATTGCGAATCAATTACCTGTTATTGCGAACCAATTACCTGTTATTGCGAACCAATTACCTGTTATTGCGAATCAATTACATGTTATTGCGAATCAATTACCTGTTATTGCGAACCAATTACATGTTATTGCGAACCAATTACATGTTATTGCTGACCAATTACATGTACTAAATCGTCAAAATCGAGCCTTTTTCTGTTTCTATTCTACGATAGAGACAACATAAATATGGTTCTATTTTAACAATGCAAAGCAGCTTTCGTAAAAAAAGGACACCATAAAAATGTTTATGATGTCCTTACATACAAATGCTGATTTCTTATTTTTAACCGCCCTATACGTGCTTAATTCGTCAGTGTAAAACCGATTCTATTGGATGGTTCGGAACTACCTGCCGAATTTTGTATAGCAAAGCATAAAATTGCTCTATAAAAGCTATTATATTGCGTCTATTAATTTGAGATCACCGCCCATCAAATGGGAACACGCACTACCTTTTTCGCGATTGATATACACCACCCTATCCAACTCCAACATCATATCCTTAGCTTCTTTGGGCAAACTCTTTCGCCGCTTGGGCTGCTGAGGCGGCATCTTATTTTTCTTTGGCTTCTTTTTTTTAGCCATAATGCACAAATTTTTGGTTTATGCAAAAAAACTTCAAAAGTAAAAAGAGTTTGGGAGATAAATGTTAGGTGAGATGAATTTTTTTTTGATGACTTGTCGGAATCATAGAAATACTATGTATCTTTGTAAAAAATATTATACACCATGAAAATGAAAAAAGGTAAACATAGGATGGCAATAGGGGAAATAGTGTGCACCTTTTTTATGTTTTAGGTGTACATATATACAAGTTAGGGTGCATTATAAGACACCCAAGACAGAGTGACGACCTACTTATTGATCTTTATAATAATTATATTTATATGCTTGAACAATACTTAAAAAGCATGAAGAAGATTTCAAGTCTTTTAGACTTAGAATTCAATTACTCTTCGGCCCGTTACAATTTTGAGACAGGCCTACCTTTGGAAGGAGCCTTAAGGAACTTTTTTGTTCCATATTTTCCTAAAAGATATGGTTTTTCCAGCGGATATTTGGTAGACGAAGAAGGAAGTATTTCTAATCAGTGTGACTGGATAATTTATGATGCAATAAATATCCCACCCCTTATCACCAATCATAATTTTGATACAGGAACAAATTGGCTTCCCTTTAATGGTGCCTTTGGCAGCGTCGAAATAAAGAGAACTTTAAATGAAGATGTTCTAGCAAAGGCTTGTACCCAAATTAATAATACTAAACTTCTTAAAAGAGACCCAACAAACCTTTTACATATACATCCGGTTAAGACTTTTCCATCAAGATTTTTTGGAGTTCCGCCTGAAATGGAATTAAAAACAACAAATAAATTTTATTCTGGCATTTATGCATATTCGATCGAAGAATCATACAAAGATCCAGAAACAATAATGTCAGATTTGGTTGGCAATAAATTTGGGATTCCGTTTGAGAATTTACCGGATTTTATAGCAGTTCATGGCCACTTTTTCATAAGAAAATCAATACACATGGAAAACAAAGATAAATCTGGTTGGGGATTTAGCTATTTCCCTTATGAATGTAATGGTTACTCATGGTTAGAAACAAAAGATTTGACTTCCGGCTTTTTCTATTTTGATTTGATTACTCAATTTGCCAATATGGATATATCTGCAGCATATCAATTACATATTCTAACAAAAATTACAGAAAAACTAATTGGTGACATGAAAAATAATGGTAGGTTATTTCAAGGGAAAGACTATTTGAAACCAAAAAATAACGAACCGCTAATCGAGTAGACGGCTCCGCCAGTAGTTAGCTGACGGAGTGCGATACTTATTTTTAGCCTCTGCCAAAACCAAACAACAATATACCCCATCAACCATATAGCAATTCAAGCCTATTGATAAGATTCCTTTAGAAATATTCTCTTTGTATAAATAAATTATGTATCTTTGTAAAAAAAAGGAGAACAATATGAAAACATCTTTACGCATCATCGCCATCATGCTTATCATGGTAGTATCAACAAGCAGTCGCGCCCAGGTTTTCTGGACAGAGACATTTAATAATGGTTGCACCGCTGCTTGTTTGGCTTCAACCTATACGACCGGTCCAAACGGCGCATGGGTACTTACAGCAACAGGGTATAATGACCCTACGGGAAACAAATGGTTTGTCAGTTGCGCTGAGAATGGTAATGCCGTGGGTGCTTGCGGAACGGCTTGCGCCGGGGATGCTACGCTTCATATTGGAGCCAGTAATGGTTATTCTACTACCGATCCCGGTGCTTCTTACGATGCAGGCGGGCTTTGTCCCACCTTATGGTGCGTGGCAACTGACACCCGCGCCGATTCGCCCACCATCAACTGTTCGGGGAAAACAAATATCACGCTATCGTTTAAATATATGGAAAACGGTGATGGAACCACCGACAATGCAACGCTATGGTATTTCAACGGCACGGTATGGGCACTCTTGGTTGATCTGCCGAAAACCCCGCTCACCTGCGCTCCCCAAGGAACTTGGACAGCCTTCACCACCACCCTGCCTGCCATTTGCGACAACAACCCGAATGTAAAACTTGGTTTTCGTTGGGTGAACAATGATGACGGTGTAGGCACCGATCCTTCCTTTGCTGTGGATCAAATCACATTAAGTACAACAGGTGTTTCGGTGCCCACAGTGAGTTTCACCGCAAACGACACCACTTTGTGTGCAGGGCAATGCATCAGCTTCAGCGGATCAGCCACCAATGGACCCATACTGTCGTGGGCATGGACCTTTACGGGCGCCGCCACCACATCCTCGAATGTGCAGAACCCAAGCAATATATGCTATAACGCGCCGGGCACGTATTCGGTGACGCTTACGGCAACCAATGCTACAGGTCAGGGCACTCGCACCAAAACAAATTATATAGTGGTTACGGCTGTCCCTAATGTTGTCATAAATCCAAATGTTGCAACTATCTGCAATGGCAAATCCGTTACACTTACTGCTTCGGGAGCAACAACCTATTCCTGGGCGCCTGCCACAGGATTGAATACCACCAACGGGGCTACGGTTATTGCCTCTCCAACTACCACTACTACTTATACAATTACAGGCACTACAAACGGATGTTGGAGTACGAACTCAGTTACGGTTACAGTAAATCCTGTACCTCCCACCCCTGTCATAACTTTGGTGGGGAATCATTTTGTTTCAAGCGCTGCCGCAGGGAATCAATGGTATTGGAACAATGGCAGCCTTGCAGGTGCCACAGCTCAAAACTACACGCCGCTTCAAAATGGACTGTATTATGCCATTGTTACGATTGGCGGATGCTCTTCCGACACGTCAAACGTCATCAATTTAACCAATATAGGCATCGACGAATCCTTTGGAAACAATACGTTTAGGATGTATCCCAATCCTGCCGAAGATCATATTACTATTGAAACATCAACGTCTGCCAAAGATGCCATGCTATACCTCTACACCATGCAAGGGCAACTACTTTTGCAGCAAGCCATACTGAAAGATAAAACAAACATAGATATCAGCAAACTATCCAAAGGAGTGTATATAGTAAAATTGCAAAGCAACACTATGGGGTACGTAACAAGGATAGTAAAGGAATAATGTAAAGCGAATTGTTTGATTGCAACATGTTGAATTTTCAAAAGATAAAAAAACGAGCAAAAGACTACAATTCAAAAACACTTATAGGTCTTGAATTCTTTTTCGCTGCACATAATTTCATACTAAAAAACAAACTAGTCAAATATCTTCTGATTTCAGGAGCTTTATTTCTTTTGGTATTTTCCATAAGTATTAAAGCCATTATCACAGGAATTGAACATGCAGAGCCTTGGCTAACGAATTGGATAATATCCAATGTCACAAGCTACATTAACTTTAGTATAGAGGATTTAAAAACAGGAATTAAAGCTGCTTTTTGGTTACTAAAAACAGCTATTGATTCAAATAAAGACACAATTTTCACATCCCTGTTTTTAATTATCGGGACACCCTATTTTTCATTCATTAGTGAGAAGGTCCATAAGATTCTCTCACAAACATCAAAGTCATTTACGTTTAAGGGATGGTTAAACGAAATGCGAAGGGGACTTTCACTCTCTATTATAAATTCTGTAAAACAATTGGGATTTGTTCTTATCATCACATTGATTTCATTAATCCCTATTATTGGAATTATTGCTCCATTGCTTACTTTTATTGTACAAGCTTATTACAATGGCATATTAATGACCGACTATTCCTTAGAAAGAGAAGGCTATAACCTAAAAGAAAGTAAAAAGTTTTATTCCACAAACAAAGCCTTTATGTTTTCCATAGGCTTGGGATTTATGTTTTTGCTTCTTATTCCTGTTGTTGGATGGTTTTTGGCTCCCACCTACGCTTTAACCGCATCGTCTTTATATTTTTTCAAACAAAAGAATAGCATAGTATAAAGAAAATATATGTTCTAATAGTTATTGGCAAGTCAGAGTGCGACTTCAAGTCGCGCCCCGACTTTACAATGAGTCCAACTTAAGAAAAAAAAAATAGTGCTAGGAAATACAAATTTATCCTAACACTATATCTTCATCATCTTAGAGCTTGTTCCAAACCATGAAAACGCTCTAGGCTTCACTTCTAGTCTCCCCGATAGGACTCGAACCTATGACCCATTGATTAAGAGTCAATTGCTCTACCAACTGAGCTACGGAGAGATTTGGTGGTGCAAAAGTATAAAATTTACTGATACGAAGGCATGTTTTATTTCAAATTATGGGATGATAAAGGTTAAATTTGGCAACAAACTCGATTAAACCAGCAAATTATTTTTCAATATAGATGATTTATGCTGAGCCCATCGTAAAGGATGAGAAAAATATTTTTGTGAAATTTGCAATCATATTAGAAAATTTACTACGTTTGACGCCAAAATAATACGGACATTAAAAAATAAAAATATATGAAAGACCTATCTCATTTCGAACTGAATCCTAACCCTTTAGTACAGTTTTTAGACAAACCTCAATCAGGCTTTACCAAGGCCGATTTGATAAAATTTATTGAAGCCAACCACATTCAGATGATAAATTTTAGATACGCGGGCGAAGACAGCCGTTTGAAAACACTGAATTTTGTTATCAACAGCAAAAAACATTTAGACAATTTGCTCTCGACAGGCGAGCGGGTGGATGGTTCGAGTTTGTTTTCCTATATAGAAGCAGGTTCTAGTGATTTGTATGTGATGCCTCGATTTAAAACTGCCTTTGTGAATCCGTTTTCGGATATTCCGACGCTCGACATTTTGTGTTCCTATTTCAACAAAGAAGGAAATCCATTGCCAGCGTCGCCTGAATACATCTTGCATAAGGCGCATAACGCACTGAAAGCACAGACAGGTTTTCGCTACGAAACCATGGGCGAGTTGGAGTATTATGCCATAAGCGAGAGAGATCCCTTGTTTCCGGCTAAAGATCAGAAAGCATATCATGAGTCAACGCCTTTTGCCAAATGGGAACAGTTTCGCACTCAAGCGATGTTGGAGATTTCGCGTGCAGGCGGTCAAATCAAATACGGACATACGGAAGTTGGCAGCTTTTCGATAGATAATTTGGAATACGAACAAAATGAGATTGAGTTCTTGCCTGTGGATGTAGAGGATTCAGCCGATCAATTGGTGATTTCGAAATGGATTATCAGAACCTTGGCATATCAATACGGCATCAACATTACATTTGCACCCAAGATAACTGTGGGCAAAGCAGGAAGTGGAATGCATATTCACACCCGTTTGATGAAAGACAATATCAATGCATTGGTGGATTGCGGCACGATTAGCAATAACGCCAAAAAGATGATTGCAGGCTATTTGTCGCTTGCTCCTTCATTGACTGCTTTTGGAAACACCAACCCTACTTCCTATTTTCGATTGGTGCCACATCAGGAAGCGCCTACCAATATTTGTTGGGGCGATAGAAACCGTTCAGTCTTGGTGCGTGTGCCTTTGGGTTGGTGCGGCATCAACGATATGATCGTGAAGGCAAATCCTTTGGAAGCAGTGCCTACCGAAGATTATAGCGACAAACAAACCGTTGAGTTTCGTTGTCCCGATGGTTCAGCAGATACCTATCTGTTGTTGGCAGGCTTGACAGTGGCTGCTCGTCATGGTTTTGAGATGGAGAATGCTTTGGAGTTGGCAAAAAACACCTATGTGGATGTAAATATCTTTGATGATGAACATAAAGAAAAGGTGAAGAGCCTGCAGACTCTGCCTTTTTCGTGTTGGGATTCGGCACTAAAGTTGGAAGAACAAGCAGATATTTATAAGAAGTATGATGTGTTTTCGCAAAACACTATTGATGGTATCATCAGAAACTTGAAGAAGTTTGATGATAAAAATCTGCGCCAAGAGCTGAACAACAACAATGCGGAAATGATTAAGTTGGTACAAAAGTTTTTCCATTGCGGTTAAACTGATTCTCTTAGGCTGAAATAGTAGACATAATGGGTATGCCTACATACACAAAAGGCAGCGTGAAAGATGTTATATTTTTATTGAAAAGGGCTTTGGTTTCTATTTTGTGCTTATCTTTGTAGAAATTTATATTTCGATTCAAAAAATACTAAACAAGTTTACGTGATTTTTCCAGATAGTTTTGAACACAAAACAGGTTTCGACACCATAAAAACTCTTTTAAAGAATCTTTGCTTAAGCGAATTAGGTGAGATAAAAGTTGACAATATCCGCTTTTCTACCTCTATCAATCAAATCGAAAATCAGTTGTCACTCACCGCTGAGTTTGTGGACATATTGCAATCGCCCGAAAACTTTCCTTCCCAAGATTATTACAATTTAATTCCCGAGCTTGAACGAATCAAACTCGATGGCACTTACATTGAGTTGGAAAAGCTTGCAGAACTGCGCCTGTCCTACACCATCATTCAAGATATTGTCACCTTTATCTATGAAGAGAAAGAGCTGTATCCTTTGTTGTTTGCCTTATCAAATGAAATAGAAGTGTATCCAGCAATCATCACAGGGGTGAATCGTATCTTAGATGACAAAGGCGGCATACGCGACACAGCTTCCGACGAATTGAAAAAGATACGCAGCAGCATCAAGTCAACCCAAAGCCAAATTGAAAGAAGGCTGAATCAGATATTGAGTGGTTTGAAAAAAGATAATGTCATCGTGTCCGATAGCGAGATAACCATCCGCAATGGGCGCAGTGTGATTCCCATCAATGCTTCGAACAAACGAAAGATAAAAGGCTATATACACGACGAATCATCGAGCGGGCAAACCGTGTTTATCGAACCTTCCGAGATATTCGAGATGAACAATTCGCTTCGCGAACTTGAAGCTGCCGAACGCAAAGAAATCATCAAAATACTTACACAGTTCTCCATATTTCTACGTCCACTTCTTTCGGGCATGGTGCAAAGTTATCATTTTCTGAGCACTATAGATTTTATTAGAGCCAAAGCCCAGTTAGCGATTGAAACCCATTCAGTGAAGCCGCTGCTATTGAATCGCGAAGAAATTAATTGGCAAAACGCTTCGCATCCCATCTTGGCACAACATCTAAGAACACTTAAAAAAGAAGTAGTTCCTTTCGATATACTCTTGAATCAAGACCAAAGAATCGTGGTCATCTCAGGTCCCAATGCAGGAGGCAAGTCGGTTTGTTTAAAAACGGTGGGCTTGCTGCAATACATGCTTCAATGCGGCTTGTTGATACCTGTTCATGAGAATTCATCTTCGGGTATATTCTCGAAAATCTTTATCGAAATTGGTGATGAACAATCCATAGAAGATGATTTGAGCACCTATAGTTCGCATCTGAAGAATCTCAACCAATTCCTAATCAATGCGGAATCCGATACTTTGTTTCTGATTGATGAATTTGGAAGCGGCACCGAACCCCAACTTGGAGGAGCTATTGCTGAAGCATCCTTGGATGCACTCAACACAAAACACTCTTTTGGAGTCGTCTCCACACATTATGCCAACCTAAAAGAATATGCAGCCAAAACTGTTGGAGTCGTCAATGCCTCCATGATGTTTGATAGTGTGAAGATGCAGCCCCTCTACAAACTTCGCATTGGCTACTCAGGCAGTTCCTATGCTTTTGAAATAGCCGAAAAGATTGGCTATCCAAAAGATGTAGTGCAAAAAGCGATAGAACTTTCAGGGGTCGAAAAGATTAGTTTCGAGAAACAAATCCAACAATTTGAAATCGAGAAAGAAGATTTGGTGAATCAGCAGGAAAAGATAAAGATGGCAGATAATTTTTTATCGGATATGATAGACAAGTATCAAGCCCTCCTCTCCGATTTGGATTCCAAAAAGAGACAATATCTCGCAGATGCCAAAATCGAAGCCGAAAAGCTCTTGCAAAAAGCAAATGCTTCCATCGAAAAGACTATCAAAGAGATTAAGGAATCTAATGCCGAAAAGGTCATTACACAAACCCTTCGTCAAGAACTGAAAGAAACCATCGAAATACTGACCTTGCCCGAAGAAATTCCCGAAGTTATTCCACCCAAATCGCCCATCAAGAAACATCAAGAACAATTGGCTAAGATTCCCAAGAAGGATACTCCGCTGCTCAATCCAAAGCAAGGTGATTTCGTAAAAATCCCAGGACAAAACCAGATTGGCGAAATCGTCGAAATCAAAAAAAATCAGGCATTTGTTATGTACAACAATTTGCGCATCACTTTGCCCGTTTCGCAGTTGATAGAAGCTTCCAGAAAAGAGTATCAGGACAGTTATAAAAACATCACAAAAAGCAACTATTCCGAATTCACCAACCAAATACAAGACAAAGTGTCCGATTTTAGTGCCACTTTGGACTTGAGAGGTAAAAGAGCAGAGGAAACAATTGTCCTCATCGAGAAATATATTGATGATGCAGTATTATTAAAGAATTTCACCGTTAGAATCCTCCATGGCAAGGGCACAGGCGTGTTGCGCAGAATCACCAGAGAGATACTTTCGAAGCACAAAAGCGTTCTTGCTTTCGAAGATGAACGCTTAGAATTCGGTGGCGATGGCATCACAGTTGTCACATTACTTTAAATTGGTTCAATAATTGATAATCTATACAAAAATAAAACTATGAAAAAAATCACCTTCCTAATGATTCTCACCGCCATGCTTGCGATTCCGTATAATATGTCGGGCAACAAATCCACTTCATCTCAAAACATTCAAAATGGTGTGATGATTATGACAGACAAAAACTTCGATGCCACCATCAGCAAAGGCATCGTGATGGTTGACTTTTATGCCACGTGGTGTGGTCCATGCAAAGTCCTGTCGCCCATCATTGAGGAGATTGCCCAAGAATCAAGTAGCGATTTAAAAATCGGCAAGATGGATACCGATAAGAACGCCGTCACTTCCTATAAATACGGCATAAAATACCTGCCAACCGTCATCATTTTCAAGGATGGCACCCCTGTGTATCGTGTGTCAGGCTTGCAAACAAAAGAAACTTTGGTTAACGCTATTAAATCAATCCAAAACTAAATCATGGAAAACATCGAAACACCTCAACCCGAAAAACCCAAGAAGACCTTTTCGGAACACCTGAAAGATGGGTTCACGCTTAAACACATCATTGGTTTAGTCCTTGGTGGCACCGCAGGCTTCTGCTATTATTTTTTCGTTGGATGTTCCTCGGGAAGCTGCTCATTAAAAGCAAATCCCTATTATAATATAGCCCTCGGTTTGTTGATTGGATGGTTGGTGGCAGACATGTTTCGAAAGAAAAAAGAGAAATAACTTGCTTTTTTTGCGTAAAAGAACGTACTTTGCTCCCTACTTAATCACTGTATGGCTTCACATGTATTCAAAAAACTATCGAACTACGCTTCTTTGGTAAAAATCAGTCACACGATTTTCTCCTTACCCTTTGCCATTATTGGCTTCTATTTGGCATTGCAAAATCAAAGCGCCGCCTTCGACTTCCTCACCTTTCTGCTCATCATAGCCTGCGTCTTTTTCGCCAGAAGCTCTGCCATGAGTTTCAACCGAATTATTGACCGCAAATACGACAAGCTCAACCCACGAACCCAATCACGCGACATCCCCAGCGGTAAGATAAGTCTGAAGAATGCTTATATCTTCTTATGCATCAATATCATCGGCTTTATTGTCGCCACCTATTTCATCAATCCCTTATGCTTCTTCCTTTCGCCCATTGCCTTGATTGTGGTCTTAGGCTATAGCTTCACCAAACGTTTCACCTTCTTTGCCCACTTCGTTTTAGGATTGGGACTTTCTTTGGCTCCCATCGGTGCCTATTTGGCAGTGACCGCTCACTTCGATTTCATTCCTATATTATATTCCTTAGCAGTACTATTTTGGGTAGGCGGATTCGACATCATTTATGCGTTGAGCGACATGAATTTCGACCGCGAACACAAACTCCATTCCATCCCCCAACATTTCGGCATCAACAAATCCCTGATAATCTCAGCAATCATACATATTTTTTCATTTGCCTTTATCCTAACCGCAGGACTATTAGGCACCGTCGGTTTGATTTATTGGATAGGCGTCCTCATCTTTGGGTCTTTACTTTTCTATCAACATTTCATCGTCCGACCTAAAGATCTCTCACGAATCAACCTCGCATTTTTTACATTAAATGGCATCTCAAGTGTCATTTTTATGGTCTTTTTTCTATTAGATTATTATATTTCATTTTAATACTAAATATTTTTCGTATTTTTGTACCTTTATTTCTCAAATCAAATAACCATTAATCTCATTATCATGAAAAAACTTATCTCAATCACGCTAATCCTTTTCCTAAGTTTTTCATTATTCGGGCAAACCAACATGCCCGATTCAACCTTCAAAGCCGACGACCAACAGTCCGAGAAGCTTTATAATGAAGGTGTAACACTTTTCGAATCCAAAAACTATGCGGAAGCGCTCACCAAGTTCAATGCCGCCATTGACCTGAAAGCCGACTTCGAAAAAGCCATCTACAACCGTGGCGCCGTCAAACTCGAGATGAAAGACTACGCCAACGCCATCCTCGATTTCAACAAATCCATCGCCATTAGCCCTTCCGCGAAAGCTTTTTTCAACAGAGGCAAGGCACAATTTGAGTTGAGCAAACACGACGATGCCATCAGCGATTTCAGCAAAGCCATCGAACTCGACTCCACCCACGCCCAAGCCTACTATTATCGTGGCGTGGAACTCTTTCAAAAAGCCGAATACGACCGTGCCATCCTCGACTTCAACCACGCCATCCTCAACAAACCCGATTACGCCTATGCCTTCAACGACAGAGGCAGCGCCAAACTCATGCAAGAGAAGAACGAAGCCGCTGCCGCTGATTATGTGCAAGCTTGCAAATTGAACAACAACGTCCCTTTCTTTCACGAAAACTTGGGCAGTGCCAAAAAGAAATTGGGTGATTTCAAAGGCGCCGTAGAAGAATACACCCTCGCCATCACCATGAAACCCGATTATTATATCGCCATCAACAACCGCGGCTCTGCCTATTTCGAGCTTGGCGAATACGACAAAGCCATCGCAGATTACACCAAAGCCATCGCCCTGAAAGCCGATTATGCTTTTGCTTTCAACAATCGCGCCAACGCCAAATACAAACTCAAAGACTACACTGCTGCCCTAACCGACTACAACAAAGCCATCGAACTCAACCCCAACTATGGCTACGCCTACCTCAATCGAGGTATCACCTACGAGATGATGCGACAAGCCGACAAATCCTGCTTAGATTGGAAAAAAGCCAAAGATTTGGGCATTGCCACTGCCGACACCTATTTAAAACTACAATGTAAATAATATAATCCTATCAATATGAAAAAGATAATTTATTCCCTCATCATAGCTTTGTTCTTCGCAGCAAGCATTTCTGTCAAAGCTCAAAACGTTGAATTCAACAAAGAGAACTTCCCCAAGAAAGAAAAAGAATTCAAAGAAGCCCGAGCCAATTTCAACCAAGGCGTCAAAAACTATGAATTAGGCAGAGGCTCCTATCTCATTGCCCTCGACTATTTCCTCAAGGCAAACACCTTCAATCCCAACAACGCCGAACTCAACTATTACATCGGCTCCTGCTATCTCAACACCGTGCAGAAACTCAACTCCATCCCCTACTTCGAAAAATCCCTTACCCTCAACCCCACCCAATTCCCCGACACCAAATACCTCCTTGCCCGCGCCTACCATCTCAACTCTGAGTTCGACAAAGCCATCGCTCTCTATCAGGAATACAGAAAATCATTTTCTGCCGACGACATCGCTGAATTTGGTGCCGATGTCGAAAAAAAGATACAAGAATGTAACAATGGCAAACTCATGATGCTTACCCCTGCACGCGTCTTCATTGACAATCTCGGACCCGTGGTCAACTCCACCTACCGCGAATACTCTCCTTTAATTAATGCCGACGAATCCGTCCTATTTTTCACCTCCCGCCGCGACAACACCCTCGGCGGACAAAAAGACCTAACCGACAACAACTATTTTGAAGACATCTACATCTCCGAAAAAGTAAACGGCGAATGGACCAAACCCAAAAACCCGCCCAGCCCCCTCAACAGCAAAGAACACGATGCCACCATTGGCTTATCCCCCGACGGACAAACCCTCCTCATCTACAAAGGCTCCGACGGCGGCGACATCTACGAATGCCATCTCAAAGGTGCCGATTGGTCAACGCCCAAAAAACTCAGCAACGCCGTCAACACCAAATACCACGAATCCTCCGCCTCCATCTCCTTCGATGGCAAAACAATATACTTCGTCTCCAACAAACCCGATGGACTCGGCGGCAGCGACATCTACTACGCCACCCTCGACAAAAAAGGCAATTGGGGCGAACCCAAAAACATCGGCGCACCCATCAACACCACCTACGACGAAGAAGGCGTATTCATCCATCCCGATGGCAAAACACTCTACTTCAGCTCCAGAGGACACAACACCATGGGCGGATTCGACATCTTCAAATCCACCCTCGAAAACGGAAAATGGTCCGACCCCGTCAACCTCGGCTATCCCATCAACAGCCCCGACGACGACGTCTTCTTCTCCATCTCAGCCTCAGGTGCCCACGGCTACTACATGTCCATCAAACCAGGCGGATACGGCGACCGCGACCTCTACATCATCACCTTCCTCGGCGCCGAAAAACCCCTCGTCAACAACACCGAAGACAACCTAATAGCCTCCCTCGCCCAACCCGTCAGCGAAACCGTCATCGAAAAAACCGTCGCCATCAAAGAAAACCAAGTAACCATCCTCAAAGGAAAAATCCTCGACGAACTCACACTAAACCCACTCGGAGCCGTCATCGAAATCACCGACAACGAGAAAAACGAAATCGTCGCCACATTCGAATCCAACAGCGCCACAGGAAAATACCTCGTCTCACTCCCCTCAGGCAAAAACTACGGAATCGCCGTCAAATCCGGAGGCTACCTATTCCACTCCGAAAACCTCAACATACCCCCCACAACCATCTATCAAGAAATCACCAAAGACATCAAACTCAACAAACTCGCCATCGGATCAACCATCGTACTCAACAACATATTCTTCGACTTCAACAAAGCCGTCCTCCGTCCCGAATCCATCCCCGAACTCGAACGACTCATCAAACTCATGACCGACTTCCCAACCCTAAAAATCGAAATATCAGGCCACACCGACAACATCGGAACCGCCGCCTACAACAAACCCCTATCCGAAAACCGCGCCAAATCCGTCGTGGACTATCTCATTTCCAAAGGCATTGACAAAACCCGCATGACCTTCGTCGGCTACGGATTCGACAAACCCATCGCCACCAACGACACCGAAGACGGACGCCAACAAAACCGCCGAACCGAATTCAAAATCCTCAGCAAATAACCTTCGTAGGGGCAGAAAATCTTCTGCCCCTACAACTCTCTCCTCCAAAATCACCCCCAAATTCGCAACCTGTCCCGTACAAGAAGTGTCGGGGTTCGCAAATTCGTAAGGTTTTCGTAATTCGTAATTTGTCCATTCGTAATTCGTAGGGGAAATTCTTGGAATTTGGAGCTTGGAATTTGAATCTTGGTTCTTTTCTTTTGGGCGCATCCCCCCGAGAAAATCGGGGGGTCGGGCTTTCCGTTCCAAGTCCTCGCGCCTGAATAACGGCGCTGTGGGCTTTCCTCTCCAATCCCTTGCGCGCGTGCCAACGGGCTATCTCCCGGCTTCTTAATGGCGTAAAACTATTGCCTCCATATTTAGTTTTGGGGCTAAAGCCAAACCTATTTCCACCCTTTTCTCCCCCGTGCTAAAGCACAGGGTAATGCAACCAAATGAATTACCCTGCCCTTCAGGGCGGGGTCTCCTATCTCCCGACACCGCAAGGGCTTTAGCCCATAACAAAGGGTAATGCAACCAAATGAATTACCCTGCCCTTCAGGGCGGGGTCCCCTATCTCCCGACAGCGCAAGGGCTTTAGCCCATAACAATATGCTATCCACTCCCATCCCTCAACAACATCAATCCGAAACAAAAAAACCTTCTAAAATTTTTCAACCTTAATACAAAAAAACACCCCCAGCCCCCTCCAACCTTCTAACCTTCTCCCTTCCCAACCTTAATACAAAAAACACCCCCACCACCCTCCAAACCTTCTAACCTTCTTCAATTTTCAACCATAATACAAATGAGACCTCCCCAGCCCCCTCCAACCTTCTAACCTTCTCCCTTCCCAACCTTAATACAAAAACACCCCTAGCCCCCTCCAACCTTCTAACCTTCTCCCTTCCCAACCTTAATACA
>CAIOYH010000087.1 GCA_903862465.1 uncultured bacterium | reverse complement strand
CGACTTAGGCACAGCCAAAGCCGAACGGGGTTTTTATTTAATTAATGCTGTCCAATCAACATTTTTTTCAAGGTTTGTAATTGTTGCACCTGAATGTCTGAGGTTTTCTTTTATATCTTTGCGTAGTTCAGAAGCGATTTTAATATATTTTTTAATGTGGTTGTCTGTTAAGCCGTTTTCTAATATACCTTCGGCAATAATTTCAATTTGAGGACTTAGTAACATCTGAATAGCACAATCAGCCGCTAAAAGAATTAATGTGGTGTCTAATGCATTAAATGTGATTTTTTTATTCGTAGCCTCTACAATTTTATTACGTAATGTGACGTATATTTGAAAAGGGAAATTAATATGTTCTAACATCATTTCGCGGTTATGGAAACGGTTGCAATGAGGATTAATCATTAGAAGTTGGTCCATTACTATAAATGTAGCTTGTAAAAAAAGATGTGCACTGCTTTCGGCAGATAAACTTAATAATTTTTGGTCGCGCAAACCTTTGTTAGCTTTTTGATCCATTAATCTATAAGGCATTGTACTCTTAATGTTTTCGGTAATACCTTTTCTTATATCTAAGGTATCGAGCAGTTCTGGGCTCTCAATGTTTGCTTCAGCGCATAATCTCCGAAAAAAATTATAGCATTCAGGCAATGCACTTTCAACCATCACAATTAATAAAGATTCATCCAAAAGATGTTCGTCTTCAAGAGTAAATTCAAAATGAGAACCATATAGCATGTCCGCATGTTTGGGGTTGCAAATTTCTAGGTAAAGATTCAGATTTCTTTTATCATTTTTAAACGTTTCGATATCATACATAGAAGTTAATGTACAATTATCAAAAGTATGTAAAAACGAACTACCCGGCAAAAAATAATGATTCGCGCATTTCATAATTTTAAATTCAACTACTCTATTTTGAGGTTTCATAGTATAAAAATTTTAGAAAGTACAAATTTAAAAAAAAATATTTATATGGAAATAAAAAAAAATAGTAATCTGGTTATTTTTTTTTTGGGTTATCTCTCGACCCGTCGACTCCCCGTCGACTCCCCCTCGACTCCGCTCGGGGACCGGCTCGGGGACCGGCTCGGGGACCGCTGGTCACCGAGCGGAGTCGAGGTGTGGTTTCTGTGGTTTTTTAACTAGAACTTCTGCTCCTCATTCAACGATCCCCTGATATAATTCTCTATCAGCGTCAACTTCCCGTTCTCATCATAATACTTCCAATCCCCATCCTGCATATAATCCCCCGACGATTGGTTCTGTATCTTCGCTCCCTCCTCCTTCACGTGCCCATTTTCATAAAACTCCTTATAGGTATAAATCCTTTTCTTCGCGTCCGTCAACTCAAACAACACTTTTGGCGTACCATTCTCAAAATAAAACCGCATATACAGATGATAATCCATCCCCCGATTGTATTCCTCCGCATATTCAAGCTTGCCATCCTCAAAATAATCCTCCCATTTCAACATATCGCCCTTGATATACTCCCCCTTCGCCTTGATTTTCCCGTTGCGATAGTATAACTCCAAATTCCCTTTCGTTTCCGTCTTAATAGCGAAGTTGCGTTCCATCGTCCCGTTGTCGTAATAGTTTGTAAACACCGTTACGATCTGTCCTTGGTCGTAATATCCTTTATGTTTCAACACTTTGTTGGGATAATAATCCTTCATCAGCCCCACACACTTCACCCCATTCGCATAACGAATAGAATCTCCACCCAAAATAGGGCACAACTTATCATACACACGAATGCTTTCGTCTATGGTATCGTTGGTTGCGCTCTCTTGAGCCCTTAAATTGTTTATGCAGAATAAAAACAGAACAATGGCAAACAGAAATCTCTTCATCTATATAATGCCATACTTCTTTAGTTCGACTTCCATTTCCTTTTGCAAGATTTTTGCTTCCTTGCCAGCCATTTTGTCGAAATCTTTCTCCGCGGATGCGTATAAAATGCTTCGCGATGCGTTGATGATCAATCCACATTCCTTCGTGATACCCGATGCCACTACCTCTTGGAGGCTGCCTCCCTGTGCCCCGACGCCCGGAACCAACAAAAAATGCTTGGGCACTATCTTGCGCACATCTTTCAACATCTCGGCTTGGGTGGCTCCCACCACAAACATCATATTGTCCTCCGTACCCCATCGTTTCGCTGTCTCCAACACCAATTCGAACAGATATTTCTCCCCTTCAGGCGTATTGATGCGTTGAAATTGGAAATCCTGAGCGCCTTTGTTGGAGGTGAGCGCCAACAACACGACCCATTTATTCTTATATGCCAAAAATGGCGACACGGAGTCTTCCCCCATATAAGGTGCCACCGTAACGGCATTAAAATCGAATCCTGAGGAGGTTTTGTCGAAAAATGTCTTAGCATATTGGGATGATGTGTTGCCAATATCGCCGCGCTTAGCATCGGCAATCAAAAACACCTCGGAACGATAATGTTCCAAATAGTTAATAGTCTTCTGTAAGCTGTTCCAACCTGCAATTCCCATTGATTCATAAAACGCTAAGTTGGGTTTATAAGCAATCGTGAAATCAATCGTCGCATCTATTATTTTTTTATTGAACTCATAGATGGGATCTTCCAATGCTAACAAATGCTTTGGAATTTTTGTGATTTCAGTGTCTAAGCCAACGCAAAGAAAAGATTTTTTCTTTTTGATATTGGCAAATAATTCTTTTCGTGTCATAACGTACGTATTATGTTTTAAATTTCTTCTCCAGCAGCTTTGAGGCGTTCGGCGTTCTCGGCAAGTTGCAATGCATCAATTAACTCTTGCACTCCCCCACCGTCAATCACCGTTTGCAGATTATATAGCGTCAAATGTATCCGATGGTCCGTCACGCGACTTTGGGGATAGTTATACGTCCGAATTTTCGCCGAACGGTCGCCTGATGATACCATAGTTTTACGTTTGGACGAAACCTCATCCAAATATTTCTGATGTTCTTTTTCATAGATACGGCTCCTCAACACCGACATCGCCTTCTCCAAGTTCTTTACCTGCGATTTTTGATCTTGGCAGATGACCACTATCCCTGTGGGAATGTGCGTCAATCGAACAGCTGAGTAGGTCGTATTGACAGACTGCCCTCCCGGACCTGATGAACAGAAAGTATCTCTGCGGATGTCGGATTCTTTCACGTCAACATCGAACTCATCTGCTTCGGGCAACACCACCACCGAAGCGGCAGAGGTGTGTACTCTACCTTGTGCTTCCGTTTTAGGCACGCGCTGCACCCGATGTACACCGGACTCGTACTTCATCAGCCCGTAAACATTTTCGCCAGACATATTGAAGATAACTTCTTTGAAACCGCCAACTGTGCCTTCGGTCATGTCCACCAATTCAGTTTTCCAACCTTTTAGTTCGGCATAACGCAAATACATGCGATATAAATCGCCTGCAAAGATGCTAGCTTCATCGCCACCTGAACCTGCGCGGATTTCTACTATAGCATTTTTATCATCTTCAGGGTCGGATGGAATCAATAGCAAACGAATGTCTTCTTCTAATTGTTCTTTTTGTGTATTTAAAAGGTCTAATTCTTCCTTTGCGAAGGCACGCATTTCTTCATCCTTTTCGTTATACATCACATCTTTAGCAGATGTGATATGTTTCAAAACAGTATCATAGATTTTATAAGCTTCCACCACGGGTAAGAGCGATTTATAATCCTTACCCAATTTGACAAATCGTTTTACATCGTTAATGGCTTCCGGTTCATTCATCGACCGACCTATTTCTTCCCACCGTGCATGGATAGCCTCGAGTTTTTCAAGCATAAAAATTTTTTGTTTACAAAGTTAGTATAAAAAGTGGAGCTAATAGGCAAAACGACCAAATTCTGTAGATATTGTCAGCGAATTTTGGGAGGCTTTTTCGCAGTGACCAATAATTTGGGCATCAATATTAAACTCTTTTGCGATATTCATTATTTCTTGAGCGTAGATTTCGGGGATATAAATTTCCATACGATGTCCCATATTGAAGACTTTATACATCTCTTTCCAATCATAGCCTGCCTGTTGTTGAATCAGTTTAAATAAAGGCGGAATTTGGAACAGTGAATCTTTTACAATATGCATATCGGAAACAAAATTCAATATCTTTGTTTGTGCCCCGCCTGTGCAATGAATGATTCCATGAATGTGGAAACGGAATTCTTTCAGGATATTCAGCATCAAAGGAGCATAGGTGCGTGTAGGTGATAAGACAGCTTTTCCAATGGAGATAGGCATTTCAGGAATCGTATCTGTGAGTAAGTATTTTCCTGAGTACACCAATTCTTCAGGAATAGATTTGTCAAAACTTTCGGGATATTTTTCTTTATATATAGCATTGAAAACTTCGTGGCGCGCTGATGTCAGTCCATTGCTACCCATTCCTGAGTTGTATTCCTGTTCGTAGGTGGCTTTGCCATAAGAAGCCAATCCAATGATGACATCTTTATCAGCAATATTTTCATTTGTGATGACCTCATCGCGCTTCATGCGACATGAGACAACTGAATCAACCACAATGGTCCTGACCAAATCACCTACGTCGGCGGTTTCGCCCCCTGAAGCGTAAATAGAGACGCCATAGCTACGGAGTAATTCCAAGAATTCTTCGGTACCGTTGACTATTTCGGAAATTACTTCCCCCGGGAGTAAGAATTTATTTCGACCAATTAATGAAGATAATATAATATTTTGGGTTGCCCCAATGCAGAGCAAATCGTCTGTGTTCATCACGACAGCATCTTGTGCTATGCCGCGCCAAACAGAAAGATCGCCTGTTTCTTTCCAATATAAGTAAGCGAGAGATGCTTTTGTGCCAGCCCCATCGGCGTGCATCAGAGCACAGAAAGCCGGGTCGTTACCATAGATATCAGGAATAACTTTGCAGAAGGCTTTTGGGAAGATGCCTTTATCTATATTCTTTATAGAATTATGGACATCTTCTTTTGAGGCTGATACTCCACGAAGATTATATTTCTCTGAATGACTCATATTTGAACAAAAAAAGCACCCCGTCACTAACGTGTCGGGACGCTTTCCTTTATTAATCTTTATTTTAGAAGTTACTTGTTTCCACCATTGTTTGGCACAGCAGGAGCATCGAAAATAAGTTGTTTCTTTTCGTCGTCCACAATGTATTCGCCAAATTTAGATAAGGTTTTGGAACCCAAAATAACGTTAGGAGTTAAACTCTTTACAATAACAGCTTCGATATTCTTTTGTGTTTTCTTAGCAATAACGATTTTCTTGATATTTACAATAGCATTTTCTTTAATCGAACCATCTTCATTGAATGCTTTTGCTTTATCCTTGAAATCGGATACAGTAATACGATATTCTTTTAGAAGTTTCATTACAAACACATCAGAAATTTGCATGGTTTCTTCAGCAGCATCATATTTAAAATCTGTAGAAATTCCGTTAGCCACGAGGCGACCTTCAAATGTACCACTTCCACTAGGCAATATTGTAAGGATATTATCCATAGGGTTGATTTCAATTTTGTAGTTTTGAGCCGTAGAGTCATTGGAACTCGATGGAACAAAATCTTCACGTAAGATGGTAAACTCGGTTCTACGATTTAACTGATGAGCCGCTTCCTTTTCACATGTAGTCTTTAATGTTTTAATGTATTCATCTGTCATTTGTGTGCCTTTAGCAAAGAAAAATGATTTGTCTTTACATTGTGCATATTTTTTTGGATCAAGTACCACATTCTTATCTCTATCTAATATTCTTGGACGATTTGCACCGTAACCTTTTGCATAGATTCTTCCACGTTGTATGCCGTTTGAGTCCACCACATAATCCACAGCAGATTGTGCTCTTTTTTGTGATAATGAATCATTCGTCATAGGAATAGGACGACTATCAGTATGGGAAGCTAATTCAATAACCCATCTTGGGTTTGTATTTAAAATATTCACCAACCACTGCAATGAGTCTTTTGCTTGAGGTGTTAAGTCCCATTTAGCTAAATCATACAATACATCCGGCAAAACAATCGGTTTGGTAGGTATTGGTACCAAATTAAAGTCATGAACTAAATCTTTGCTACTGCGTAAGCCAACCGTAGTTTCACGACCTTTGGTTGGGAAGTATTTGGGTGCGGAAACTGTTAATTCATACGAAGTGTTTTCTAAGATTTGAGTTTTTCCGAATTGATATAAACCAGTAGTATCAGCATTAACTTCAATAACAGTACCATCAGAACCCACTAAATTTACAAGTGCTCCAGGGATAATTTGTTTTGTACTGTCATCTCTGATTACTCCTTGCAAAGTGAAAATCAAAGGTGGTAAATAGAAATAATAGATATCGTCATTACCTTTGCCACCTTTACGGTTTGAAGAAAGATATCCTTCATCCTTTGTTCCTTTGTAGATAATACCAAAATCGTCGCCGGCAGAATTCATTGGATACATTAAGTTCTCAGGAGTTGTCCATGTGCCATTATCGAATTTTGTTCTATAAATATCTAAACCACCTAATCCTAAACGTTCTGCTCCATCAGATGAGAAAAATAGCACTCCATCATCACGAAGATATGGGAACATTTCGTTGCCAGTAGTATTAATCGTTGGTCCTAAATTTACAGGTTTATCAAAAGGTTTTGTCTTTTTTGTCCGTTTAGCCATCCAAATATCTTTTCCACCAAGTCCCCCCGGCATATCGGAAGCAAAATAGATAGTCAGTTCTTCTTCATCTAAGGTAGGATGCCCAATAGCATAACTCATATTGTCACTTAATTTAAGTGTATCAGGTAATGCCCATCCACGACCTTGTTTTTTGGAGTAATATATTTGGCAACCTAGAGTTGATTTTTTTACAATAGGGCAACGCGTAAAATAAATTACATTTGCTTTTTTATTAAGCCATGGTTGTCCTTCATTTACGCCAGTATTAAGGTTTTCATCTGCAGGCAATGGCTCGCTCCATGCTCCTTTTTTGTCTAAGGTTGTAACATATAAATCGGAGAAACTCTGTCCTGTCCAGCCGTCGGTTGCGTTGCCAGTAGAGCCTTCACGAGTTGAGGTAAATATAATAGTTTTATAGTTTTTATCTGCCCAATATGGAGAAAAATCAGCTTGACGTGAGTTGAATTTCTTGACATTTTCAACTACATATCTTGTTGGGTCTTCTTTCCATTTAATTGCTAATTTACACGCTTCCGCACCTGCAGGCCCACGAGGATCAGCAGGCGCTAACTTTTTAAATTCGTTATACTCTACCATTGCTTCTGCATATTGTTCATTACCTTTATACGCATCAGCAAGATATAGATGTGCTATCGGATCGGGATAATTTGCTTGAATAACACGCAAATAGTAAGTTACTGCTTGTTTTTTATCATTTGTCAAACGATAACATTCCGCAATACGAAATAAAACTCGAGCTTTTTCAGCTTTGTTTTTTTTCACCTTTGTATAAGCCTGTTTATACATATCAATGGCTATAGAATATTGTTCTGTATCAAATGCAGCATCTGCATCCGATCCATAATTCCGCTGCGCGGCTACCTCCCCTGCTTGTAATACAAGGAACATTATAAAAACTGCAATTCCTAATCGGTATAGTTTCTGTTTCATATAAAAAATATTAAACTCTAATTCAGTGCGCTATTTTAGCTAATTATTTAATACAAATAAAAGAACAATTAAATTATTTTTCTAACTTTATTTTTAAGTTTTTAAAAACCAGTTATTTATTACCCATTTATTTTATCACCATATCATTACACATCACTTGCAGTTTTCAAAACTTCAGTAGCAGTATAATATGATTGTCTTTTTTATGACTTTATACGTTATTTCTTTACAGGAAGTTTCAAAGAATTCTTTTCTTTTCGTTTTTGTTGCCACATTAACAAATCATAAGCAATAGGTGTAGCGTTTAAAATTGAAGAATACGTTCCAATTACAACACCAAACATTAACGCAAAAGCAAATCCTCGAATAACTTCACCTCCAAAAATAAACATAGATAACAACACTAAGAATGTAATACCAGAGGTATTCAAAGTTCTACCCAAAGTGCTATTAATAGCATCATTCATATTGGTTTTCATATCGCGTTTTGGATAGAGAGTCATGTATTCACGAATTCTATCGAAAATAATTACGGAGTCCATGATTGAGTACCCAATGATAGTTAAAATAGCCGCGATAAAATGTTGATCAATATCAAGACTGAATGGTAAAATTCCATATAAGAGCGAGAATATTGAAATCGTAATAAACGTGTCATGCATAAGCGAGCCCACAGCTCCTAAGCCCCATTGCCATTTCTTGAAACGAATAGCAATATAAATAAATATAATTAATAAAGAAAAGAATACAGCTAAATAAGCACTCTTCAACAAACTATAAGCGATTGTTGGCTCCACTTTTTGGGAACTTAAACGACCCAAAGCCTTTTTATCAGCATGAGACATAAAATCCTCGACTGCAAGTTTATTCTTATAGAACTTGTTAAGCCCTTCGTATAATTTTGATTCCACCATTGAATCAGCCCGAGCAGTTTTTTCACTCAGCATATATGAGGTAGTGATTTTAACCTGATCGTTAGGACCAAAAGTTTTTACTTCGGGTTTCTGACCATCGAAAACTTTAGCAAGAGACAATCGAATATCTTCCGTTTTTACATCCTGATCAAAGCGAACCACGAAACTTCTTCCACCAAGGAAGTCAATTCCATAACTTAAACCTCTAAAAGATAAAGAAGCAATACCAGCAACAACAAAAGCCAAAGATAATATGTAGTAGTATTTTCTTACTCCAATGAAATTAATATTTACTTTCGTCAGGAAGCTCTTGGTAAATTTATTCCATACATTAATAGTTATGTTTTTCGCCATCATCCATTCAAAAATCAAACGTGTAATGAAGATAGAACAGAATAAAGAACTGATGATACCAATGATTAAGGTAGTAGCAAAACCTTGAATAGGTCCAGAACCGAAAATATATAGAACAATACCAGTAAGCAGTGTCGTGACGTTACTATCTATAATAGACGAATAGGCATGTTTGTAACCATCGTGTATTGCTAGTCGAATACCCTTTCCCGTTCGAATTTCCTCTCGAATACGCTCATAGATAATAACGTTTTTATCCACATCCATCCCGATAGTTAATACGATACCAGCAATACCAGGCAAAGTTAATACTGCTCCCAAGGAGGCTAATATACCAAATACAAAGAACATGTTTGTGAATAAGGCAATATCAGCAACAAGACCAGCTCTATTATAATAGAAAGCCATGTATAATAAGGTAACAATAAATGCGATTACCATTGACCAAAGACCAGCATTAATAGCTTCTTTACCTAAGGTAGGACCAACTACCGCTTCTTCAACGATACGAGCTGGAGCAGGAAGTTTACCGGCTTTTAGAATATTGGCTAAATCTTTTGCTTCTTCGAGAGTGAAGTTTCCTGTGATGGATGACGATCCATTAGGGATTTCACTTTGAACCGTTGGAAATGAATATACATAGTCATCTAAAACAATGGCTACTGATTTTCCAATATTGTTAGCCGTCAAATTCTTCCAAATACTTGCACCTTCAGAATTCATTCTCATTGTGATTTCGTTACCTTGATTTTGTGCAATATCTTGGCGAGCATCAACGATAACATCACCACTTAAAGATGATGTGCCGTCACGTGTTGCTTTTAGAGCAAGCAATTGAAAGGTTGTTCCTTTTTTGTCAGCATCAACCGCTTTAATAGTCCACATGAGACGCATTTCACGAGGGAAGAGCTGTTGAACTAAAGGATTGCGTAACATAACGCCAACTTTAGCTGTATCGAAAACTTGACAGAACCCTACAACTGGTCCCTTGTTTGGGAAATAGTTTCCTTTCTCATCTTGACTTAAAGCCGGTTGCAAATAGGCAAGCAAAGGATGATCTTTTGAATATTCTTCAAATGATTGTTTTGCATTTTTATCTTTACCTTTTGCAGTATCTTTTTTAGTAGTATTAGCCAAGGTTTCTTTCTTTGTTGTGTCTTGTTTTTCAACTTTTCCGTCAGCAGTTTCGGTAGTTGTGGCAGTAGAATCTACTTTTTTAGCAGTGTCACCTGTGGCAATTATCGTTTTTAACCTTTTGTCAGCTTCATCAATATATGAATATACATCTTTGTATTCATAGGTTTCCCAGAATTCTAGTTTCGCTGTACCTTGAATAAGTTTACGAACACGTTCGGGATCTTTTACGCCAGGGAGCTCAATTAAGATTCTACCACTAGTTCCGAACTTTTGTATGTTAGGTTGCGTGACTCCGAAACGGGCAATACGCGTGCGGAGAATATTAAATGTACGGTCAACAGCATCATTGGTTTCGGCACGGATGGCAGAAATTACTTCTTCATCAGTCGTGTTAAAGTTGACTTTATCTTTCAAGCCCACAATAAAAAATGACGCAAGCTTAGCATTCGATTTATTGTTTGCTTTAAATGATTCGCCAAAAAGCGTCACGAAATCTCTGTCGCTGCTTTCGTGCATTTTTCGTGCATCATCAAGCACTTTATTAAAAAATGGATCTTTTGTGTTCTGAGCCAATGCTTTTATAATATCAGGAACGGATACTTCCATCGTGACGTTCATACCACCTTTAAGGTCAAGACCAAGATTAATTTCGCGTTCTCTACATTCTTTAAATGTATATTTACGAATCCAAGCGAAATTGTAAATCACTTCACTCGACATAGAATCGAGATAAAAATTCTCTTTACTGTTTAATACTGAATCCAAATAATAACGTTCCATTTCTGGATTACCTTTGGAAAGCTTTTTGGCAATAATTTCTGCACCACTATTCTTTGCATATACTTTAGCGTCTTTTTCAACCATGCGGGTGCATAAAGTAAATGAAAGCTGAAACACACACACGAGTGCAATTAGAATCGCTAAAAATCTGAAAACCCCTTTATTTTGCATATCTTACAATGTTTTTATTATGTTCTTTTTTTTTTGAACGTGCAAAGATAGAATTTCCTTTGATACTAACCAATATTTTCTTAAAACTTTCTTAGAAAAATAATTTATGTTGCATTACTTTTTGCGGTTCTTTTTTTTTTACTACCTTTGCAGTATCAATGTTTTTCGCAATTTATCGATTAAGTTTTTACCATGAAAATTATTTTTATTTTTATTTTTATTTTTTCGCTGCTTTTTGCGAAAATTTCATTTTCGCAGACAATTTACGATTATGGCTTCAAAAAAACGAACAACATTTCGGTAAGGGATTCTACCGGAAAAATTTTAAGACATGCATGGGTCGGGGGATTAAATTCATGTCAGTTTTCGGATATTGATTTAAACAATGATGGCATAAGCGACCTTTTTGTTTTCGATAAAACAGGAAACAAATCTTTGACTTTTATAAATAATGGAATTTCGGACAGCACAGATTATATCTATAATTATTACTATCAAAAATATTTTCCTGATTTTAATGGTTGGGTTCATCTATTGGATTATAACAAAGATCACAAAAACGACATCTTTACTTATACTAATGCCGGCATTAAAGTTTATAAAAACACGTCCACTAGTTCGCTAAAGTTTCAACTTTTATATCCTATTCTGAATTCCAATATGGGAAGCAGCATTTCAAACATTGCTGTTACCCCTGATGATTATCCTGTTTTTTACGATATTGACCGAGATGGCGACATTGATGTAGCGACATTTTTCGGATTAGGCTCTTTTGTGGAAATGCATAAGAATCTTTCGCAGGAGCAATATGGCAATTCCGACACTTTATTATTAAAGTTGCGCTATCATTGTTGGGGTGATTTCTCTGAAAACTCCATCAACAACCAATTGACGCTGAATATCACTTGTCCTTGGCGTTGCAGCACTATAAACTCAGGAAAAGCTACTCGCCATACAGGTTCTACTCTGCTTGCCGGTGATTTTAATGGCGATAACCTGACAGATTTGGTTGTGGGCGACATTGATTACTTCAATATGATTAAACTCACTAATGGCAACACTAACGACTCAGTACACATGATAGCCATGGATACTTTGTTCCCGACGGCTGCGCATCCTGTCAAGTTTAATTCTTTTCCGGTGGCGAGTTATCTTGATATTAATAATGACAACAAAAAAGATTTATTGGTTTCGCCTTTCACATCCAACATGACTTTGGCTGAGAGCTATAAAAGTATATGGTATTATAAAAATATAGGTGATACGGTGACTCCCAACTTTGATTTTGTGAAACCCAATTTTTTGCAAGATGATATGATTGACTTCGGAACAGGGGCTTATCCTGTGATATATGATTTCAACAGCGATGGTTTGCTTGATATAATGGTTGGGAATTATGGTTATTTGGACACATCCTATTATCAGTTTGGTTATTTGAAATCAAATTTCAGAAGTCAGATTGCGGTTTTGCAAAATACGGGCACTGCCACGAATCCTTCTTTTCATATTGCTACGCGGAATTATGCTAACCTATCCCAACTGCATCTCATGGGTCTATATCCTACTTTTGGAGATATGGACCATGATGGTGATGTGGATATGATATGCGGACAATCGAACGGCAGTTTGATTTATTTCGAGAACTTGGCAGGTGCTGGAAATATACCTATATATAATAGTCCTATTTTTAATTATAAAGGAATAGATGTAGGCGATTACAGTGCGCCGCAACTTTTCGACTTGAATGCCGATAATCTTCTCGACTTGGCAATAGGGAAAAAGAATGGTTATATCAGCTATTATCAAAATATCGGAACTCAAACAAATCCTGCTTTTCAAAAGATAACAGATTCTCTTGGGAAAGTTTTTGTGGTGGATCCCTCCGTTTCTTATACAGGATATAGCACGCCTTGTTTCTTTAAAGATGGAACTCAAACGAAACTCTTCGTTGGCTCCGACTTAGGGCGTATCTATTATTATAAAAATATAGATGGCAATTTGGCAGGCAAATTTACGGCAACTGATTCTGTTTTGATTTTTACGGATGCCGATTCCACTACATTGTTTGTGAAGGATGGGGTTCAGAGTGGTGTGGCGGTTTATGATTTCAATAATGATGGGTATAAAGATATGGTATGCGGCAATTTTTCAGGGGGATTGACTTATTATGAAGGAAAGTTTCCGCACAATTATAATTCTATTGAAGACTATCAGCAGCTTGCTGAAATCACTTTTGAGGTTTATCCGAATCCTGCTTGTGATAAAATTACTGTGGATTTTGAACAAAACTATTCCGCCATGCTTCACATTGAATTGTATGACATCTTTGGTAAAAGAATTGTGACGAAAGATGTAGCCTCAGTGACAAATACCACTATAGACGTATCATCGCTGAAGAATGGTTTTTATATTTGCCGCCTTTTGGCTTTAGATAATACCAACAAATGGAATTTAGTTGGAACTAAGAAAATCATTATCCTCAGATAACTATTATCCAATAACAATAAAACAATTGAACAATAAAACAATTGAACCTTTAATAACCCAAACTGCCAAATATCACCTACCTTCCTAAAAGTTAGGCTTCAAATCATATTGCTTATAGAAGTCTTCTATATATTGAACGGCTTCTTCAGCAGTATCAACCAAACCAAATAAATTCAAATCGGTGGGGTTGATGTTTTTTTCCTCCACCATTCTGTCGCTTATCCATTCTACTAAACCTTTCCAATAATCTTTCACCACTAATACCACAGGGAAATTAACCAACTTCTGCGTTTGGATGAGGGTGATGGCTTCGAAGAGTTCATCAAGGGTGCCGAAACCGCCGGGCATCACCACAAAGCCTTGGGAATATTTCATGAACATGACCTTGCGGACGAAGAAATAATCGAAGGAAAGATATTTATCGGGATCAATAAACACATTGGGCGATTGCTCGAAAGGCAACTCGATGTTTAAGCCTACCGATTTGCCCCCTGCGAAGTGTGCGCCTTTGTTGGCGGCTTCCATGATGCCATGACCGCCACCGGAAATAACACCAAAGCCCGATTTGGCAAGCTTATAGGCTACTTCTTCGGCTAATCTGTAATATTTGTGGGAAGAGGAGGTGCGCGCCGAGCCAAAGATGGTTACGCACGGACCTATCTTTGCCAATTTCTCGAATCCTTCGACAAATTCGGCTAAGACTTTAAATATCTGCCACGAATCGTTTATTTTTATTTCGTTCCAATCTTTTGATTTTATGGCTTCTTGCAAGCGTTCTTCTTCTTGTTCGTTTAATGAATGCATGGTTTTTTATTTTTTGCAAAGGTAAGGAATATTCCTTTATGTGAGTTTGTAAAAAGAAAAAGGCTTGCCTGACTTAAGTCTTTCAGGCAGGCTTGCCTCTATTTGGACAAGCCTCTGCTTTTTGTGAAGCACTCAGATGAAGTTGTGCTAATTTTAAGTGAGACTACGACTATTACTTCTCCCCTATTCGGGTGACATTTGCTTGTGCAAGTTTGTTTTTAATATACTCTTTCAATTGTTCAAAAGTCATGTTTTGAGATTCCAAACTAATCTGTTCTCTGATGGTTCGCATCATCTGCCCTGCATCAAAAGTTTTTTCTATTTTAATTGTCTTCATACATTCCTAAATTTATTCCGGCATGTTATCTTCACAAATATAGGTAATAATCTCTTTATCTATTTCAATTAGGAAAAAAGATTTTGAATCGAGCTTTTCTATTGAAACAATGTTTTCAGTTATAATATTAGCAAGTTCTTGATTAGAGATATTGCCTAAATTGATTTTTATAAGTTTTTTTGGCGTGTGTTTGATAAAGAAACTATCCCGAAAATCAGAATCTTTAGTCATAACAATCATGTTGTTTACATCGGCATAACTACAAATGGCTTCATCCTTAGTGTGCCATTTGTCAAGTATATCGTTTACATGAATCGCCTCAAACCCCATAGAATCTAGGAGTCTAACAATCTTAAACGAAATATGCACATCGCAAAGAAATTTCATTATGCACTTATTTTAAGAGAATACCCCGACAAGTATAGTTTGGCAAAATTTAAACTTGCCAATATATCGTCTCTTTCCAATTCTTTATGGTCGTCAATAATTTGTTCAATAGTCATTCCTGAGCCAAGCATGTCTATTATAACCTCCACGGGCCATCTCATATTACGAATGCATGGCTTGCCATGACATATCTCCGAGTTTATTGTAATTCTATCTAAATAATTCATTGCTTTATTTTTTTTACAAAGATAGAAAAAAATAATCTACCAACGTTTTCTTTTTATATAAAAACAAAAAAAAAGCTTGCCTCTTTGTGAAGCAAGCCTTTTCTTTTTTGTAGTGCAGTGTAGAAAATCTTTTTAAAAGGCACAGTCTTATTTGATATTGCCGACGGAGGCGAGTCTACCGTCGGACAGGATTAAACTGGGAGGTGCATTCTAATCATCATTCGATTGTCCTGCAAATATTCCTATGATAGCACCTATAATAACTCCAATTAAAATAACTACCAGAAATGTTGGCAAAAAAACTCCAGGCTTAAAATGATAATCTTTATGATAATCTAAATTACAACTTCTAAAAAATCCAATAATTAATCCAAAAATTACACCCCCAATTGCCCCATATATTCCATATAAGAAAAAAAATCCAAATGACTTCCAGTTCTTTCGTATTTGAGTTTTTCTTTTAAAGGCTAAAAGTTTGGCATAGTCATCATCCTTCTTTCTCTTAATCTCTATTTCAATATCTAATTCTTTTTCTATCTCTTTAAAAGTTTTCATAATTGATCAATTTTAATAACACAATCATCAAATCCATAATAAGTGCCAATATTAAAATCATTTTCAGCCAATAAAACATGGTTTTTTAATTCTTGAAACTCTTTTTGAACATTTTGGAATTGATTTATATTTTTACTTTCAAGTTTTTTGAAATAATTTTTAGCCTCAACTATTTTATTTTTAGCCTCTTCTTTTTTCGTATTTGTGATATGAATTATTAGATTATCCATAAGATCTTTATGCGGCTCAAATGCTCTATCGTATAAAGGATCATCAATTCTCACAGAACGAAGGTAATTTCTATCTCTATTAACAGCCAAAATAAAATTTACTCTTATATTGTTTCTTTCGTTTTCATTATTATATTGGGAGTACTTTCCAAGACGGTATGAATAATACTTTGCAAGGTGGTAATAACCTTGCGAAAGATTATCATTTAATGCAACAGCTTCTTCACAGTATTTAATAGCATTATTTAATAATTCAAGTTCATATTGAGGGCTTCTACCAGTTAATTGAAAATAATAAGATTGTGAAAGGTAAAATTTACAATCTGCTAAGATTGGTTTGAAATCAGGATTTGTTCTTAATAATCCATTTCCATATTTATTAGCTTCTAATAAATAGTCAGTAGCAATTTTTGGATTAACAATATTAACCCCATTATCAGCTCCACTTAGATATAATCGACCAAGTTGGTAATAGGAAGGATAAAAGTGTTTACCTAATTCCATTTCAATTGAATGTTTAAAACATTCAACAGCTTCTTCTAAGATTCCACCATTTACAAGTAAAATCCCTCTGTTGTAGTACTCTCTTACTCTGGTCTCAAAAGGAGCTTGAATACATTTAAGTATATTGGTCAAAATATCGTTTTGATATTCGATCCTTTGAATTAATGTGCCAAAATAATAAGCCATAGCACTATGTAAAGCTTCTATTGCACTAGTAACTTGGTTAAACCCCGCAACATTAACTTCACCAATATAATTAAATCCTTGCTCCATAATATCTCCAAGATGATACAAATCGCTATGAATAGAAGAACTTATTTGCTGGTTAGAAGCAATAATCTGTGCTGTCTGATTTGAAGTGCTTCTTGTTTGCTGGTTAAGACCATTTATATATTGAATGGTTTGCTCCTTTATTGCTCTATTATTTTCAGTAGAGACTTTCATTCTATCGTAGTGCTCTTTATAACCATGTTCCCCAGGTATCCAAATTGTATAAATTGACATATTATATTATTTTTAAATCTATTAATTGTCTAACTGTTTTGCAAAGTTTGCAACTTCGCTCCTCTCTTTTATAGCCCGTTTATTAATATGCTCTCCGAACTAAACTTTTATATTAAAATAGCACCTATAAAAAAAAACCAAAATCCTAAGCCCCCAATTTCTTCATCCGAATAACGATGTCAATCGTTTCATCTTCTATCAAAGTGATGTCCACCACGGTGCGTTCGTATAAAATCAGCGTGGCGACGATGTTGGTTGGGTCGAAGTTTTTAGATTCCAAAAATGCTTCACCATGGGTGTTGGTGGTTGCTTGTGGTCCGCCTGTGCCTAAGTTTTTGCCAAGACGCAACAGCACGCCGGGCAATATGGCATGTGTATCGAAATCTTCCGCACGGATGTTCACCTTGCCATAGTTCGCTATGTGGGTGAATTCCATGCCCCATTCCATGCAAAAATCATGGCGAACGCCTTTCGATTTGCTTTGAGCGGCATGTTCAATATCGTCCCAAAGCAACACAATCAGGTCGTCAGCCAATTTGCGTTCCGCCGTAAGGGCGTCTTGTGCGTCGCCCATTGCGTCCTTCTTTGTCGATTTGTCTAAAATTTGAGTCCCCAAATTATCCAAAGCAGTTTTTATCATAGATTTGGGATATTCTGTTAAAGGGGCGCCACCGGCTGCCACGCGGGTGGTTTCGCCATCTATAAAATCGGAGGCAAGTTGTTTTATTTGGGCTTCGGTGTTGAGCGGACCCAATTTGCCTGTGAAATGCAAATGATATACGGCGCGAGTGGCAACTTCCCAACCTACTAATTTGTCTATAATTTTGAAATTGACAATTTGCATGGCATGTGAAGCCAAACTTTTTAGTTTAGCGAGATTTGTAATAATGGAATCATTAACGGATTTGAAGGCACCGGCGCAAATGTCGAACACATTGCGTGCATGTTTAAATGCGGGTTCACGCACATTAAGGTCGGCTTGATTGGCAGCAGAAAAAGGACTTGTACCTTCCTCAGCTTCATCGTTGCGGGCTTTTGCGGTGCTCAGAGCGGCTTCTCTAGCGTCGTCCGATTTTGGAATACTTACTATGTAGCTCATGGTTTTATGTTTTTATGTTTATGTTTATATTTCCTTTAAAGTACTGACAACATTCTTATAAAAATGGTTGTACGAAAACAAAATATTTTTGTTTCGGATACTCATATCTTTTGTTTTTTAGTGAATAGCTCCATCGAAAAATCTACGGTTTTGCATTACTATTTAGTGAGATATTTTTTGACATCCCCTATTTCAACATACATATATATAGGTATAATTTAAAAATTACGACCATTACTATATCGCGAAATGGTCGTAATTTATAAATTAGAGGCATTACTATATCGCGAAATGGGCATAATTTATAAATTAGAGGCATTACTATATCGCGAAATGGTCATAATTTATAAATTAGAGGCATTACTATATCGCGAAATAGGCTTAATTTATAAATTAGAGGCATTACTATATCGTGAAATGGTCATAATTTATAAATTAGAGGCATTACTATATCATGCTATATAGAGAATTTATACATTATAATGTACTATATATATGGATGTTATGATGGATTTAGATGGATAGGAAGGGGGTTTTGAATGAAAAATTAAAAATGAAAAATGAAAAATTTTACATCTATTGTCTGAGCTAGCGTTTAATATTTTCTCGTCTGTCAGAGATTGATTATTTCTTTTATTAATGCTGTCTTTGCATAAAAAGCTCTACTTGTTGATCCGTGTCCCGCTCCTTTTGTTCTAGCCTGTATCCACTTCCCGTCTTTTCCTGTTAATGAAGAAAAACCTTGTGTTTTTAGCTTGTTGCGAATAAATTCATAGTCTGCCTCAATTTCTTGAATTAAAGTATCACTTTCAACGAAGTCAAATGATTGAACTTTTAGTAATTCTGATTTTTCATTATGTTTACCGTTCCATGATACTGCACAATAAATAAGTGATTTTAACTTTGCCCAACAATGACTTTCAAAAAATGGTGTTGAAATTAAATCATGTTGATTAATCATTGTTATTGCAAAGGTTTCCTTTGGAGTCCATACCCCCTTAACTTTATGAAATGCGGTAGATTTTAATTCAAAGTCTAAACCGTTCGGAGCTCTTTGATTATTGTTTGTAAGCCCTGCCAACCTTTCAAGAGTTAGCCCCTTCCATCCTTTATTTTGCTTTCCGTCTTTGTATGTTGTAATTCCAAAAAGCTTTGCTTGTTCGGACAAATCAACACCAATATGTTTTTCTAAATTTATTGTTGCTACAACTCTTGTTACCATTAGCTAAGTTTATTATTTAAAAAATCCTTTTTGAGCGTTAATTGCATTATATCTTTTAATAGTAAGATCAATATAATCTT
>CAIOYH010000086.1 GCA_903862465.1 uncultured bacterium | reverse complement strand
TTTTATATTATATTTATATAGAATGTTTTAAACATTATTATTTTTGTTGAATAATTTAGGCGAATATCAAAAAACAGCTGATATTTTTTTTCAGATATTAGTTATATATATTAAATATAGTTGATATATATAAACCATATTATGATATAATACCGATACTATTTAATATATAAAATGCATACCAACATGTTTGTGCTCCTACTCAGTATCCAATTCTTCATGCATGGCGATATTGGTTGCCATTGATTGCCCTATACTATCAAAGTTTTATGGATGTCAGCTATATTTGATTTTTATTTTTAGCTCTATCTGATATCAAATAAAAATCTGTCTAGCGTTTCCGTAGAAAATAGCTTGTCCGATTGCAACCGGAGAGGCGTTTCCGTAGAAAATAAGGTGTCCGATACTTACCGGAGAGGCTTTTCCGTAGAAAATAGCCTGTCCGGTTGAAACCGAACGGGCTTTTCCGTAGAAAATAGGGTGTCCGACAAAAACCAAAGTGGCGTTTCCGTAGAAAATAGGGTGCTCGATTTTTGGAATTAAACATGTGCCAAAGCACAAAGATTCATTTTTTAACACGAAGGCACGAAGACACGAAGAATCACAAAGTTTGGAAGAGTTATATCTGCAAAGAAAATATTCTTAGTGCTCCTTTGTGTCCTAGTGTCTTTGTGGTATTTTATTTCTTCGCGATTTAAAGAAAAATACCCTTTTTATTTTTTAGGGTAAAAATGTACTTACGTAATTCAAGACAGTCTTGCCTCCCTTAATCCCTTGATTCTATAAATATTTAGCACAAAAAAATGCCCATTTATCTGTGTTGTTAACGCGATATGCGTCGCATATTTGAAAATCCTCCTATACGAAGTACGGATATGCGGCTCTAAAGTAGATAAAAAAAATCCCAAGTTCCTAACCTCTTTCCAAAAGCCAACCCAAAAAGCTTTTGTCAGAAATGTTATGGAACTTGAGATTCTTTCTAGAATAATAAACGGAAATGATTCTTATTTATTTTTAGAAAATCAATAGTTCGTTAAAAATAACTGTGAACTCTAAACTATGAACTACGAACTGAGTAAAACTAATCCTTATACAAATCGTCATACGTGTTCGTCCATCCGGGCAATGTGCCCTTGACAGATAAATCCAAAGCAGGATTGCGTCCACCCATGTTCAACAAACGTAGTAAACCATGATTGATGTAAGGATTTTTCTCGGGATTAAATGTTTCCCCGGTTTGTTTCACCAATTTCGCATCGTTGCAACCTTCTAAAAAGGCATCTTTCTTTTGCAAGTTGTACATCGCCACGGCGTAAGGCACGGCATATTTCTGTTTGAGTCGTGCAATTTCGAATGCGCGCTCTAAAAGTGAAAATTCATCCGTATCCAAACCATTGGAAAGCCCCAATTGATAAGCACGTTCGGCTGTCATTCCCTGTAAAAACAATTCATCAATCAACGACTCGCCAAATCCGAGGCGAATCAGTTCTTGGACAGCACCAAACCCACCTAAAATCGCGTATTCAATCTCCGGTTGGTTATAGTTTTTCTTTTCGCGGTAGATATTCTTGCGTTGGAGCGAATCAAACTCAACTCCTTTCAAGATAACATCAAAGCGTTGGTTCAAGAAGTAGGTGAATTCTGCGCCCCCACCCCATTTCTCACCAAAAACTCCTACGGTCCACATCGGAGACTCTTGTATAAATCTAAACAACTTCATGCCGGCTTTGGTAAAATAGCTTGCGTCTTCTTCCCCAAGGAATTGGTAGCCCTTTTTCGCATCAAACCATCCTTTGTTGAACTGTCGTGCGTCCGCACCAAGCATCCTCATTCCTGTTCCACTCGCAGTGAACATGATAGCACCCAATTCGCCTTTCATATACATGGCGGTGCACACGCCAATCGCATGATCCAACTGATCAATAGTGTTGCGGTTCCAAACATTTCCCCGCATGGGGTTGTCAAAGATAATGCTTCCGACGCGATCTTTCGTGTTGGGATACACAAAACGAAGGTCGTTGTAATAAATATCGAGTTCGCCGGTTTGGAAATTACGTTGGCTGACGGGAGTTTGGTATATGCGTCCGTAGCCTAGGAGGTTTATCCAACCATTTGCCTTCATGGTATGCAACAAACTTGGTTTTCCCTGACGCGGACCTATCAAACCATCCACATCATAGAGTTCTTTTTTGTCGCGATTCTCTTCCATAGACTTCCGACAAAGGTTGCGGAAACCATCAATGCCAAAGTGGTTGAGGAAACCGTCAATAATTTCGCACACACCATACTTGAAACGCAAGCCTACTTTTGATGCCACGTTCACATCCGCTGCGGTGCAATGATTGTCTTGTATTAAATCCAAACCATAGAGCAAAATGGGCAACACATAACGGCGGAAGGATTTCCCACCCTTGTCGTCAGCCTTCGCCACTTGGATTAATCCGTCAATACTCTTGATGCTAAACGTCCGATGGTCGATGGCGTCTGCCTCATACAGAGACCAATAATCTTTTGCAGATATTTCTTTGATATCCACATAAGTTCTCGAACCCGGGTCATATACTTTCACCTTTTTCTCACGGTTGGGTTTCCCTTCCCATTTAAAAAAGCCCTCCTTCGCGTTATTGTATATCCCAATGCGACCTGATTTTTCCAAATCTTCTATCCATTCGGGATAATGACGATTGTTTTTGTTGTACAAACTACGCAAGCGGTCAGTCAAAGGTAAAGCTTTTCCCAAATGACGGGCACTTTCGGTGTAGGGCATGTGTCCTGTGCGGTCCAACACCTCAAAAGGGTTTGCCGTGAGCATGGCAAAAACCTGCGGAAGCTCCACCAAGTCCTGTCCGCTAGTGATGTCCCACGAAACAATGGCTCCCATGCCTTGGAAGATAGGATCTGCCACATAACCATGATGATCGTTGCGCAAGGCGATAACTTTTTTCTCCAAAATCTGCTCCGCGAAGGCAACTCCTGCGGTGAATGTCGCCTCCGAAGCATATTTCCCTTTCATCACATCAAACAATCTGTTGGCATGAAACGGAAAGTAACCGTGTCCCGTAAGGAATTTGTCGCGCATAATATTGTCGTTAAACAACACAGCGAGTTCTTCGGTGGTATGACTCGAGGTGTTGCTCAACACCATGATTAATTTTTCGGGATCGGCATACTTCTCTATATTTCCAAAGATAAGTTTTTTTATTTCGATCTTCTCTGTCGCTACTTCCCATATAATTTCTGCATTTTGGAGCGTAGTGTAGTCCTTGGTGTAGCTCACGCGTAACAAAAAGGCTGTCAGTTGTTCTTCGATGATGCGTCCACCTGCCAACATGCCCGAAAAGTAGGCAAGAATGTCAGTTTTCGCACGTTCCAAAGATGCATCCGACACATCAATGAAGGTTACACCGTAATTTGTTTTGTTCAGTAGGTCAATGCCGATGCCAATTCCCATTGTACCGGAGCCTATCAACGCAACGTTCTTCACACTATTTAATTTAGTGATTTCCTTTTGCAGAAGTTTGTTGCCATAAGAAAAACATGTTCCCATAATATTTATGATTTATGATTTATGATTTAAGATTTATGTTGTATGATTTGTGTTTGGTGATATAAAAACTTGATTTTCGGAACGCTGATGACGCTGATTTTTATGATGGAGATAAGATGAAGAGCTTAAGCAAAAAATTTCCTACCTTATATTATATAGCAACATTGTTAGCGTTCAATAAACTCTAGACGATTTCAACGCAGATAGCCCCACCTTGACCTCCACCTATGCAGGCGCTAGCAATTCCGACAGATTTTTTCTGACGTTTCAGTTCGTAAATCAAATCGGTGGTGATTCTCAAACCCGTGGCGGCAATATTATGCCCAACGGCAATGGCGCCACCGTTCACATTGGTCTTTTCACGAGGTAAACCCAACTCTTTTTCCACACCAAGATATTGTGCAGCAAAAGCTTCGTTCACTTCAAACAAATCAACGTCTTCCAATTTCATTTCGAGCTTGCTGAGCAGATTCTTGATAGCCGGTACAGGACCTTGCCCCATGATCTTTGGGTCAACGGTGGCAAATTCATAACCTTTTATCACTGCCAAATACTTTATTTTATGCTTATCGGCAAATTCTCGGTCCATCAACACCGCACAAGCAGCCCCATCCGAGATTTGGCTAGAGGTGCCGGGAGTAACCAATCCGTCTGCCTTCAACAAAGGGAGCAAACCTTTCAACTCATCAATACTAATATCATATTTTGTGCCTTCATCTTTCCACACACAGAGCGAATTCCCCGCTTGGTCAATGGTATCCACAGTGAAAACTCCCTTTAAATAATTATTTTCCTTGGTCTCGGTCGCGAAGCGGTTCCATTGTTTCGTTTGGGCGTCCTTCGCGCGTTTATGACTGAGGTAGGAAAACTCGTCGCAGTCCTTCCTCGTCACGCCAACCAATGCGCCATAGTCATCGGCGGTCTTTGGCATCAATGTCTTATGCAAATTATGATTGAATCCCTCCAAAAGATAATCTTTAAGCGGCGCTTTTTCAAATTCCCACACACTTTCTTTCTTGCGACGTGCTTGGGAAATCAAATTGGTGCGCGACATATTCTCAGTACCGAACGAAATCACACAATTTGCATTGTTTAAACTTATAGCATCAAACGCGTCGGCAATAACTTGGAAGCCTGTGCCGCAAATACGTAAGGTTGTTTTACCGGGAGCCACGTTTAAATTGTCGGTATCGCCCAATTTTTTAGCTACGCGAGCCGATACGTTGCGGGGAAGATATATCTGTTGATTTTGGGAGTCAATATAAATCATACCGGCAACCACTTGGTCAATTTTTACGGTCTTCAAATCAATTCCGGAGCGCTTTATTGCCTCTTCCATCGCCAATACTGCCAAATCTTCGGCTGAAATATCATTATAAAACCCGCCATGTTTCCCGATAGGCGTGCGTGCAGCACTAACAATCACTACTTCTTTTTGCTTTTTTGCCATATTTTTTATTTTTTTATTGATTACATTATTCTGATATACTTATTTCGGCAAACGAACTTGGTCGCGTGCCATCACACTCATCGTCAAACGACTTGTGCAAACCATCTTGTGATCTTCGTTGGTGATGTCAATACGCCAAATGTGTGTTTTTTTGCCGAGATGCACCGGTTTTGCTTCCGCGAAGATGAATCCTCCCGTCACAGGGCGTATGTGACTAGCATTTATGTCCAAACCCAAACAGAAAAACTTCTCGGGATCAACAATCAGGTTGCTCGCGATGCTGCCCAATGTCTCGCAAAGCGCAGCGGAGGCGCCGCCGTGCAAAATGCCCATAGATTGCTTGGTTTTTTGCACCACTTCCATGCTGCATTTCAGCGAATCCACAGTAATTTCGGTCAATTCAATACCGAGAGCTTCCGCCAAAGTGTTTGTGATTAACTTCTGTAGATCCTCAATATGATATTCTTTAAACCAGATGCTCATTTCGTTCAATTAATTAGGTTTATTGTTGAGTAAAACGCAGCCTATTGCCGCCAGAAACTGCGATTTTTCAGGGGTAAGGCAGTTGGCGATACGTTTTTGGAACAATTTCACAATCATAGGGTGATTGTCGGGAATGCCGCCCGTCAACACCAGAAAATCTTCCACCAAAGCCATCTCGAAACTACGCTCGATAATAGAATTATAGATGCCCAACACTATGCCGGGCATGTTCGAACCATTGGAAATCTTCCCAATAATTTCGCTAACGGCAAAAACAGTACAAAAACTATTGATGCGTATTTCTTCAGTAGCCTGTTCGGCAAATTGATTGAACTCCAGCGCCGAGATATCCAAGCGAAAAGCAATTTCTTCCAAGAAACTACCTGTGCCGGCAGCGCATTTCCTGTTCATTTTGAACTTATCTACTTGTCCAAGTTCGTTTATTTTGATAAATTTGGTATCTTGTCCGCCGATATCAATCACCGTACAAGGTTTTTGATAGATATCGAAAACTGCTTTTGCCAATGCGATGATTTCCGAGTTGCTAACCGTGTCGGCATCCAGTTTTTCCCTGCCGTAGCCGCAGGTATATATAGGGAATTGTATCTCGTGTTGAGATGAAAAGTGGTCAATCACCTTACGGGATGCCTTCGCAAAATCGAAACCCGTGCGTGTAACAAAATAGTCAACCACTTCGTTCCTATCTTTAACCAAAACGCCCTTAGTGAATGAAGAACCTAAGTCAATCCCTATTCTGTACATTATATTTGCTATCTATTTAGTTGTGAAACGGCACTTCGGTGCGCCGCTTCCTTATTTTTTACTCAATAATTGTTGTATAAATGTTTCAATGGCAATGATGCTTTGCTCTTCGCTGTAACATCTTGAATCATTAAGGTCTCCGTGAATCTCTAAGAATGGGATTTTGGTCGCGCTTTGCAGTCTGTTTTGCAATCCGTATCTGTTATTGGAATTCCGCGGACATGTTTTCGATTCATGATAGATGATACCATCAATGGAGAACTCTTCCAAAAGCCTTCCCAGCACCTTTTCTTTCTCCTCATCAGCCCTTACGATAAATAATTTGCAGTAAGCCAAAGCAGAACTCATGAAGGGATCAGCGGAATCGAGGTCATCGAAAATCCAACTGTTGCAATAAGTAGAAGCGACCACGCAAGTGTCCAAACTAGAGAACATTTTTGCATTACTGCTGAGCTTATACCACAAGGGCATGCCATCCCAATACAAACGGAGGCGTTCCTTAGGCACAGCGCTCACACCATTTTTAATTCTTTCCTGCAATTCAGCTAACAACACCTTATAATAATCAACAGCGTGCTGTGTACCGCGCATCACAACAATCGGTCCCATGTGAATCGCTGCATCGAAGAACGTTATTGGGGATGGTAAATGCTTTGCCGTCTCCAAAACATGACGCCACAACACACATCCGTCGTGCGAAAGCGCAATGGTCTCACGAAACTTATCTATGTCGAATTTCTGAGTAGACACCTTTTCCAACTCCGGAATGATTTCCTGAAATTGAGCAGCCACAGAGGTTATGATACTTGTGGTTAAACTGTTTATGCATAGCGGCGTGTTAATCTCCAAAGCAGGTACGCCAAAATGACGTGCATAGTACATAAACCAATCGCCTACTTCGCGACATTGATTCGTGTTATATACAAGGATATCGGGTTTGGGCACAGATTTAAATCCACTTTTCTGCAAGGGAGTTTCGTTTTGCAAAAAAGCACCTATGTCGCTAGTCAGATAAGAGCAGATGTCCGACGAAAAACCATGTGCGACGGCTGTCGGGATATATTTGTCCGCCATTTTCGACGCTCCCAACATGGCTCCATGGTTTTCGGGGAAATAAACCTCGAATCCCATAGAGTACAACAGCTCGGCGGGCCCGACAGAAGTACACCAAGCAACCTTCTTACTACCTGTTTCGTCAGCAATACGTAGTCTGCTGAAATAATCATCCATGGTGATCCGCAGATTACCGGCTGATTGAAGCTTTACTATTTCAGTTTTTTCTTGCAAGGTTTATTTGTTTTTCCAAATGGGTTTTCTTTTCTCCAAAAACGAATTGATTCCTTCATTCGCATCCTCTGTTTCCATCAATTCGGAAACAAACATTTCTGTAAACGCAGGTATATTTTTGTGCATAAAGTAGTCGAAAGATGCGCGGGCAGCTTTCGTGGCATATTTCAAGGATAGTGCACTCTTTGGAAGGATATTATTTTGTATCCAAGTATCCAACTCAGCCTCCATCGTAGCTTTATCTTCAAAAACCTCATTGAGTAAGCCGAGATTCTTGGCTTCCTCTGCTGAAATCACCTTGCCTGTAATCAACAACTCCTCTGCTTTTGCATTTCCAATCTTCAGTGGAAGCATGATAGATGCAGGAGGTGCAAAAACGCCGAGTATAATTTCCGGTTGTCCCAGTTTCGCTGTTTTATCGGCAAACAGGAAGTTACATACCAAAGGTAATTCTAATCCACCGCCCAAACATTGCCCTGAGATCTTTGCCATCGTAGGAATATGCAAATCTATCAAAGTAAGAAATATCGTGTGAAAGGTTGTAAGCATCTTCAGTGCATTCTCTTTGGTGTGTTCCTCCACACTAGCGCCAAATGAAAAATGTTTGCCTGCCCCTTCAAAGCTTATTAGCTTAAGATTATTCATCGTCTTGAACGAATCCAGAGTTACTATCAACTCATTCATCATGATATCATCCAAAACATTGCCTTTTCCGTCGTCGAGTATAATACGAGCAACGGAATTATCATATAAAAACTCTACCTTAATCTTCTGCATAATTTATTTTTGATTTTTTATATTTATTGACACTGTGGAGAAATAGCTTTAATCAAATCATCGTTCCATTCATGTCCTTCAGCCAACATCTGACGAAGTTTTACGAAATCTGCTTCTCTGTTGTCCTTAGGTCCTTCGTTAAATGCCCTGAATCCTGCTTTACCTTCTGTCATCATATTTAATGCCAACCAATCTCTGTGGCTTTCTTTGTTCATATCCCAGAAAACAAGCTTATGTACACGTAAGGTATTTAATGTTTTACTCAAGCAATTTGGCATAGTATAAAGCAGTTTGGTGCAATATTTTTCAACAGCCTCATCCAACGCTGACAAATCAACCACTCCCGCTTTCATCATCTCTTTCCCCTTTGCCAATTCCTCACCTGTTTTTGATTTTCCATAAACTATTTGTCCCTTATCATCCACCCATTTGTCCACAACGACCAATGGATTGGCAACGTACTCACCATTTACTTTTAATGCGGGTACCACTTCGGTCAATAAACCCAATCGTAATGCTTCATGTGCCGACCATGGGTCACAAACGGTGCAAGAAAACATGGCATTCTCTATGCCCACATACAATGGCAAGAAATCCGTTGAACCACCGATAGGTGCACTTCCATGTTTGGGTCCTGCTTGTCCGAAACGAGCCAAGTCCTGTGAAATAGAGAAGTCACAAGCCATTCCAATCTCTTGTCCCCCACCGATTCTCATGCCATTAACTCGACAAATGACAGGTTTATCGTGCATTAATATAGATGAAACCATATCATTGAACAAACGCATGTATTGTTTGTACTCTTGTGGATTTCCAGCATAATATTCTGCATATTCTTTGGTGTTTCCACCTGTGCAGAATGCTTTATCGCCCACGCCTGTGAACACTACAGCTACTACACTCCTATCATTTGATGAGTCGCGCATGGCAAGAATAACTTCTTTGACTGCATCTGTAGTATATGAGTTAAACTGAGCCGGATTATTTAAAATAATCCATGCATTGAACAGGCCCGCAATTGGATTTCCGCTTTTATCCTTGCAAGGACGTAATTCATAAAGAATGTGTTTGTAATCGTGTTGTACTAAATTGTGACTTGCTAACATATTTATAGAGTGTTTAATTATTATTTTATTTGAAATCAGGAACTAATATGGATCTTTTTTTGTATTTGTGTGCCAATGTATTTTGAAATACTTCGTTTATTTGAGACATAGGAATCAATTCAACAAAATCTTCTATCTTCAGTTTATCACTAGCGATTAAGTCAATAACTTCGGGATACAATTCAGGTTTACAACCCCAGGTGCCAATAACTTTTGCATCGAATGCCATTAAGTTGCTTAAACGAACCTCAGGTTTTTCCATGGTAAAACCTACAATAGATAAGGTAGAAGTAAATGTAATGAGATTGAATCCTAATTCCTGCCCTGCTTTTGTACCTGACATCTCAAATATTTTCCAACCATAGCGCGAAACACCAAGAGTCTTTACTATCTCTTTTACATTATCCTTTATTGCTTTTATGTCGAGACCTTTTACATTCAAAGTGGCATCAACACCATTTGCTTTTGCAGTGGCAAGCTTTTCATCATCAATGTCCAAAGCCAAAACTTTAGCGCCCATGATCTTTGCAATCAAGGCAGCATAAACTCCAACGCCTCCCACACCAATAACAATAGCTAAATCGCCTGCTTCAAGCTCCGATTTTTGTAATACTTGATAAGGTGTAGAAATAGCATCAGCAACAACAGCCAATTTCTCTAAAGGATATTTAGCTAAAACAGCATCCGGAACAGGACATAGATATTTTGCAGGAACTTTAATGTGAGAAGCAAATCCGCCATCAAAATCATTGCCAGGCATCAGTTGTTTCTGACACATATTGCTTCTTCCTTTTTTGCATAATTCGCATTCACCGCAAGGTAAAACAGCAGGAATGATAACATTTTTGCCCAACCATAGTGATGGTCCTGCAATTACTTTTCCGCTTATCTCATGACCCAAAGTTAAAGGTAATTCTTTTTTTGTTTTTACTCCAAAATGCCAAAAGCTTAAATCGGTGTGACAAACGCCACAACCTGATATAGCTACTAAAGCCTCATCAGCATTTAATTCAGGAAATGCACTTTCTACAAGCTGAAAGTCAGCTTTTAGTTCTGTCATTTTCCAAGACATCATTTTTCCATCCATCATATTATATATTTTAATAAACTTATTTAGCTACTATTGCATTCTTTTATTTCTATAGGTTATTGATCTTACAATGTTTGTCAAAGTGAGATTCAAGGGTGTCTTTATATAGTGCTTCCTACCATACTCAACAATTTTCCCATTCATAAAATCAATTTCGGTCTCTCTTTTATTGATTAAATCCACCGCTAAAGAAGGCATGTGATTTCCTGCATTCTTTAAATATCGAATACAAAGTTTTACGAAGTTTTCGGGTAATTTTATCTCTTCAGCTTTGGCAACTTCAACCGCTTCATAAATTACTTGTTCTACTATCTCTAAGGTATCGGGATGATCCATGGCTTCTTTCATCGTTAGATTCGAAATAGCACACAGCGGACTTAAAGCAGCATTCAGAATTGTTTTTTCCCAAATCTTATTCACCACATCAAACGAACCAACTTTCTCTGTAATCAGTCCGGCACTTGATAATAAGCTAGCAATTTGAGAAGCAATTTCAGGTTGAGAATCATCAACGGAACCTACATAATTAGGGGGATTAAAAAAGCTTACTGAAGTAACATTAGGTGCATGAAGATTTCCCGCATAATTCACCACCATTCTTAATATCCTTGATTCTTCGAAATGTGCAAGATATTTTTTTCGAATACCAATACCATTTTGAGCCACTAGCAAGAAAACATCCTTAGGAGCTGACAAACGAATTTGTTGAAGGATACTTTCAACATTATACCCTTTTACCGCACTTACTAATACATCAAAATCATGCTCAAACATCTCTTGGATTGAACTATATACATGTTTGAAATATGCCTGTTTTTCTATTTTATCCACCAATTCAATTCCGGAATTCCGTATCAATGCAAGTTTATTTGAATCAAAGTCAGTGATAGCCACTTCGCAGCCTGCATCTTTTAAATGAACAGCCAACGTCTGTCCAACGGGTCCAAGACCAATAATTCCAAATCTTAATTTTTTTTCTGGCATAGTTTTTTGTTTAGTATAGTTTTTTAGATTAATTACATTATTATTCGAGCATCCACAGCGCAAACTCTTTTTTCATTGGCAAAAATAGGATTCAAATCCAATTCTTTTATTTGAGGAAAATCATGAACCAAAGCAGAAATACGTTGCAAAATTTCAATGACTTTCCCTTTGTCAATTCCTTTTTTACCTCTAAAATCTCCTAACAATGCAGCGGATTTTATGTTGTCGAGCATCGCTTGAGCATCAATATCTGTTAAAGGTGCAATTTTAAACACCACATCTTTATATACTTCAACCATCACGCCCCCCATACCAAACATAATCAGATGACCTAAGCCTTCTTCTTCTTTCACACCTATAATAAGTTCGCGACTTTCGGTAAGGAATTCTTGAATGAAGAACTTTAAATCAGGCTGTTGAAGTTTTTGTTGCATGTTAGTTACCACCGAACGAACTTCATCTACATTCTTTATATTTATAGCCACTCCACCCACATCACTCTTATGAATAATTTTTTCGGAATCAGCTTTAATCACTAGCGGGAAACCAATCTTTTCAGCTTCTAAGACGGCTTCTTCAATCGTGTTGGCAATACTCCATTTGGCTATCGGAATTCTATAAGCTTCTAAAATTTGATAGACATCAGCAGCCGTAAGCACTTCTTTATTTTGCGCTTTTGCCTTATCAAATACGGTTTTTGCGTTCTCAAAATCTATATCAACAAAAACTTTAATTGAACCTTGCTCAATTGATTGTATATCATGATAGTTAACTAATGCAGAAAGCGCTTTAGCTGCTGTTTCAGGATAATCAAAACAAGGTATGCCGCCTTCATTTAATATCTTGGAAGTTTCTTTCCAATTTTCTTTATCCGTGATATAATTACATACGATAGGCTTGCGTTGAAGTTTGCTGATGGCAGCAATTTCTTTGGCAACACTAACACAATCAACAAAAGGTGGTGTCACGAAAGTCAAATAAATACTATCTATTTGAGGTTCGTTCATCATCACTTCTATAGCACTTTTAAAATGCGTGGCTCCCGCTGTAGCTACCACATCCAAAGGATTGTTGATGGAAGCCGCATCCAACATGGTCAGTTTTAGGTCTGCTTTTGCTTGGTCGGACAATGGCGGAATGGTCATGCCACAACTGACCAATTCGTCGGTTGCGATGATAGCCGGACCTCCTGTGTTGGTTATCATTCCAACATTCTTGCCTTTAGGAATGGGTTGGGAAGAAAACGCCATAGCAGCGTGGCAAATTTCTTCTAAATTAGAAAAAGATAATATACCAACTTTTTGAAAGATAAGTTCCATGGTGATGCCGCCTGCTAATCCTCCTGTATGAGATTTGGATGCAGCCGCTCCCTTTTCTGTTCTACCTGCTGATATGGCAAGTATTGGTTTTTTTGCTGTTACCTTAGTAGCAACTTCCATAAACTCTTTGGTGTTCGAAAGGCTTTCGAGATAGAGCACTATGACTTTGGTTTGCTCATCTTCACCATAATATTTAATGATTTCTGTAATTGAAATATCGGAAGCATTGCCATTCGAAGCATAAAGTCTTATGCCGATATGCATATCATGCAAGGCTTGGGTGATGACAGCTCCAACGCCTCCACTTTGTGCAACGATAGAAATAGCACCCGGTTTAAAATAGGTAAACGTAAAATTGCAATACGCTTGAAAAGCAGGATCGGAATTAATAATCCCCTGACAGTTGGGACCAAAGATACGGATGTTATACTTTTTGGCTCTTGCCAAGAAATCATCTTCCAATGCCTGTCCCTCCGCTCCCATTTCTTTGAAGCCTGCCGTATTGATGATGATAGCTTTCACACCTTTGATACCGCAGTTTTCAACTTCTTGAGGAACAAAAGGCGGTGGTATTACTATATGAACAAGGTCAATAGGTCCGGGAACATCAAATATGGTTTTATAGGCTTTTAGTCCGCGAATTTCATCCTCTTTTTGATTGATGGGATAAATGGGACCTTTGAATTGATAGTGAAGTAGGTTTTTGATAATCACATTGCCAATAGAAAATTCTTTAGATGATGCGCCGATAAGGGCTACGGACGTGGGTTCAAATAAAGCTTTCAAATTGTTGTTCATAATGCCTGTTTCTATATGATTAAATGATTTGTACTTAAAATTCGCCAACTTGGATGAATCCAATGAAGATTACGGCAACAAAATTATTGATTTTATTTCAATTATACAATCTTTTTTAGTCACCGGTTACAATGACATTTTTCTTGTTTAAAATCCTGAAATTTTAAAGCACTCATTACTATCAATATAAGAGATATTAAAATCATATTTCACCTCATGATATTGATTAACATCAATGCTATCATGATGGATAATAACTTACATAGAGTTATTTGTTAAATAGAAAACAAATAAATGGCAAGGAAAAGCCAATTTAAGAATGGTAAAACTGAAAACTAGGAACTTTGAACACCAAACTATGAACTACTTCCCTTTCATCTCGTCAAACACTATCCTAGACAATTCACTTAACATGTTTTGTAAGGGATTCAACTGCTTGCCTCTAGTCATTATGCCAACCAAATAGGGATGATTCTTTAGATAGACAATACCAAATTCATGGAACTCAGCTTGTCCTACTTCTATGCGTTCACCAAATTTATGCGCTACTTTTACATTTTGATCAATACCTTTTAGCATACCATCCCTATAATTGCTATGCGTGAGAAGATCTATGGCATAGTCAGACCATTTTTTATTCAAATAAGTAGCATTATATAAAACAGAAAAATAACGGGACACTGAACCAACGGTAGCAACAAAATTTTGTCCCGAATTATTGGGATGTATGATTTTATCCATATTCTTTGGAATCCCCAATTCTTTATTAAGCTCTTCAAACTTAATGTTATCAATGTTATCGCACAACAACCAAAAAGCTTGATTGTCTGAATACACTATCATATAATACAGAAGTTGTTCCACCGTGTAGGTTTTTCCTTTTTCTAAGGTTTGATCTTTAATAGTGGCAGAGTACAAATTCGTGGCAGAAGGTTTAAATAAAAATTTCCGTTTCATCAAAGTAGGATTTTTCTCCACTTCTTTCAAATAGATGATTAAACAAGGCACTTTCATGATGCTAGCAGGATCATAAAGTTCGTCGGGATTGATGTCTATTTGAGCTCCGGTGCTTAGATCGTTGAGATACACTGAAGCCGAAGTGAAAGCGTCCTCACGATTCTTTTGTTCCAAAAAACTATTTATTTTGTTTTTTGTTGGAGTCAGCATTTTTTCCTTTTGCACAACCAAGCCCGTATCACTCTCACTCCCTTGAACATCCTTGTTTGCATTTGACTCAAGCAATCTGAGTTCATTGTGAGAACCGGGGGAATAAAAATGCGGTGAATAGACAAAAAATCCTACAGAAAATAGCGGGATAAATATCAATATAAAGATGTATAAAGGTATAGGCTTCTTGAGAAGTTTAAGCCCTTTCTTGGTTTCTTTTTTTGGAATAGCACCGTTTTTTTTGTCTGCCGGTTTGCTATTTTTAGGTGTTGACATTGAAAATAACAGTTAAAATAAATCTAAATTCAAATCATATTATATTGGCTTATTTTATTGGTGTTTTAGCCAATAAACCTATCATGATTTGAACGCGAAATTATATATATTATTAGACTCAGTCAGCCAATGATAAGTTATTATTTGGGGTTTAACTAAACTTTAATTTGGTATTTCTTTTGAATACTTTTCAATATGATTAAAATCAACATATTAATTGATATAAGTTCGTTTGTAGAAATGAGAAAATATAAATAAAAAGTTTCTCCTTTACAGAGAATATAGCAAAAGGGTGTCAGAAAATGGATTTAAACTCCCGTAAATTAGTTATAATTGAAGGTCTCTTCGTTTAAAAGTACTTCGGGCTCGTCAAAATCTAAATCCAAAATTGAACTATAATCATACTTTTTATCTAATGCGAGCCTTGCTGCAATTACATCTTCTTTGGTATCTCGGGGTGAGGTAAGTTCAATATCTTCTATACCATAATCGCAATAACGAAATTCCTCTCCTGATATTAGACATTCCTGCAAATATTCATCAGACATTTGCAGTAAGGTGATACTATCGAATTCTACATCCACTGACACATTAAGAGGAATACCGGGATTAAGATCTTCGTCATAAATCGTAGTTATACGACCTTGCCACCCGCTCATATCAGTTTTCTCGTTCACATAATCTATAACACCTTGTTTGATTTTTACACTATCCCCCACTTTTAAATTATGTTTACTATTTTCCAAACTTGCCTCATACCTAATCCACATTTCAGCAGCGGTAACTTCCTCAAATTCGGATTCATCCATAAATTCTTCCCACTTCTCTTGATAATACTCTTCACGTGCCTCATCATCAAGATTATCAATCTCGTCCTGCTCAGCACTTGTTGGACCCCTATGAAAAGGTTTAGGTTTCGATTTCTTCAATATCGCCTTATAATGGTATTTTTGTTCAAGAGATTTCCAAGCAGCTTTAACATCTTCCACAGTATCGCGAGGAGTTGTAAGTTTAAAATGTTTTATGCTTGCATAATAATATCTGAAGTCGTGAAAATATTTCAAATACTCTTTAATATATTCGTGGGGCATGTTTTGTAAGGTAATACTATCGAATGATATAAAATAATGTAATTCCCTACTTCCATTAAAAATATATCCATGTTTAAAAGTGATCTTTTCTATGCGACCTTGCCAACCACTGATAAAAAATTTTATAGTGTTAGAATCCCGTACACGGTTTTTAAACACTACACTATCACCAACTTTTAAAGCTTTATTGTCCATGATTTTTATTTTTACAAAGATAGTTCTAATTCGGCAAAAGAGTAAATGGGAAAGGCTTTTTGGAGTTTAGACTATTAGGCTTTGTTCGAAGTTGGAAACGACGAACAACATGTCAATGGTTTTATATCTTTTAATTCTAAGTTTTTTAATGCCCGATAATTTTGTACTCTTAGGTACTCAATTCTAGGAACATGAACCCTTACATTATTTTCTTTTGTCATAAAGCAAATTTTTTAAATTAAAACACAAAACTAAACAATTCCTCTCAATTATTTTCAAAAAAAATAAAAAAAACGTTTTCCACACATTGGGTTTTTAGGGGTTAGGCTAATAGGTTATATATGTAGTTGCAAAAATAAAAAAAATATTTGAGGCTAAAGCCAATTATTCTTATTCTTAAATCCCCGTGCTAAAGCACAGGGTAATACATTCATTTTATTAACCGAAGACATTTTTTATTTTATTTGCCGTGTTAAAAAGAATTGGATTGAATTACACTGCCCTTTAGGGCGGTGGTAACGTAAATATAATAGCATGGGCTTTAGCCCGAAACAAACTTTTCGAAGCCATACTTCTGCATAAATTCGTTATATTCATCCATAAAACTTTTCTTTTGATGATGTTCTTCTTGATTTTTAATATAATCTCTCACTTTATTTACTACCGATTCGCTTACAGATACTGCAAAATATTCATCCTGCCATTCAAATTTTGTTTGTGTCAAATTGTTTCTATTAATCCAAAAAGATGATTCACCTTTGAGTAGCATCAATATCTTATCAATATTTTGATTCGACTTCAAAGATATCAAACAATGCACATGCTCTGCATGCCCATTTATAAAATCAATATAAATATCTTTGCTTTTAGCATTGTTACGTATATGCTCAAAAACTGTTTGTCGAATTTCTTTTAATAATATTGGTTGTCTATCTTTTGTAGTCCAAACCAAATGAATCCATATTTTTATATATCCCATGATTTATATGTTTGAGGCTAAAGCCAATTATACTTATTGTTAAATCCCCGTGCTAAAGCACAGGGTAATACATTCATTTTATTACCCGAAGAC
>CAIOYH010000085.1 GCA_903862465.1 uncultured bacterium | reverse complement strand
GGCATTGGGGCTGATGATGCCGAAACAATTTTTATAACGTTCGTTCACCTCGAAATTGTCGGGTAACGCGAAATGTTTCCCGGTGAAAACTAATTTACTCAACCTATCCAAACCAAAACTTTTAATTTTATCGTCCTTTAATTCCTTGCCCACAACATACCAACGGTTTCGGAACTCCTTGAGTGCATAAGGCTCTACCAAGCGAATACTCACTTCATCATCCCAATATTTTTGATGGGTGAAGGTGATTTGAATTTTGTTTTTTATGGCATGAAGCAAACCATAGAGATTTTCGGTTCCTTGTGGTTTGCGTTTTTCGAAATGGATATGAGTAGAAATCCGGTCACTTATGTTCAAAGCATTGAAGGTGTCGAACGCCTCAAATATACGTTCATGAATTTCTTCATTATCATCATACTTGATAAAATAAATCTTCTTCGAGAAATCGTATTGAATTTCAATATTGAAGATAGAGCCAATATCATCTATATCACGTTTGAAGGTGCGCTTCGAGATATTGAAATCATACTCCTGCAACTCCGATTCGTAGGCAAGATAATCGGCAATTTCGGTGAAAGTTGCAGCATGCTTGCGCAGTTTGTTTATAATAAGGTAGTACCTTGAAATGGATTCTCGCTTCGACATAAATTAATTTTTCGACAAAGATACTATGGAGCTAAGTCAAAGTATGGCTGAGGTGAAAATTATTTCTTTAAACTTAGAAATATTTCACTTTCACTATTATTTTAATAAAAGGGAATTATAATTCTGTAGTAATTATTTTTAGGGCTTCTTTTAAAAAAGGAATAATATCTCGAAACATATTAGTTCTCGGATGAAATGAATACATTCTTAGAGGTAGTTCTTTATTAGGCCCGCTCCAATAGATTCTATCTACTTTACCATCTATAGAAATTTCTTTAAATAGAGGCCAATCAACATTAGTTTCACCAGGCATATTATTCCACAACCGCTCACTTAAAACTAACATGAAATCGGGTTTAAGATTTTCCAAAACTTCCAAAAATGGTTCTTGTGCATTTTCCCACATTTCTTTTTTTGGAGCAATCCCAGGGCTTGGGGCAACAATTTGTTGAATGTAGTCATAGTATGCAACATAGTCAAAAACGTTTTGGCTTGCATCAGTGAAATCCATTGCTTCTTTCAAAGCGTTCTCAAGTTTTGTAACAAAGGTTCTTTTATTTGTTTTATTTATATGATTTATTATCATATCTCGAGTAAAGTTTTGCAAATCACAATCAGGAGCGTCTGATGGTTCTTCGCACACATCAGGCTTACACCCGTCACAATAATGCGATTCTCCTAAAATAAGAATTTTCTTTCCTTTATACCCATTGGCATAATTAACACCTTCCCAAGGTTTAAACATAACTGATTTCATATAATGTTGTATTTTTATTTCTGCCTACTCTTTAAAGTTTTCGGCATCCCTTTTTATTATTTTGCTTAATAGACTACTCATAATAAATCAATAGTCTGAAATTTTATTAAAAAATTAAAGTGCCGGTGCATGTCTTCCTTTAGAAGCTCCATTTGGATGTTTTGAACATGTGTTGGCTGTTAAGCTAGCAATATTAGTATATTTCATTCCACAATATTTACATACGTATTGAGATTTTTCGCTTCCTTCATAAAGTTTATGTCGTCCTTTACTTGGATTTCTTATACATGTATTTGCCACTAAACTAGAAACAGTTGAATGTTTTGATCCACAATACTCACAATAATAATTTGACATTTTCTTTGATTTAATTTAATGCCTACTCTAAAAAGTTTTCGGCGTCCCTTGTAATTTGCTTTTATTGTGTAAAAGTAAACAATATTTAACTTCCACCAATAATAATATTTATATTTTTACATCAAAACTCTTTTTATACACCAAAACCAATTCCATTATTTTATCAATTGGTATATGCAAATCAGTTTGTGCATCCGAAAAGAAATCCTTATAATTTTCATTCGTATTATCTTTTTGATAAGCATACTTTGCCACAAGGTCTATACTTCTCAAAAGATTTAAAAAATGCTGCAGATAAAATTTCAATGAAGGAATCATAACCTCTTTGGTCGAAAATGGGTTCTTTATTTTAGGCTTCATGGTTTCATTATTCATAATCTGAAAACAAATTTCACTATTCTTATTACCAATTATAAATTTTGCATCGAGACTATTATAATATGCATCAGTGGAACAAGTCTCATTAAACCAGTCCATTCTTAGGTAAGGGATTTCATCCGAATCAACGAAATAGTGCTGCCAGATATAATTGTAAACCAAATCTCCTTGATAGACACGGTCATTTTCACTCAATGAGAAACAAAGATTAAAAATTTCAAAGAGATTTAATGTAACTGATGTCATAGTTGAAATTATACCATTGTGAATGGCACGGCAAACATCATCGTCATAACAAGTGCTTTGAAGTTTATCAAATATCAAAATCAAGTTAACACAATGATTCAATTCTGATTTAGATTTTCTTACATATTTCTCAATTTCCTCATTCGGCTTCACCTCGAAAGCAAGAAAAACATTCCGCATATTGTTGCCCGCGAAATATAGACAGAAGTGTTCTATTGGTTTCATACTTTCAATTATTGACAAGTGTTTTAAATCCAATCGGATTTGATTTTCTGTTATTTTGAAAATCTGTTTCGTTCAGATTATAGATTGCCGTCAAGGTCATGGGTGCATCAATGCTTGCGTTATATCCTAATTTGTTTGCCAGCCGTTGCGCCTTTTCCACTTCCAGTTCTTTGAACTCATATTTTGCTATGAGCCTGCCTTTACGGATTAAGGCGCTATCAATTTTCGAAATATCTGTATTGAACGAACAAATAATTTGAATATTCAAACAGTCAGAAAGCAATCCATCAGAAATATTGAGCAATGCCGACACGGGCGAACTGCCATCTTTTTCTCTGTCCACCACAATGTTTTCGGCATCCTCAATCACGAAAATGGAATTTGGATTGTCAATTAACAAAGAAATCAAATCGGGATTTGTAATGGCACTTGCCAGATTTGGCGGCAAAAAGATGACGTTCTTTTTTAAGGAAGTAATGAGATAACGAATATAAGATGTTTTCCCCGTTCCCGGTTTGCCATGTAGCAGCACCAAGCCTTTGTCATTTTTTTTGGAAAGTCGTTTTAATATGACTGTATGTAACTCACTAAAGTCGTCATTATAGTTATCTTCTATTTTCAGTTTCGGCTTGGTGATACTAAAACTCTTTGTACCAAATCCACCATAAGATTTAACAACTAAAGATATTTCAGGTTTTTCAAATGTTTTCCGAAGCTTGATTTTCTTAATACTATTAATTAGCGCTTCAACTTTAGCGAACTCCGTTTTACGAAACAAAAATCGCACTCGTGATTTATTGGTATCGAAATCAATCATTAAATCATCATACAAAAAATAAAAGATGTCGTCGTACTCTGCATTCTTGCTATTCGAAAAATACAATTTGTTATAATGCAAATCTTTTATTTCTTGACTATGGGTTTCCATTAACCATTGACTTGCTTTTTTGCAATCAATATCAATCTCAACAATACTATTTGGTATTATATTGAAGTGAGCTAAAAAAATATGCAACTCGTTCAAATACGGCACATCTCTTGGTGAAAACACATCGGAAATATTCATCTTATTAGTAGTTTGTTTGTAATCAACTTTCGGCGTTTGATTATTTTTGAAAATAAATTTTGCAGGTTCCATAATTATAATTTTCGACAAAAATAATATGGAAGGCAGACAAGATGTGTCGTAGTTGAAATAAATATTTATGATCGTCTGTCATTATTATCACTTTAGGCTCTACGCCTATCAAGTCGTTGTACGGCTTTGAGCCATGCCACTAATACTCTCTCATGCTGTAAGTCGGAGTGCAACTCCAAGTCGCGCCCCGACTAAACCTACTGTGCCCTATTGTGTCTATTGTGGTGCAAAAATCCGCCTCATCCGCGCTCCTCCTAAAACCTCGTCTCATCCGCGTTCCAATCAACGTGAATTTGCAGACCTTCAAAGTGAATTTGCGAAGGTTCGATGTAAATTTGCAGAGGTTCGAAGTGAATTTGCAGAGGTTCGAAGTGAATTTGCGAAGGATCGAAGTGAATTTGCAGAGGTTCGAAGTGAAATTGCGAAGGTTCGAAGTGAATTTGCAGAGGTTCGAAGTGAATTTGCAGAGGTTCGAAGTGAATTTGCAGAGGTTCGAAGTGACTCGGTAAAAATCTAAAATGCCTCCTTTAAGAGCTTAAAAGCCTTATAGTATTAAGGATACGCAATGTTTCAATACGGCAAAGCTTCCTTTCTACCTCTCACTTTATCCTTCTTAATGCGAATTTTACAACCTTACGCCAAGACAATAAATCAACTCACGGGTTCATCAATTCAAAAAATCCTGAACCAACATCCATGTCCTCCCATTTTTAATTTTTCATTTTTAATTTTTCATTCCCATTCAGCAATCGTTCCATCCGCTACTGTTCCCGCCAAACCGCAGTTTTCACATCAAAGGTGTATTCTGAGACGCCTTTGGTTTCGGCTTTCATGAGTTTGCGGGAGTCGGAGGCATAGAGCATCATCTTTTGATAGGAAAGGGTGTCGAGCAAGCGGGGCTGTTGTTCAAATTGGCTGAGGGGGAGGATGTAGAAGCGCTTGGTTCCGTTTTCGATGGGGGTATAGACCCACGAGAGATAGTAGCCACAGGAGCTTATGCGGGTGCGGTTGTGGGTTTTGGTGAGGGTGAGGGCAAGCATCAAACCGCCGTCTTTGAGCCTGTCGCGTTGGTTGGAGATGTAGTTTCCCAAGGAATAGGCAATGAGGACTTCGCGCCCGAGGGAGTCGGGGAAATGTGTGCGTTCTATCTTTTGAATCACATGGGGGTGCATGCCAATGATGATGTCGGCGCCCTGTTGGAAACATATCCGCGCCACATCCTGCTGAAATTGATTGGGATGGGACTGATATTCGTCGCCCCAATGGATAAAGACGATGGTTTGGTCGGGCAGGGAATCTTTGGCGCGGCGCAGGTCAGCCTTCATCTGCAGGGTGTCGATGAGATTGACGATGGTGGGTTTGGGAATGGGGATGCCGTTGGTGCCGTAGGTGTAGTTGAGCAGTGCGAGTTTGAAACCGTTTTTGCGGACGATGAGCGGATAGGTGTTTGCACGCGAAGCGGAATCCACGTAGGTGCCTAGATGGGTGAAATTGAGGCTGTCCAATATGTGGAGGGTGCGCTCGATGCCTTTTTTGCCGCGGTCGCAGGAATGGTTGTTGGCATCACCAACGATATCAATGCCTGCACGCTGCAAAGCCGGGACGATTTGGTCGGGGGCGCTAAATTGGGGATATCCTGTGTAGGGTTTTCCGCCTAAAGTGACTTCGAGGTTTGCCATGGCGATGTCGCTTTGGCGGATGAGGGGCGCGACGAATTTGAAACAGGAGTCGTAGGAATAGGTGTGCAGGGAATCGTACCAAGCGGCTTCGATCTGACCTTGATGTTGCATGATATCGCCCATAAAGAGCAGGGAAATAGTGGTGTCGGGAGCTATTGTCTTCTTCGCGTTGGGGTGATGGGCGGTGATTTTGGTGAACAAAAACAAGCTGAAGCCGACACAGGAAGCGATGAGGGTGTATTTTAAAAAGATTTTCATAGTGAGATTGACGGCGTTCTCTAAATTGCTTTTTCATCGTTGGACTTCAATTTTCAAAATGCTCATTTACCTTAGTAAACTCCGCTTTTAAAAATCTTGTCCGCCTCGAAAAATCTAATTTATAGAACCCCTCTTTATTTAATCTTCGATTTCAGAATTTCAATTTCCTTCATCATCATCTCATTTTGCTTTTTCAGTTCTATATTCTGTTTGTTGAGTTCCTG
>CAIOYH010000084.1 GCA_903862465.1 uncultured bacterium | reverse complement strand
TCGCTATCGTGAAATGTGGACACAAGCTTTTTCATACCTATGCAGGTTTTTTGCTCTTTATTTTCCGAATTGGTCATAAAAGAATGTTTTCCTGCTGATTTGATAAAGGCAATATCCTTTGGATATACGAAGAGATGTCCCGTGGGAGTTAGAACACGCACTTTTTTGGGAGGTGCCGGGTGCAATTCACCTGGATGAGCTGCATCGGATTTCGATTCAGGGCTATGTTTTACCCTGAATTTCAGCAAAATTTTTTCGAGTTCGTCAGTCTTCAACGGTTTGCTAAGGAAATCGAAAGCGCATTTTTGCATAGTTTTTTGGGCATGTTCGCATCCTTCGGTTAGAAAAACAACTTCAAAACCATTGCAACCAATTTTTTTCAACGCATCCAAAATCGAAAAACCATCCTTTTTGGGCAATGACACAGCAAGAAAAACCAAATCGGGTTTGATTTCTACAATTTTTTTAAAACTGTTGAAGCATTTTTTACGTGTGCTGCAATAATTATATCGTCATACTTTTTGAGCATGGCAAGCAGCATACGTTCGGTTTCTTCCTCATTATCAATGATAATAATTTTAAATTTTCTAGTTTCCATATTTTTAGAAAATAAATAATTAGTGGTCTCGATGCAGTAAAAGTAGTGCTGTTATAGCTGTTTTTGTGTGTTTAGTTTAGGGTGCAAATATAAAGAGTTTATTTGAAATAAATTAAATTTCCAAAAAATTTATTTAGTCAAAAAATAGCTAAGAATAGTATGCTTGCTTACGCACTGAAATGGATGGCGATGCGATCAGGCTGTTATCATATTCATGTATGACAACATCATTAATTCATTAAAAAAAACGCTGAGGATTTAGCCTTTACGCTGTTTCTTATGCAAATACCACGAAAGCAAATATAGTAAGCCCGGAACGATGAAAAATAGCAAGGAAGTAGGCACGGTTGCGTAGGTAAAGATGATCATGGCGTGCGCAACAACACACACAATTGCCATTACGCCGCCTGTTGCTTCCCATTTGAATCCTATCATCAAGGCTGTCAGATAGCATAAAATCACCAAAATCGTAGCGATGCTTACGAAACTAATATTCGAAAAACTTATAGGGGATTTCAGGCTTGCTTCAAACATCTGAAAGAGGAATAAACCCACCACCAATAAAGCAAAGATGCGCGCAGTCCAACGTAGGATGTTCAACCCTATAGGCGTTTTTTGAATGTTAATTTCCATGCAGTTACACTTTAAATGTAAGAATTAATTTCGAGGGATTATCTTTGCTAGGAAGTTTTATTTCTTTGCCAGACTTTCTACAATAGAGCTCAAGATAAGTCGTCCGTCGGCATTGGATAGTTCCATGTCGGCAGCGCGTTCGGGATGAGGCATCATGCCAAACACATTGCGCTGTTTGTTGCAGATGCCTGCAATGTTCTCCAAGCTGCCGTTGGGGTTGGCTTCGGCGGTGGTCTGTCCTTGTGCATCGCAATATTTGAAGAGAATTTGGTCGTGCTTCACCAAGTCTTTAATCGTTTTAGCATCGGCATAATAACGTCCTTCGCCATGGGCTATGGGTATCTTCAAAGCTGTTGCGGGAGTTAGAAACTGTGTGGGGAAGGTCTTTTTCGCCACAGGAGTAATAAATATATTTTTGCAAATAAACTTTTGGTTGTCATTGTGCAACAAAGTGCCGGGCAATAGCCGCGCTTCGCACAATATCTGAAAACCATTGCAAATACCCATCAAATAGCCACCCTTGTTGGCATATTCAATCACCAACTCCATAATGGGCGAAAAACGCGCGATGGCACCCGAGCGCAAATAGTCGCCATAAGAAAAACCACCGGGCAAGAATATAAAATCGCATCCCTGCAAGTCTTTATCTTTATGCCACAAAGCAACAACATCTTGCTTTAAAATCTTTTTTAAAGCATACAATATATCATGATCGCAGTTGGATCCCGGAAAAATTACAACACCAAATTTCATTTGTTTCGATTTAGAGCCACAAAGATATATCCTTTATCAAGAATAGCACGTATTTTTTACTAAAATATTTATCATTAGTTCCTTTTTGTTGTGTAGAGATGCCTCTAATCACCTCATCTTATGTCTCAAAAGCCTGTAATCCGTATTGCCGAATTTGTTCGAGTTCCGCAGCATGAAACACTCCTGCTTTATGTAGATTTCGAAATTCATCGCTCACCGATTGGTCGAACACAAACAAATCATCAGTATTGATAGAGACACGCACCCCATGGTCGAACAAAGTTCGGATAGGATGCTGTTCCAAGGATACAGCACGACACAAAGCCACATTGCTCGACGGACATACGTTCAGCAAAATCTTATTATCAGCCAACCATTGCATCACCTCTATGGATTCTGCTGCCGCAATGCCATGCTGAATTTGATTCAATTGCAGAGTTTCGGCTGTAGTGCGCACCGATTCGGCGGAGCCGTATTCGCCCACATGCGCCGTCAACACCAAGCCCATCTGTTGGGCTTTTCTATAGATGGGCACAAAATCGTCCACGCTACCGTGAAGTTCGTCGCCATAGAGGTCAATAGATTTAAAAAAGCCCGTATCGAGCAAATTCTCGACTTCGTGCATCAATCTGTTGAAGTTATGCGCACGATCCATGCCAAGTTGAGGATAGAAAGCAATCTCGGGAGCACATTCCTTGTGGGTTCTTTCAATCATGTCGGTCATCATACTTCCGGGGAGATAGTAAAAAAAGCGAGAATCAATGCTCATTTGCAGCACGCGAACGCCATCCACTTTGGCTTGCAGGAAGGCATTTCGAAGGGAGGTCTCAAAGAAACCGGCTTGGGGGATGTAAGGTCCTAAAGTGTGGTTCAAATAGTCTTCAAACTCTTTAAATACATGAAATTTGGCGGGAGGCTCTTGTATGTCTGCATTGTAATGCCGTTTCAATACATCTCTTCTATAGCCCAACATACCATGATTGTGCAAATCACTTTTGGGTAAAGATGTCAGTAAGGAGTCATCCGTTTGTGTAAGGGCATCTATAAGTGTAAGAGTGGTCATGAAATTTTTTCTGCAAAATTACAAAAATAAAACCACCCCTCGCGGGGTGGTAGTCAGATTATTTTTCCATAAAATTGTCGTCTCGTATTCCCTCGAATCTTATCCGAGCATCAGCACAACTGCAAGTACCAAAATCATAAATGCAGCGTAAGCTATCCAGAATACATGTTCTTTTGAAGCTGTCATATTAATTGGTTTTTTTAAAGTTATTAAAATGATTGGTTGCTGTTACTTATATATAACGTATAAATTAAAAAAGTATGAGTAAAAACATGACCAAATCAGTTAACGGTAAGTTCTTTACAGTTAACGGTAACATATCTGTCGTTATAAATCATTTCCAGAAATAAAAAAATACGCTAATTTTGCCGAAACTTTCAAAATGAACCAAGATAAAATCAGAGTACGATTTGCTCCAAGTCCTACGGGACCTTTACACATAGGCGGCGTTAGAACAGCCTTGTACAATTATTTATTTGCCAAAAAGCATGGGGGCGATATGCTCCTGCGGATAGAAGATACCGACCAAACCCGTTATGTGGAAGGTGCCGAAAACTATATTATTGAATCCTTGCAATGGTGTGGCATTCATTTTAATGAAGGCGTGGGTATTGGTGGTCCTTTTGCGCCCTATCGTCAGTCGGAACGCAAAGCAATATACAAACAATATGCCCTTGATTTGATTGATAAAGGCTATGCGTATTATGCGTTCGACACCCCGCAAGAGTTGGATGCTGCCCGCAAGAGTTATGAAGCCGAAAAGAAAAACTTTCAATACGATCAGCACAACCGTCTCGAGTTCAAGAATTCATTGACCTTGACGGAAGCGGAAGTTACAGCCATCATTGAATCGGATGAACCGTATGTGATTCGTATCAGGATTCCTGAAAATGAAGAGATATTGGTTACTGATTTGATACGTGGCGAAGTGCGCGTCAATTCCACCCAGCTTGATGATAAAGTCATCTTCAAATCGGATGGACTGCCCACCTACCATCTTGCTAACGTGGTGGACGATTATTTGATGAAGATTTCGCACGTCATCCGTGGCGAAGAATGGCTGCCATCAGCGCCTTTGCATGTGTTGTTGTATCGTTATTTAGGATGGGAACATGCCATGCCTCAGTTTGCTCATCTTCCGTTGTTGTTGAAACCCGATGGCAATGGCAAACTCAGCAAACGCGACGGCGACCGCATGGGCTTCCCCGTATTCCCCTTGCAATGGACCGACCCGCAAACTAAAGAAATCTCGTCAGGCTACAGAGAATCGGGTTACTTGCCCGATGCTTGTATCAATATGTTGGCATTCTTAGGATGGAATCCGGGCACCGAACAAGAGATATTTAGCATGGACGAACTTATTGAAGCATTTTCTTTGGAACGTGTGGGCAAAGCAGGCTCGAAGTTCGATCCCGAAAAAGCAAAGTGGTTCAATCATCATTATCTGCAACAAATGTCGGATGCAAGGCTTGCCGAACTGCTTGCTCCCGAATTGACCTTAAAAGTACTGTATATCGATTCAGCAAAACTTTTGACTGTTATTGGCATGGTGAAACCTCGTATGACGTTTATACATGAGTTTTGGGAACAAGCTTCGTTCTTTTTTGTGGTTCCTGAGATTTATGATGCCAAATCGGTGAAAGACCGTTGGAGATCGGATTCTGCCGAAAACATGAAAAAGGTTGGCAGCTTATTGCAACAGACCGAACCTTTTCATGCCGCTGTGGCTAAACACAATGTGATGAATTTTATAACAGAGGCACAACTCAACACAGGTCAAGTCATGAATGCCTTGCGTTTGCTAATCGTTGGAGCATCCAAAGGACCTGATTTGTTCGAAATCATGGAACTCATTGGTAAGGAACAAAGTTTGAATCGCATAGAAAAAGGCATTGCAGCTTTGTCGCAAGCCTAAGCCTTCATGACGCCACAGGACGATTGGCTCGGCAGAACGGAATTGCTGTTGGGTAGTGAGAAGCTTGATATACTAAAGAAGTCGCATGTTTTAGTCATTGGTTTGGGTGGCGTTGGCAGTGCGGCAGCGGAAATGCTTTGCCGTGCAGGCGTGAGTAAATTGACCTTAGCCGATGCTGATGTAGTGGAACCTTCCAATCGCAACCGCCAACTGATAGCCCTTATCAGCACACAAGGACAACGAAAAACTGAGGCATTAGCCCAACGTTTGCGCGACATCAATCCCCAAGTAGAACTTGTTTTGGTGGATGCCTATTTGAAAGAAGATTCGATGATTGCGCTGCTCGAAAATCCATACGATTATATCGTAGATGCCATTGACACCTTATCACCCAAGGCATATATGCTGTTGAACGCTGTTCGTTTGCAGCATAAGATCGTGAGTGCGATGGGAGCAGGGGCAAAGCTTGATGTGACAAAAGTGCGCATTGCCGACATTTCAGAAACCCATACGTGCACCTTTGCCTTCGACATACGCAAACGTCTGCGAAAGTTGGGTGTTGCTTCAGGATTTAAAGCCGTTTTCTCTGTTGAACATCCGCAAAAGAGTGCTGTGGTTCATAACGAAGCCGGGATCAACAAGAAATCTATTGCCGGCACCATTTCCTATATGCCCGTAGTGTTTGGATGCTATTGCGCTTCGGTGGTGATTCAGGATCTGATTGAGGATGCCAAGGAAGCAAAATTGCCATAAAGAAGTTTCTTTATGGCAATATATAGACTTTTTGAAGTAGGGTTATGTTAAAGGGGTCCTAGAAATTAGATTTTTCGAGGCGAACAAGATTTTTAAAAGCGGAGTCCCGACTGTAAGTCGGGGTGAGTATTATAAAAATTGAAGTACAACGATGAAAAAGCAATTTATAGAGCTCCCGTTTAGAATTTAAAACTTATCCCTAAGCTAGGCATAATAGGTAATTGGTCAATCCGTTTGTAGGTAATACGGTCGAAGTAGAAAATATTCTTACGGTCATACACATTGGTCAAACTTAGGTTGATGTCCAAAGAAGAGCGTTCGCTGAATAAAAAGGTCTTGTTCATCGAGATATCCAAGCGGTGATAATAGGGCAAGCGTCCGCTATCGTTGCTAGCATAAATAATACCCATGTTTCCATTGGTGGTGGTATAGTTTGAGTTGATACCGCCCGAAAAGTTCAACAACTCATAGAATCCCTGAGTTTGTGAGAAAGGAAATCCCGAACCCATATTCCAACGCACATTCACGCCCCATCCTAAAGCTTTTCCAAATTTATAAGAGCCAACCAAATTAATATTATGACGACGGTCGTAGTGAGGGTAATAGGTGTCAATGCCGTCATAACGATGAATGAATCCATAGGAATAAACTGCCCAAAGGTATAATTGACGATATTCGTATTTAAGCGTGAAATCTATGCCTTCTGCATTGCCGGTTTCGATAATAAAATCCTTTTTCAAATAATCAGGTTTGCTGCCATATTCGGGGGTGTCGTTATAGACTTTGTTGCGGTTGATATTGGTGAGCTGTGTGAACCATTTCCAATAACCTTCAACATTCAACACTAAGTTCTTTGCCAAATCCACTTCCACACCAAAAATCACGTGGTCGGCTTTTTGCAAAGCATGTGTAACGGCTTTCCCGTCAAATTCGTCTTGCAGATTGTCGGGTCCTGAAAGAAAACCATAGAACAAATTCACCACATCGCGATCAGAGCTAGCAGAAATCAAGTTTTGAGAATACATACCCGCAGCAAGTTTGAATCGTAAAAACTTGGTAGCATTAAATTTCACAGCCAAACGTGGCTCAGGAGAGAATTTGGATAAAGAAGCATATTCTTGTCCTCTGAAACTTGGTTCAATAAGAAACTTCCCTATAACCCATTTATATTTCAAAAATATAGCAAACTCAGTGGTAGATTCGTTCTGAACGATTTGCCTATTAGCCGAATTGTAAAAATCAAAATTAGTTCCAAAGCCCAATACTTCTAAACCATAGCGCAATTCATTTTTTCCCATGAAAGAAGTGAAATTCAATCCGAAATTAAACCCGTTGATGGTACTTGTTTTGGGTTGATTTGTTTGATCTGTCAACGAAATATTATAGGATGAATACGCTAAAATTCCATCAATCAACATAGAGGCTTTGGCAGGAATCACAACAAAATTCAATCCGGCACCATAAGAACCCCATTTGAACTTGGCTATTTGACGATAATCAGCATTGTCTGTGAAACGGAAACCGTATAAGTTCACCTTGCTGCCATTGCCTGCGTTGATAGCTATTTTGCCATATAAATCTAAATAATTAAAAGGTAAACCATCTTTATTTATGTAGTTGTAAAGAGTTTTTGATGTTTCTTTAAGATAAGAATTCTTAGCCGAAAATATAAAGGAAGCATTTGATTTGTCGTTTTCTTTTTGTTTCACGATGGGTCCTTCCAAAAGAAGTTTCGCGCCGAAAGTACTCGCATCTATTTTCCCTGCAAAACGTTTTTTGTTACCATCACGAGTGGTTATGTCCATCACGGAGGAGATTCTGTCGCCAAATTCAGCACCAAAGCCACCCGTATAAATGTCTGCATTTTTCAAGATATCGGTATCGAAAACAGAAAACAGCCCTATAGAATGGAAAGGATTATAGACAATCATCCCATCGAGCAACACCTTATTTTGAACCGGCGAACCTCCGCGAATATAAAGCTGACCGCCTTGGTCGCCTGTGAAAATAACGCCGGGCATCACCTGCAGATATTGCGCCAAATCGGGCGTGCCGCCTATGGAAGGAATCTGTTCTATTTTCTTGGGTGTGATGGTGATTTCTGACACTTTAGTCTCAGTTTTGCTGTCTTGGGCATCAGCAGTAATATTAACACCCTTGATATCGTAAGCTGCTTTTTGCAAATAAAGTTTTTTGTTGATATTGTCCCCTTTAGCAACAGTGATAGGCATTTTTATGGTATCGAATCCTAAAAATGTAGTCATTAAAATATAATCTCCGGGAGGGATTTGCGTTATAGCAAAGAAGCCATTCACATCGGTGGTGGCACCTATAGAAGTTTTATAAAGATACACATTGGTGTAAATGGAGGGTTCGCCTGTGGTTTTATCGTACACAAACCCTTTGATAGAGCCTTTCAGCGCCTGTTGTGCATGAAGCGTATTTGCAGTAAAAAGTAGTACTGCTATAGAACAAAAAAAGGAAATTCTTTTAAATAACATATCGTATGAATCAAAAAACTTATAAATTTGCCAAAATTAAAGATATTATTTGAATTAGGAATCAATGAGTTGTTAATTAATAAAAACCACCTCATTAATATAAACAAAGGTAACATGAAAAAACTTCTTTTATTGTCTATGCTGCTGATTATTTCATTAGAGATTTCGGCACAATCCACCTCCTACAGAGCAGGCAAATGCACCACCAAGAGTGATTATTGCCCTAAACTCGCTTTGTTCCACGAAACCACTTATAATTTCGCAGGCTTGGGCATAAATTCGGTGAACGCTGATATCATAGTTTTTTGCAATCTTTGGTATATGGCAAGTGTTCGTGTGGGCATCAATTATTATTCGTTTCCGAAGATTGCTTCTGCGGGTGTACCTTTGGAATTTAATTTTATGATGGGACGTGGCGCTTGGATGTTCGAATCGGGCTTGGGTGTGGATTATCTGTATGTCTATAAAAACTACAACAAAGATTTAGGTCGTTTCAAAGATAATATATCCTACGCAGCACTCACGGCTCGCATGGGGGTTCGCTACGAACGCGTCAACGGTTTGTTTTTCCGAGCAGGCTATAATCCCCATATTTCTTTGACCAATATCAATAAAATAGAACCCATTAGTGGCAGCCGATGGTTACACATGTTGAGCGTTGGGATAGGCTACACGTTCAATAATTAGTTGATGGGTTAATTAGGGTAAAAGCTCATCACAGATAAATATATAAAAAAACGCTTCATGGATGTATTGCAAAAAGGAGAATTTTACTATTGAGAATCAAGCTTTACCTAAAAGTTTGAACTTTCTAAACTATCTAATTCCAAACTATTTTTAAAAACAATTAATATTTTTATGGAGAAAATAAATAAAATACTTGCCGAAATTGATTCTCTAGATTTAATGGACAAAAGAAAATTAATTTCTATGTTACTATCATTTCCTGATGGGGAAATTTTATATAACAAAATTCAAACAGTTGTATGTAATTATTACGGTTTGACGTCACATGAAATACAATCGAAAACTCGAAGGGCAGATGTTGTACTAGCACGGTTTGTGATAATGTATTTAACTCGGAAGCTAACAAAACAGTCTGTAACTTTAATCGGCAGATTGGCGGGAGGTAGAGATCACGCTACGGTTCTACATGCTTGTAAGCGTATTCAAAATTTGATGGAGATAAATCAAAAAATCAGGAAAGACATTGCTAATTTGACTCGGTTAATAGAGGAAAATTAGACTTTCAGGCAGCGCAAAGGTTTTCTTCATGCTGCACAAGGATGCATTGCAAGCAACGCAGATTCGAGGATAAATCAAGCAGACGAAATCGTAGAATTGGGACAAGGAGGGGGATGTTTATTATTTTGTCTATTCGGTTCTTTGTATTTGTGTTAAGTGATAAGGTCTTCAGGGATTGGCGTAACGTTTCGGCTGTTGCTTTTCAATGGCATCGGAGTTATTCGTCTTTAATTTACAAACTGCCTGCCACTAAAAACAACAGCCTGTTAGCAATAGTATTTAGTCCTTAAAATAACGTATTAATTCTTTAATCAATTCTTTGTCAATTCCTAAAATTTCTAACTCTCCATTTGTAATTTCGCCTTGAACTACGGCAATTTGTACGAGTTTATCATTGAGAATTATTGCTAAGGGCTTATTTATGTTATTCCTAGTTAAATTTGCGAATTTTATTTTTCCACTTTCTGTCAGTTGAATTTGTAACTCAGGTTCTTCTTTGGTTAAATGATATCCCATTCGTACGATAGAAAAGTCCTTTAGTGAAATAACAGAGACTTTGTCCACCATAATCTTTGTTCCTTTATCATGGACATTAATCGAAACAAATTCCTTTCCATTTACCTGAATTCTAAATACTCCATTATATTTATAATTTACTTTCTCAATGGGTTTGCAAGAAAAAAGAATTATACAGAGATAAATTGAGATTCCAATTGCAAGTACTGTATGTTGTTTCACTTTAATATAGTTTTACTAATTCGTTTATATATGGTATAATGCAACTTATAGTCCCCCCCATTGCATCCCCCTTTTCATAACCACAAAATTACGCATTTTTCAAACAACTCTTATTTTATTTTACATGAAATATTTTGCATCCACTATAATGAAAATGTTAGGGATCATAAGGGAGTATAAAGAAGATTGTGTAAACAGGATTTGGGGGATCAATCCAAGGCTTGTGCC
>CAIOYH010000083.1 GCA_903862465.1 uncultured bacterium | reverse complement strand
TTTGCTTGCTATTATTTTAAAATGTATTATCTTTGCAAAATTAAATTAATACTTTACGTTATGAGAAAAACCACTTTGAAACCATTATTTCAGATGTCCTATTCATCTCTTTTAGAACTCAATGACAGTTGTTTATATTTGATTGATCGGGATGCATCTGTCTTCACTCTTTTTGGAATTGGCGAAGAAACTGTCACATTTTTGACCGATACGGGCGATGAATTGCGTGCTTTTCGTTCCGATGAGGAGTTTTTGGGCGATATGTCGGATGCTACGGAAACCCGCGACCAAACGGCAGATAAAATTAAGGTTGCGATTCGCGATGTGATGCTTCGTCCGCGCATGATTTTTGGCGAAAACACAGCAAAATATCGTTCGTTTGGCACCCTTGGCATGGATGCAATGAATGATAAGGACCTGTTGCACTGTTCGGAGCGAGTGGTTCGTGCCGCTAATCAGTTTTTTGATTTGTTGGAGCCTGCCGGACTCACCCATGCCATTGTGGATAGTTTGGACACCCTTTCGGGGACATTTCGGGAGAAAATAAATTTGAAAATTGACGCTGTTTATGTTCGCGACATCGGCACCGAAGAGCGCATTGAGATTGGAAACAAGCTTTACAACAAGATAGTTATCCTGTTTGACATTGGAAAAACCTATTGGGCTGATAAATCGGAAGCAAAATACAACGATTATGTGATTTATAACACCCCGACGGGCGCGCCTCCCCCCGTTGGAGAAAAAGGAGATGCCGAAGGAATTATGGTAAATGGTGCCACAAATCAGCCAATTGTTGGTGGATTAATCGTTGCCGACGGTGTTGATGCTCCTGCCGTTACAAATGTTCAAGGCGCTTGGAATGTGGATGATATACCCACCACCACAACCGTTCTTCGTGCATCAGCACCCGGAATGGGCAATCTTACGCAAGCCGTCAACCTCAGTCCAACAGAAACGGCTTATGTGGTTTTCGTGATGTGGCCCGTGACGACTCCGCCGCCGCCTACTCCTTAGGGATAGGAGGGGAGTTGTGTTTCTATTTATAAGATGGGAATAGCTTTTGGCGGGGCTAATTGCTTTTCTTTTGTCGTGGTTTGTAAGGTTTATGCGGTCTTGGCTCCGCCACACTCATCAAAATATTGTTTTCAGAGAATGTGATGATATTGCTATGAATCCGTAATTTAAGTATATTTTTCACTTGCATTTCCGAATATCCAATTTTGGATACAAAATGCGAAATAATATCCTCCATAGATTGTCCGATTAGCGGTCTAAGTTCAGTTTTATCAAGTTTAGTTAGCGATAATTCATTGAAATTGTCAAATTTTTTTTTATAAACCTTCGAAGTTAAACCTATATGATTCGCATTAAAAAAACTGTATGTATTTTTGGGATCTGATCTAAAACTAGACATAATATTAGCTCTAGTTGTTTTCCTATAACGAGACACATACTGAAAAATATCCTCAAAAAACATTGGTGTATTATGTTTTTTCAGGAACTCAACTGCAATGCTTTTTATAGTGCCACCCTTGATATTTTTTTTATGCTTCTCCCATTTTTTCAAACCATAAGTACTTGTTTTGCTAATACAAATAAATACATCTTTATTAGTAGTTATTATTGTCCTAATGGACGTATTCACAAACTTTATTTTAGGATATTTACTTTTTAGGGCATCGCCAATTTCCTGAAGACTCATAGTGTGTCCCGTATCCTCAAATACTTCATATATATAGTCGAATAAGAGTTTTCTAACAGAACTTTTAAAGACAATAATACCCTTGTTGCTAATCGTAATATTGTATAATTTAAGTACAATGACCCGACATACTGCTCTGATTTCTTTAAGATCAACTTCATCAGCATGTTTTATGAATTTGGCGATATATTTATAAAATGGAAGCGAAAGATTTTTTTTACTTGTATGACTAACCATAATTTCAAGGTCCTTCAGGAATTCAACGAAATCAAAGCTTTTCATCATGCTTGATTTAATTAAAAGCACTTGCTGCGGTTTTATTTTTTTATTGTCAAGATAAAGCTCACTAAGCATCACATGAGTTTCCTGATAAAGAATTCCAAGAATAAAGCCATACAATTTTAAATTATAAGAAACCCCTTCTTGCTCATTAAACTGCTGAACGATTTCATCATCGAGCACAATGATGTTTTTAGAAACATCCAAATAATTATTAATGAACTTATTTGAATTCAATTCAATGATAAAATTGAAATCCTTTGACAAATTTTCAATCATTGCAATTTTAATTTGCCTGATCCGTTCCCTTGTTAATCCAAAAACATTCCCGATTGATTCATAAGTTATTATCCTTTCTACATTATAATTAAAAAGGAAGTAAAAATAAAGCTTTTCAACTTTTTTAAATAATAAATCTTGTTCAACAAGTAGTTTAATCAAGGCAAATAATTTGACTTTGTTATTTTGATCAAAAATACTTTCAAAGTTAGCATTCTCTATAATATCTCTTTGCTTGAAATTATTAATTATAAATGTATGTAGATATATTTTAAATGCTTCATTATTGGTAATAGTGTCCAAATGAAACACAAAATCTTCAATTTCATTTTTTACGGTTTCCCATTCATTTAAGGAAGTAACTCCAATAAATCGAAAACTGATAAGATTTAGGTTCTCAACAAAAATCAGTTCTATAATGCGTTGCATCGAATGCTCCTTAAAAAGCTGTTCGAAAATTTTAGTCAAGCGTGGGTTTAATTTAGAAATGAAATAAGCAAACTGATAATAGAAAATTATAGATTTTAACTCGGAGAATTGACTAATAATAGAGATCAAATTGGCTTGGTAATAATTTATATTATCTTGAGAAGAAATTCCTTTAAAGTATTCAAATTCACTTTCAAATTTCAAACAAAATGCTACTAATTTTTCATTTGCATTACTTATATATGGTTGAATTCTATAAAAACATTTATGTTGAAGAAAAAAATGCATAATTTTAGATAAGGAATCCAAACCTGCTGAACTCAAAAATTGAGCTAGTTTTTTATTTATGTGTCCCTGTCGAACTAGGTCAATTAAGGAAATATCATTTGTTGATGAATACATACAATTGTTTAAAATAATTAAATATCAAAAATATTCAATTCAAATTCAATAAGTTTCGAAAAAATAATTTGAAAACCCATGCCTAATATTTTATGGAATCTCACCATTCATATACATTCCTATTTTTATATTTTATGATGCAAAATTACAATATTATTTGAAATTATGTTTCTTTTCTGATGAGAAAGTTTATTTTCCTGAGATAAATACATATTCAAAGTGCAATGGAACAAATTCCTACGTTCTTAAAACATAAATTTATTGATGATATTTGCATCCTACTATGCGTAATCGAATTGTTTTTGGATGAGATTATTAATCCGCTAAATATCCTTTTAAACTTTAGGGTAGGGGACTCCAATTTAAGCTCACTGCTCCGACTGCAACTTCCTCTGATTTGCAATCAACACTTCGATTTTCTTTTTCTTTTCCTCCGCTTGTTTCAACTCTTGCTCCTTATTGGTGATTGAAATTTTAATTTGTTGAACATTATCACCCGAAGTTTTTCCTTCAGATTTAAGTTTTTCGAGCTGATCGGCATACTTCTTTCGCTCACCTCCCAAAAAGGCAATCCGCGATTCTGCCATAGCCAAATCATTGTTCAGGTTGATGTCTAGCCGTTCATTGCAACGTCCCAAAAGCTCTATCAGATAGGTTTCACGAGCCAACAATTTATTATAGTGAAACAATTTCTTGTCCACAATTTCCTTCAACTTGTCATACTCATCCTTGGTTTCTTGATAGATGGGCTTTTTCGTTTTTTTATCTGCCACCAAGGCATCCATCTGCTTCTTTAGCTGCGCAATTTTATCCGAATTTTCATCCTGACTAATCTCCAAAGTCCGCTCAGCCTTCGGCATCTCATAGCGAACAGCCGCCAATTCTTCCTTAACGGCATCAATCAAACTCTGAGTTTCGTCCGAGTTTTGCAGATTATAAACATGACTGTTATAAAGCTCATTGTAATTCTCCACAGGCTCTTTCACGTTGGCATTAGCCACATTTTTCTCGAACTCATCGTTCGCCTTGCGCACATCAGAACCCGAAAACTCTGTCTTTTTCAGATATTCGTCCATCTTATCCAAACTGATTTTCTTCCCACCGATGTTCAATATCACCGATTTGCGCTTCACCAAAATATTGTTGGTATAATCGTCCCATATTTCTATCTCCCACACAAAATTAAGCTTCCGTGGCAAAATCGTACCGGTGTGATCTCCATTCAAAACGACAAAAAAGTTGTTTATAGTAGGCTTTTTTGGATTATTAGCATTCGGAATCACAATCGGAATCTTGATTTTAGGTCGTGTTTTGCCATCAATGCCTTTCTCATGTTTCTCTAGGCTCTCCAACTTGCCAATAAATATGGGCATATTGTCCGTAACGTTTTTCGTATAATCAACTTCCTTATAAAAATACCAATAATCCGAAAAATTATAGTTCTTCCTGAAATTATCCACCTGATCAACGAAAGATTTTCCGGGCTTTCCGCCTCTCACCCCGGCATGTTTTCCACAATAAATATACGCCCAATATTCTTTATTGTCCTTCCACACAAAAATACGGTAAATGCCGTCCACTGTGCCGTCATCATTCAACGGCAAAATGCCCACCTCATAGTTATAACAGAAAAAACTCCTGTTCACCATGCGCCCGTTTATGGTATTAAGCCAGATATCGTCTTTATTAGAGTATCCCTGTTTTTCACAACCTTCCGTATAGATAACCACCCCCTCAAACTGCGAAAAAGGAGGGATATCATTGGGCACCACAGTGGGCATATTCCGCCCTTTAGTGCCGTAGGGCAACATTATATAATTAATCAATCCCGAATGAGGATTTGTTTCACGGTCTTTATCATACTGAAATGCACAATGCCACACCGAATTTTTCCTGTCGCCGGGCTTCCACACATAACTATAGTCAACCAACTCTCCCGCATCGTTCTTGCCGCGTCCCACCATCACCACGCCTTCGTTTATATCGCGCCAATACACATTATTAAAATACCGAAACAGCTCATAATTGCCCATCCGCAACACCACTTCGTTCTGCTGATGCAACAAATCGAACGCATCGTTCTTATAACGGTCAAGCAATTTGCATGTCAAATCTTTTTCCGTTAGATTATTCTCCTGCAAATATTTCTTCGTATTATATCGCTGCAAAATACACTGCTGAATCTCAAGCGGCGTCTTCTTTGAGAACTGTCTTTTGCTAATATCTATGCTATCGCAATACTTCAAGAAAAATGTCTCGAACCATTCGTAAGCCATATCGAAGTTATTCGCATCCTTCCACGAGCCACTTCCTTCTATTTGAGGCAAAATTATAGTATCATAACCCGATGTATTCTCCTCCTTGCGCTTCAAGCAAAACCCCGCGAGGTCAGCATGAACCTGAACGGAATCTATGCCCAGATGAGCAATACTCGACTTAAACGGCTTGTCCACCGCCACATTTTTACCCACATTTGCATTATACGAAGAGTCCACCCACGTTTTACTTTGAGTAATCATATAATGCCCAATGCACCCCAAGGGATACGGATGATGGTCGGGCACATTTTTACTCGTCAAAAAGTCTATTTTGTCGGCAGTGAAACCAAAATTAATAAGCGTTGCCAACAAACTATTGCCAAAAATCAGATAATCATAAGACGTGGTGTACGATCTGATACCATAATTGTCCTCATCATTAGGACCTATGAAGCGCCCATCAAAAATCCCCAACACATAACGACTCCCATATTGATTTTTAACGAACTCACTTCGCAGTTTAAAAATCTCTTTCCATTCATCAAAAGCCTTCTTATTCTTATCACCGCCCTCAGTAGCATTCTGACCAAAAGAATCCATCGTCAAAACCAAACCAAACATAACAAACACAACCATAGCCCTAATAATCCTCTTGAGACTAGTACATCTATCGAAATGTAAAAACGTATGTAGGTCAACAACCATAAGCAATTCAAATGTATTTTTTAAATGACAAAATTTCGCCAAACCTTATACGAGAATTTGATACTTTGGTTATTATAATTTTATACTTATATCAAAATAATGGAAAAAGGCGGGATAACCCGCCTTTTTCTTATCATAAATCATCAAGAAATTATGATGAATTTTATCAACCCATAGAAAAGATTTCCAACCGTAGTCGTCTAGCTCTTCTCCAAACGTTTCTTTTCCGCTATCTTCTTCAATTCCTCTTCCTGTATAGCTTTTGGCACGGCTTCATATTGATGAAACTCCATCGAATAATTAGCACGTCCGCTCGATATATTACGCAATTGCGTTGCATAACCAAACATTTCCATCAACGGAACAAAACCGTTCAGTTTTTGCGAACCTTTGCGATAACGACGCATAGATTCTATCTTTCCACGACGTCTGTTCAAGTTGCCCACAATTTCTCCGATATAATCATCAGGAGTGTTCACTTCAACTTTCATCACAGGTTCCAACAACACAGGATTCGCTTTCAAGAACGCACTCTTAAAACACATCGAAGCGCAGGTTTGGAAAGCCATATCCGAAGAATCCACAGGGTGATAAGAACCATCCAACAACGTTACTTTCACATCCAGGATTGGGAAACCCGCAATGATACCGCCAACCAAAGTCTTCTTAATACCTTTGTCAACAGAAACCACATATTCGGCAGGAATCACACCACCTTTAATCTTATCTATAAACTCATAACCCTTACCTTCGTTAGGCTCAATACGCAACACAGTTCTTGCAAACTGTCCTTTACCACCACTTTGTTTCGCATATTTCAAATCGAAATCAGCTTCATGTGTAATCGCTTCGCGGAAAGCAACCGATGGTTGACCCACTTCAACTTCCACATCAAACTCCCTGCGCAAACGGTCTATGATGATTTCCAAATGCAATTCGCCCATACCCGAAACCACTGTTTCCGCAGTTTCGTCGTCATAACGCATATTGAACGAAGGATCTTCGTTTGATAGTTTCCGTAACGATTCTATCATACGTTCTTGATCTTTTCTCTTGGCAGGATTAATCTTTAGTTCAATCACTGTTGGCGGAATATGAATATTTTCCAGGTAGAGCGGATGGTCATTGTCGCACAAAGTGTCGCCTGTCTTCGTAAATTTCATGCCAATCAACGCCACGATGTCGCCCGGACCTGCTTCGCTGATTTCTTCGCGGTCTTTAGCATGTATCTTCAGGATTCTTCCTGTGCGTTCATGTTTTCCTTTGGTCGAATTCAGAATCTGCATCCCACTCGAGATGGTGCCCGAATAGATTCGGATAAACGTTTGTTGACCAACAAAGGGGTCATTGATAAGTTTAAACGCCAAAGCAGCAAACGGTTCTTTTGCCGAAGGATTTCTGCTGCGTGTCTTCTCAGGATCGTCAACATCCATACCTACTATCGCGCCCACATCAATAGGAGAGGGGAGATAATCAACCACGGCATCCAACATCAACTGAACACCTTTATTCTTATACGCTGCTCCGCAAAACACCGGCGTGATCAACAACTTCAACGTAGCTTCGCGAGCCGCTTTTTTCAACAACTCCACCGAAACTTCTTTCTCTGCGAAATACAAATCCATGATTTCTTCATCAAAATCTGCAAGTCTTTCCACCAAAGTAGTGCGTGCATCTTCCGTAGCTTGTTTATATTCCTCAGGAATATCAATCACAATGCTCTCCGAATCCTGAAACGTATAAGCTTTGCGCTCAATCACGTCAATGATACCTTCAAAGTTATCTTCGGCGCCCATAGGCACCTGAAAAGTCACAGCTTTTGCGTCCAAATATTTGTTCATCATGCTCACCACATCATTATAGTCGGCGCCCGTGCGGTCCATTTTGTTCACAAAACCAATGCGAGGCACTTTATATCTGTCGGCTTGACCCCAAACCGTTTCCGTTTGAGGTTCCACGCCGCCCACGGCACAAAACACTGCCACCATACCATCAATAACGCGCAACGAACGTTCCACTTCAACCGTGAAATCAACGTGTCCGGGCGTATCAATAATGTTGATCTGCGAACCCTTCCATTGGCAGGTAATCGCTGCCGAAGCAATCGTGATACCGCGTTCTTGTTCTTGTTTCATGAAATCCATGGTAGCTGCTCCATCATGCACTTCACCCACTTTTCTGTTCACACCCGTAAAAAACAATATACGTTCTGTTACGGTGGTTTTGCCCGCGTCAATATGCGCTGCAATCCCGATGTTTCTTAATTTTGTTAAGGTCATTTTTTATTTTTGATTTTTGATTTGAGAATTAAAATGTAAGAAATTTACACTGCCGCTATCACTTTTTGAGGCGGATTTTCTTTGTTGAAATTGATAAAAATACGTTTTTTGGTTTAACATTATAGGAAATAAGCCTTTAGCCCTCTTTTCCGAAAATTTTTGCAAAGGTACGCATCTTTTTCCAATGCGTTGCTATACCCTTATATTATTTTATCATTAAGAAACCAAAAACCCACCCAAAAACTACCAACTTTCCACCAAAAACCTGCCCACATTCGTAATTCGTAAATTCGTAACCTGTCGTTTACACTAACCAAAGCGAGTGGCGGAATCCCTAGTGCTTTCGTAATTCTAGAATTCGTAACCTGCATTGGCATCCTTAGTATTTGGATCTTGGAATTGGAATCATGGTTTTCTTTATTTAGGCGTCGCCCTCTTGAAAAAAGGTGGTCAGGCTTTTCGCTCTTCGTCCTCGCCCGCTCATCGGGCGTCGCAGGACTTTGCTTGGCGGTATATGAATTATTTGTTGTGGCGGAAGGTGAATGTTCGGTAGGATGTGAGTGGGGATTGGATGGGGTTGGATGATAGTTGGTTATGGGGTATGCGAGGTTGGTTGTGAGGTGGTTATAATTATTTATTAGTATGCATAAGTTGTTGATCAACATCAATTTATTCTGTTGTTAAGGTAAATAATGCGGTTGTCAAAACAAATATATCGGTTGTCAAATGCAATAAATCGAGTGTCAAACCAAATAAATCGGTTGCCGAAGCAAATAAATCGGTTGCCGAAGTGAATAAATCGGTTGCCGAAGCAAATAAATCGGTTGCCGAAGCAAATAAATCGGTTGCCGAAGTAAATAAATCGGGTGCCGAAGCAAATAAATCGGTTTCCGAAGTAAATAAATCGGGTGCCGAAGCAAATAAATCGGTTGCCGAAGCAAATAAATCGGTTGCCAAAACAAATAAATCGGGTGCCGAATGCAATAAATAGGGTTTTTGGTTGGAGGATTGGTTGGGTGATTAAAGAGCCAAGGGATTGCCAAGTGGCACGCGCGCAAGTGATTGGAACGGAAAGCCCACAGGGGCGCTTCTTCGCGCCCCGAGGACTTGGAGCGTAAAGCCCGACCCCCCGATTTTCTCGGGGGGATGCGCCCAAAGGAAAAAGTAAAGGGTAAAGAGTAAAGGGTAAATGGTAAAGGGTAAAGAGTAAAGGGTAAAGGGTAAAGAGTAAAGGGTAAATGGTAAAGAGTAAAGGGTAAAGAGTAAAGGGTAAAGAGTAAAGGGTAAATGGTAAAGGGTAAAGTGTTTAGTTGCGGTAAAGTTGGTAAAAATCGTGAATTAAAGTGTTTTGTTTATAGAGTGTTTGAGAAATATACATTATTTATGGTTTCATTATAGTATTGATTTGTATTGTTTTGAAACTATTTTGTTGTAAAATAAAATGTTTTTATTAAAATATATTCATTATAGTCGTTTTTATTTTGTATATTTGCTTTTTATTTCCTAAGGCGTATGAGAAAAATTCTATTTGTTATTTTTCTATTTGTTTCTTCAATGAATCTGGTTTTAGCGCAATCGCAATACTGGCTTTTGAAAGGAGGTGGAACCGGTATGGATGAAGGGCTCGATATTTCTATGGATGCGGCGGGCAATACTTACACGACAGGGTATTTTTCGGGAGCGGCTCAGTTCGGAACTAATATCACGCTGGGTTCGCATGGTGTTAGTGATATTTTTGTTGCCAAAGTTGATGCGCTTGGTAATTATGTTTGGGTTCAAAGGGCGGGAGGTATGGGTCCTGATAAGGGTTTGTCAATAAAAACTGATGCGGCAGGAAATTCCTATATAACAGGTTTCTTTCAGGGTACTGCTACATTTGGTGGCATAAATATTACGTCAGTAGGGTATTCACAAGATGTTTTTCTGGCAAAATACAATACTATGGGAGTTTTGCAATGGGTTAAAAGCGCAGGAGGCACTCACGGGGATTTGGGTAATGCGGTTACATTAGATAACTTTGGTCATGTTTATGTTACAGGTCAGTTTGCCGGCATTGCAAGTTTTGGCAGTTTTTCGCTTATAAGTATGATGGATCCGAGTTCAGGAAGCTATTCATTTGATGTTTTTACGGCGAAATTTAATGCGACTACGGGAGATATTATCTGGGTGAAACAGGGGACAGCAGTTCATACTGATAGAGGAATGGATTTGGGGTGTGATGCTATGGGTAATATTTATGTTACAGGTCAGTTTTCGGATACGATTACTTTCGGAGCTACTCATAATAATAATATGTATAACGCCATCTTCCTTATCAAATATGATTCGACCGGCGCGGAGCAATGGTTCAGAATGATGGGCGGCAGCATTCAATGTATTACCTACGGATTGACGGTTGATGGCAATAACAATGTGTATATTACAGGCGATTTTATGGATAAACTGGTTTTCTTCGGACCGCCGAATATCACCATTACAAATCCGTATCCGAATAGTATCTTTATTGCTAAATATGATTCGGGAGGGACTTATCTTTGGGCAAAATCGGATGGTTCGTTGTCGGATGTTACGGCAAGAAATATCGTTGTTGATGGTGCATCCAATGCTTATGTAACGGGTAGTTTCAGATGTCGCATGAATCAATGGGCAGATATTTACGGGCAGGGAACCTTCAACAGTATTGGTTTCGAAGATGTTTTTGCATTGAAATATGATGCTTCAGGAATCCGACAATGGGCAAGACAAAGCGGAGGAAAGAAGAATGACCGAGGAAATGGTATTGTTGTGAATGGTAGTCACGACATCACGGTTTGCGGAGGATTTAATGATAAGATATTTTTCCCGGGTTCTTCACATTTTATCTGGACTAATCCGAATTATTTTATTATGGATTCGTTACACGTCAACTATTGCAGTGATAATGCATATTATCTTCGCTTTTACTTAAAGGCTGCAGGGGTGTCAGATATTTTTATCTGCAAAGGTTTTGATCCTGATAAGCAGCCTTATGATTATTATATTCATCATAATTCTCCAAACTGTTGGAAGCCATACATAGGAGTTGATATTGTTAACAGTCAACAAGTGGCGGGAGAGATACCTGACAGTATGGTGGAGTGTGGCATGGCTGTGCTTGCAGTAGATTCCAATGCTGATTTAAGAAGCGGACCTCATTTTAATTATTTATGGTCGGATGGGGTTACCAATGATACCACTTATGCATATAACACGGGACTTTATACGATTACACAATCAACCGATGACGGATGTTTTGTTACTACGGATTCTATTTATGTTACAATTCATCCATTACCTGCTGAGCCAACTATCACCGATTCGAAAGGAATCAATGTTAATACTATTAATCCTGATACATTGTTTATTTGTTTGCCCGACAGTGTGATTCTGACAGCAGGTAATATCTGCAGCACCTGCACAGGAAATTGGACCGGAACCGGCATCCATATAGATTCTGTTACCATCAGACCCACACACTCGGACTGGTTCATTTATACTGTTATAAATAATTTTAATTGTATCAATAAAGATAGCATCCTTGTTATTATTGACACCATGGTTCAGCAACCTATTTTTACGTCAGGTCTTTATGGACCTGATACTATAACAATTTGTCAGGGAGATAGTATAAGGATTATTATTCGAGATACATTAGTTTACGATCCGAATCCGCCGGGGACTCCCTACTGGCATGGAACACTCTGGAGTTTACATCCTATGTGTCCGAATGTTGATAGTGTCCACTTCATGTATTTTTATCCTGCTTTTAGCGGAATTTATAAGGTATGGGATGTGCATTTCATTATCGTTAGTAATGCTTGTTGTAGTTATGTGCAAATTTTGCGAGATACGATTACCATCGTTGTTACATTCTTGCCCAATCCTCCAATAGATGTTTCACTTGTAGGAAACTTTACGATTTGTCCGGGTGATACATCCATCATAAGCGCAGTTACCAATGCCATGTCATTTCAATGGTTAGGTCCGGGTTTCCTTGGACCCATTAATCAAGATACCATGTCAACTGATATTGCAGGCGATTATACCTTAATAACGGGATTCGTTTCTCCAGGGGGATGTATTACTCACCGGATTGATCTTTTTACTATTGACTATACCCATGCTCCTGTGGTAAGCATGGATCCCTGGACGGGGCTTATCTGTCCGGATACAACAATAACACTTACGTGCAACGCAATGGGAAGCTATAGTTGGTATGGACCTCAGGGACCCATTGATACAAACCAACAATCTGTAATGGTTAGTACTCCCGGAATGTATTATTGTGTTCTGACTGATGCCACCGGATGTGTGATTGTTTCGAATACTGTTGAGGTTATGCAATATAATACACCCTATATAATTGCTTCGCCAAGCACGGTTATTTGCCCTGGCGAACCAATAACAATAGCAGCTATCACCAATGTAGGCAGCGTTGTTGACTGGCATCCTCCCCTCTCGGGACATGACTCTATTCAAATCATTACTGAACCGGGTGTTTATACCGCCAGCATAACTTCCTGTGGAATTATTACAGAGGTTGAAATAGTTATTACGGCAACGTCATTAACAAATGTTATATCCTCTTCCGGTCCTGTTGATTTTTGTTCGGGAAGCTCTGTTACGCTTACTGCCTGTAGTGGCGGGGCTATGTACCAATGGTCGAATGATTCAATCGGCAACTCAATTTCGGTGAATCAATCGGGAACTTATACTGTAACTGTCATGGATATTGATGGTTGCTCTGAATCTGCTATCCCGATAACAGTAAATGTTACTCAGTTTGATCCTCCCGTTGTACATGACACGACAGTATGTTACGGTTCATCAATTTTGCTTCATGCTTCTTCGGCTGACACTATCAAATGGTTTTCAATGGCTGAGGGTGGTGTTCCCATTAATACGGGTTCTAATTTCACTACGCCCCCCATTACACATGATACCACGTATTTTATTCAATCAGAGGATACCTCCTGCACAAGCATTCGGGTTCCTTTGCATATAACAGTCTATCCGGGTTCATCTCCGCCGATACTTACGGCGAACAGTCCGATTTGCACGGGCGACACGCTGAACATTGAAGTGGATACTATAACTACGGGTAACTATGCTTGGACTGGTCCGGGAGGGTTTCAAGCTACTACTCCCGAAATTCAAATTAACAATGCCACTATTGCTAATGCCGGTACCTATAATCTCGTGCTCAGTTCAGCAGATTGCCCATCTCAACTTGCAAGCATCACTGTCGAGGTTGACTCCATCAATGCACCATTCATAACTTCCGATTTATTGGGTTCGGATTCAGTTGACGTTTGCATTGGAGAGTTCTTTACACTGTTGGTTCATGATAGTATTTATAACAATATTTTCCCCGAAAGTTCTTATGTTCATACCACCGTATGGAGTTCCGTTCCATCAATGGTAATTAATGGCAATACACATTCAGCCACATGCCACCCAACGCAATCCGGCATTTATACGATTTATGAAACCCACACGATAATTCTTAATCAAAGCTGTAATAATGATACGGTGGTTTTGCATGACTCCATAGCTGTTTATGTCAATTTTACTACTATCTATGCTATTACACTTGCTTTGGATGGTAATATGCAATTGTGCCCGAATGGAACCTTAATAATAAATGCCATTACCAATGGCGAACAATGTCTTTGGTCGGGACCCGGCTTGGTTGGACCTGATAATCTCGATAGTGTTGTCATAAATACTCCCGGGACGTATCAAATAATAGCCTCACAGAGCGACAGTGCTGGATGTAATGGTCAGGACACAGCAAGCTTTATTGTTATCAGTACTTCACCTCCCCTACTTTCCATGAATCCTTCCAATGGCATGATTTGCCCCGGCGATTCTGTCGCCTTGTCAGTTAATGTAGCGGGTGGAAGTTATAACTGGTTTGGTCCCGACGGTGCTATCTCCATAAATCAGCAAAGTATTTTGGTGGATGCTCCCGGGAGTTATTATTGTATAGTAACGGATTCGAATGGATGCGCACTTGCATCAGGGAATGTCATGCTATTTGAATATATAACCCCATATTTAACGGCAAGTCCCAATGCAGTACTTTGTCCCAATGACAGTATAGCGCTTCATGTAACGACCAACGCAGACAGCACATTGCAGTGGCAACCTCCACTTTCAGGCAGCGAATTCTTTCAGAATGTAACAACTCCCGGCATTTATATCTGCAATGTTAATTCGTGTGGAATAGTTACTCAGGCAAGCATAACAATTACAGCATCGGCATTGACACCCATTATCACCGCTTCCGGTCCTTTGTCTATTTGCCTGGGTGATTCTGTAATCCTATATGGCTGTAGCGGTGGCACATCTTATCTATGGTCGAACAATTCCACAGCAAGCAGTCTGGTGGTCTATCAGCCCGGAACCTATACCGTTACTGTCACAGACAGCAATGGTTGTGTAGTTTCTGCTACACCTGATACTGTTACACAATATCAATTACCTCCGCCCACAGTGCATGATACAACGGTTTGCTATGGCACATCCTTAACATTACATGCTACGGCTCCGGGCGCTGTTCAATGGTATATATCACTTTACGGCGGCACTCCATTTTTCATAGGTAATGATTATACGGTAGAACCTGTTACTGATGATTTCACCTTGTACTGTCAAACCAACGATACTGCGTGTATAAGTATCAGAATTCCTGTTCATATTTATGTTTATCTCGGTTCATTTCCGCATACGATTACAGGCATTAGCCCCATCTGTGAAGAACAAACGCTGATGATAAATATTAATGCTGTAACTCCGGGAAGTTATTCATGGACGGGTCCTGACGGATTTCATTCCTCATCACCCAATGTCATAATTTACAATTCCACAATTGACAATTCAGGGACTTATATCCTCAGAGATTCAACATCCGGATGTGTTACACAAATCCTAAGTATCGATATTCAGGTTCATGCCAAACCACATGCTACTTTTGACTATCAATTCGAACCGGTATGCGAAGGGGTTCAAGGAAACTTTACAAATTCAAGCACGCCAACAACAAATGTAGCATGGTATTTATCAAATATTTTTACTTCCAACAATATAGATTTCTCATATATCTTTCCATATAATGACAGCGTAAATATTGCATTAATTGCTTATAATCTTGCATGCACAGACACTTTGCAACTTACCATGCCTCTTATATATCCTGACGCTTACCTTTTACCACCTCCAAATATTTTCACGCCAAATAATGACAGCTACAACGATTGCTTTCAACTAAAAACATATCCTAGTTTTCAAGATTGCTACAAAATGGAAATTTATAACAGATGGGGTAAGAGAATATTTGTAAAAAACACTAATAATAAATGTTGGGATGGCATAAACCAAAACGATGGTAAATACTGCGCCGAAGGTGTATATTATTATATTATCACCATAGGAGCCAAAAGTTATCAGGGAAGCGTTACACTAATAAGATAACCACACCATCAAAAAAAATCTATAATTAACATGACCAAAATTTAAATCAAATCTTATAAAACCTGAATTATGAAAACAATTAAACCACTTTTTCTCATGCTCCTATTATTGTTTATTGTTGGCAGCGTCATAGCTCAAAACAACAATCAGCAGGATGTAGTATATCTCAAAAACGGAGGAATCACCCGCGGGACTCTCCTCGAATTTATTCCTGACAGCCTTATAAAAATACAGACCGTTGACGGAAATGTTTTTGTTTATGCCATGAAGGAAGTCGCAAAATATTCAAAGGAACCTTCCTTTTTTAATCAATCTAAACCAGGCATTCCTAAGGATACTACAGGATTGAAACGCGGTTATTACGGCAATTTTGAATATTCTAACGGTATTACTTTTGGTAATGCTTCAGGACCATTCACAACAAAAATGAATTTTATTAGTGGTTACCGTGTCTGTCCTTGGTTTGCAGTCGGCGCAGGTTTTGGGGTCAGACTATATATGGAAGACGGCATCTATTTTCCTGTTTATGCCGACCTTCGTGTAAATTTTGTCAACAAAAACATCTCTCCCTTTATTGCTGTTCAGGGCGGTTATAGTTGGCGAACCAACACAGATTATGAAATAGGAGGAACCATGTTTTCTTCCACATTAGGGATATGTGTAAAAATAAAAGACCATTTTGCATTGAACTTAGGATTAAATTATGAACTACAGGGAACCTCCGACGTAATCCATATGTACAACGGCTACAGCAGTTACACAACCTACACAAGGCGTAACGAAAATTCACATACTATCGGTTTTCTGTGTGGATTCAACTTTTAACACAGTTGGGCAGAAATTAACCCGTTCGGCAAAAATCCCTCCTCTCTGCCATCTACTCCTTTAGACTTTGCCTAATTTCCATCAAGTCGTAGTACGGCTCCAAGTCGTGCTACGATTAAAATCTATTGTACCTAAAAGTCGGAGTGCGACACCAAGTCCTGCCCCGAATAAAAACTAATGTCCTGTCCATCACCGAAGGTCGGGAGCCCTATTGTGCCTATTGTGGTAAAAAAATCCGTATCGTCCGTTGTACATTTATCCCAAATTCCGCAATAGAAAATAAATGATTATTTTTGCATCAAAATCCTAATGCGTAGCATTAGGAAAAAATGAGTTATGGAATTTGATATATCCTTTACCAATAAAGAGATTACGCCATGGGGCGGAATGGTTTTTTTGC
>CAIOYH010000082.1 GCA_903862465.1 uncultured bacterium | reverse complement strand
AGTTCTATAAATTGCTTTTTCATCGTTGGACTTTAATTTTTAAAATGCTCATTTACTGTAGTTAACTCCGCTTTTAAAAATCTTGTCCGCCTCGAAAAATCTAATTTTTAGAACCCCTCAATAGTAAAAAAACATAAAACACAAGCATTTGAATTTATTAATTTATTAAAAAACAGAATGATATGAAAAAAGTGTATATATGGAGACTCATTAACTTTTTTAGAGTCAAGAATTTTATTGGTTCGAATCAAGCAAAATTTGACGCTATTCCAACTGAAGCAGGCGAAATAGCTAAATTGGAAGCAGCCATAGAAGAAATACAAATTGCCGAAGATAAACAAGAGACCGACACGACCGGAATCACAGTAGAAGTGGAAACCGCGAAGAAAACTATGGCAGATACCATGATTATATATGCCAAAAAAGGCTTGCCTATGGCTCGTTTGGCAGGAAAAACAGAATTTGTAAAAATTTTAGAACATAAACCTTATTATATATTTCGTGCTTCAAAAACCACTGCCTTGAGCCGTGCACGTATCATGAAAAATACTTTGGCTGAAAATCTAACACTGTTCACCAATATCGAACCTGCCGACATTCATGACATGGAAGCTGTTATTGCCGCCTACGATGATGTGAAAGTAGATACACAAGATGCTATCGGCGACAAAAAAGAAGCCGGCACAGCAGAAATTCAGAAAGGTTATGATAAAGGCAACGCTGCTTTAAAAAATATTTACGACTTTTTTTATGGCAAATATCAAAAAACAGAACCCGCTTTGGTTAAGAAATTAGCCGATTGTATGGTTGTGGATAAAACGGGAGTGCATCACACGGGTATCACTGCTTTATTTTTAGATGGTAACCCACCTGAAGGGTCTATCACAAATTTGATTCAAAATGGTGTGCTAAAAATTATGGAACTCAACAAACAAGCCGTGAGCGATATCAACGGGGTGGCTTCCATTATAAAAATTAAACCCGGGACGTATCATATCGAATTCTCAAAAACCGGTTTTGTTACCCAAACTATCATAGTAAAAATTAAGAGAGGGCAGATAGTTACGTTGGAGATTACTTTGGTGAGGGTGAGTTGATTTTTGATTTTAGATTTAAGAGTTTTGAATTTTGAATGAAAAGTGAAGAATGAAAAATGAAAAATTAGGAAGCCCAACGCCTCCCGACACTTTGTGTACGGGACAGGTTAAAAAGGGGCTATAATTGGGGGAAATATAATTAATAAGCACAAGTCCTTGAACAAAGGGGCTATAATAGGAAGGTGGGAAGTTGGGAAATTTCTCACAACTGATTTCGGACAACTGATTACTAATAAACCACTAAATAATCAAAGATGAAAAAACTTTTATTTATCCTGTTGTTGCTACCTTGGATGGCAAATGGGCAAACTACGGGACAAAAGGTTGCAGATGGCATTGAAGCGGCTAGTGATTTGCTCGATATTCTTAATGGTAATGATCCTCAAGCTAATTATGATAGTTAGAAGACATATATAGGGAAGAGTTACCCAGATTATATCTGTATGATGAATTTTTCATTTTATAAAAAAAATAATGAACGGTTTTGTTTTTTTTCGCCATCAAAAAGATCAATTTTTATTTATTGGGCAGATGGCAATAAAAAGTACCGCGTTCCGGTTATTATAGATGATACTTGTCAAAGATGTAAAGTTAAAGGAACCGTGACTTATAATGACTTACAGACAAAATCCTTTGACTATGATAGTTATTCAAATGTGTTGTCGGCTTATCGAGCCTACGTACCTTATTTATTGTTTAATAAATCATACATTAATTGGCTTACAAAATTAAATAACCGAACTGAACCTGCTGCGATTCCAAAAAATTAATTCTCCAATTATCAATGGAAATTAATAGAAAATAAATAATGTAAATAAAACAATCAAGAATGAAAAAATTAGTATTAGTTTTCGCTTTATTCGCTACATTTAATTTTGCTTCAAAAGGGCAAGAAAAAAAGATTACACTTGATGAAAGTGGCGTTGTAGGTAGTGCAACAAAATCTGAAATAATAACGGTGCCATGTCAGGGGTTTGTGAATCCACCGAGTGTTGACCTGAAATGGAGACCTCTATTAACAAAGAAAAATATTTCGTTTGAACCAAAAGTTCCTAATGAGAAACTTATTGAAAAAATGAAAGAAGAAAAACTTAAGCTCAAGAATCAAAAGCAAAACAGTGAGAATAATGCTGAGAATTCTACATTAAGTGTAACACCCATAGTTGGTACTAATTATTTGGGGAATACAAATAATGGCAGTTCGCCTTTGGATAATTCCATGGCGATATCAAATGGAGGATGGATAGTTAGTGTTGCTAATTCTACAATCGAATATGACAATATAAGTGGTAGTACTATTTATTTTAATAATCTAATTTCTTTTATAAATGATGCAGCTATAACAAATGTGTGTGACCCAGTTGTAATTTATGACGTAGCAGCGGATAGATTTATTTTTTTCTGCCAAACCTCGCCTGTAAATGCTAATTCTAAAATTATTATTTTCTTTTCTAAAACAAATAATCCTAATGATGGATGGTGGACATATAAAGTAAGCGGCAACCCCATGAACAATGGTGAAGGTTTTGATTATCCAAAATTAGCTGTTTCTACAAACGAATTGTATATAACAGGCAATCTTTTCTTTGAATCCTCCGGTAGTTTTGATCAAGCTATATTATATCAAATAACTAAATCAGGAGGGTATTCAGGCGGCTCATTAAGTTTGCAATATTGGCATACAATTACAGGTAATCCTTTTACTTTGTTACCTGTTTCGTACGGACAAGGAACGAGTTATGGACCCGGATGTTATTTGATTGCCACGGATAATGCAGGAAGTTCAAATATTAAGCTTTACGATTTGACAGATGATATGACAGGGAGTCCCGCTCTTAACCTTTATAATGTATCAACCACTGCCTATTCTCCTGCGTCAAATTCATCTCAATTAGGCACTACTTGCACGCTAGATAATGGTGATTGTAGGGCATTAAGTGGATTTTATTTAAATGGTGTTATACATTTTGTTTTTCATTCTGATATAGGTAGCGGGTGGAATGGAATAAATTATAACAGGTTGGCTGTAAGTTCAAAAACAAACGTATCAAGCACATTTGGGTCGGTTGGAAATTATGATTACTCCTATCCTTCGGTAGCCTCTTTTACGACAAGTCCTACGGATATGTCAGTGATGATAAACTTTGGAAGAGCTAGTTCGTCAATATATCCCGAGGAGAGAGTGGTTAATTGTGATAATTCAATGGGTTGGTCAGGCTCTACATTGGCGAAATCAAGTAATAGTTATGTGAGTTGTTACGGATCAAATACATCTCAAAGATGGGGTGATTATACGGGGATTTCAAGAAAACATAATAGTTCAAGTCCATCAGTTTGGATAAGTGGAAGTTTTGGTAACGCTTCAAATATGTGGGATGCATGGAATGCAGAAATTCATGCTACTCCCAATGGAATCAATTTGATTAATGAGGACACTAAATTAAATGTTTTCCCAAACCCTGTTGTAGAAACATTTAATGTTGAATTTACGCTACATGAAAACACAAATCTAATAATAAGCATCATAGATATAAGCGGCAAAGTCATTAAAGAATTGTACAATGGAGTAGGTTTACAGGGCACTAATTCCTTTTCATTTAACAAAGCTAATCTTTCAAATGGAACTTGTTTTTTAGTTATTAAGGATAATAAAAATGTTTTACTGAATGAAAAAATTATTATTAGTAATTAGTGTATCCGTATTATTTTGCTTTGTTATATGTTGCCACAGCGTAAAAACATCAGAGCAAGATAAAAGTATTGAAAAAAAAATGGTTAGCACAGATTCTGCTTATAGTTCTGACACCACAAAAGGAAGAATTCAAATCAATACATCAGGCACAGTTGGAATTGGGCACGGAATTTGTAAAGACTCAAACAAAAATTATATAGGCGGCAATGAAATTATTCATCATGCTCCTAATCAAGGCAAAATTGATTCAATTAAAAATTCAAAAAAGAAATAAAACTCATTAAAAAATAAATTTATGAAAGCATTATCAATTATCGGTTTAGTTTTATCTTTTATCGGAGTATTATGGAGCATTTTAGCCCTACTAATTTTTCTTTCAACTTCTCATAATCAAGGTGACGTAATAATAACATTAACACCTTTATTAATTGTCAATATATTTTTCTTAGCTTTTTCTATTATTGTCACTGTTCATTCTTTTAAAAAGAAAAATTAATTACGTTTTATATTTTTAAAGCCCATAAATAATAATTCTATGAAAATTCTATTTTCTTTTCTCCTACTAATTAATCTATCATTACCTTCTAGTAATCTAAGTGGAGACGCTGAATGCCTAAAGAATAAGTATAAAGGTACTTGGAAAAACAATTCTATTTATATCACAATTTCTGATGCATCCTTTAATAATTTTTTGGCATATAGTGGTAAACTCAGTGGTTTTACACAGTTTAAAAATAATATATGCCCGTTATCAGGTACATTCAAATTAATAGATAAGGGTACCTATTCAGTTAGTATGGGGGAAACAGGCAGTGAGAAATATTGTAACGCTTGGTTTTATGGGTCTTTTATATGTTATAGTGATAGAACAGAATTTTATGGTGAAATTGAGACATCAGGTGAATATGCACCAAAGAGAGAGGAATTAAACATGACTTCCAAGTATTGAATTTATTCGTCAAGAAGCACAGATTGCAAATTTCAAATATTAATATAAAATTTTTTGTATGAAGCGAATAATTGTTATCTTATTTATGATGATTTATTCATCAACATTTGCTCAAAATAAAGAGCTAACAACACAATTGATAAGTTTGGGTTGGTCGTTGGTCTCTCCTCTTATAGTCAACAAAATTAAAGATCCTCTGACAAAAGAAATTATAATTAAGTCCATTCCTAAATTAATAGCTGAAGATGTTAAAGGTGCTGTTTATGAAGTGTCAGACGCAATTTATAGAATAAAAAATGTAAAGGTCTGCAATAAGGAGTTTTTAGCGCGTTTAGAGAAAAACATTACAACAGGAATTAAAGATATTAAGCAGAAGGATTATGTGGCTGCTGTTAATGAGGTTATTGGTGCAGTTTCATGCACGGATAATTATATAAAGACAGGTATTTTAGATCAAGCGGAATCGAAATCACAAAACACTGTTACTACCAATCCAAGCGAGAAGATTACTTCAGCAGATGTTACTAGTAAATTATACATGGGTGCTAATAATAATTATTTATTTTTCCTGCCCGATGGTAAATTTCAGGACATAACAAGCGAAGAATCAAAGAAAAATTCTCAAACGGATTAAAAGATTTTGAGGTAACATTAAATGACGGTAAAAAATACAATTTGCATTTAGAAAATGAATATTCGGCAGATTTAAAAGATATAAGTGTTGCGAGTTTTCAAAGCAATAAAGAAGCAAATGATAATTTTAAGCCTATCATTTCTAAAATGCTATCAGAGAACTTAGGTGAAGGTATGATAATAAAATCTGAGGTAGCAGATTATCAATTCAAAGCCTTAAAATATACATTCCAATATTTAGATAAAACCTCCTCCGCATCATCAATGGCAAATGTTCTCATAGCGTTTAATAATTCGACTATGTATCTAATTTGTTTTTGTACACCCATGGGCGATTTTCCTATAACAAAGAAATCTTTTGATGATTTTATGGACAATTTTTATATTATCGGTGTTGATGAAATTGCTGTTGTTCCAAGCAAGCCCTGCGAAGCAAATAATACAGGTGGTATCGTATTTATTAACAACTCAACAAATCCTTATGATTTTTGGATTGATAATGTTTATCAATTGAGATTAGCAGGCAGAACAAAATCGAAAGAAATTGCTATAAAGGAAGGTAATTCACACAAATTATATTCAAAGCAAGTTAGCGGGTATGCTTTGTATCCAACAGAGAAAAATGGTATTCTTAATGTTGTAAGATGTTCAACATATAATTGGCAAGTACCATAAAATCACTGTTGGGCTGTTGCTCCAACCTTGATCCTATATATCTCTCATAGCCTTTGCCTATTCCCCAAATTAACCATTCATCAATCTAACAATAAAACAATTCAACTCTTCCCACACCCTCCATTTGCTTTTCAGAAAAAAATCGCTCTATTTCATTTTACTTAGAGTAATAATTTTTACCTTTGTGCTTTAAATTTTATACAGATGAACGAACCTTTAAAAAAACTATCCAAATTCTATAAAGATAGGGTAGCAGAAGCCCAAGCCGAAAGTGAGTTGGCGGATAAAATTATAGATGAGCTTAGAAATAAGTTGCCTAAAATACAACGCTATTTTAAGAAGTATAATCCAGGCAGTGTTGAACAAATGTTGTACTGGTATGCTGGTAATCGTATCAACTATACCAAAACGGCTCACTACTATCTATCAAGAGCCGAGGGAATTAAGCTTGGTTATTTCCCGGAAGCAGAACAATTTTTGAAATATATACTTTATAAGAAGCTGATCAATTTGGAGTGTTTGTGGCGAGCAGGACAAAAGAAACTGAAAGGAATTGACAGCTCGGATGATTTTAGGTATTGGTATAAGGATATTTTCAATTGTCCTTTTATACCGCCCATCACACAGGAAGAAGTGGATTTAATGATACGTTTTTTAATTGAAACGCCTGTAGAACTTCATAAAAGGGACAATACCTTTGAAGGTTACGATTGGGATAACTATGTATATCTGAAAATGACTTATGCAGACGTACACGGGCTTGAACTGGAGGAATTTTATCAAACGTATGCATTAGCCATTATGAGTGATAATGGCATTCCGCCATGGTATGATTTTTATGACACGTATATGGGAACTGAGAAGATATTGATGTTGGAGGATGTGAAGTTTCCAAAGGAAGTGTATTACATAAGACTATATGCTGAGCATAAAAGAGCGGAACAAAAGAAAAAAGATATAGCAGAAGGAAAAACAGCGCAAGCTCCTCAGAAGAGACCTAAGCTTTTGCCCTTTTTAGGGATTGAAGAACATTATCGCACAGAAAAAGCGATGGAAGATTTTGTGGCAAATTTTGAAACTCCTGAGAATAAAAAACTTTGGAAGTGTTTCAAATTAGTAGAAAAGTGTGGCGTTGGATATGATGAAGGTTTACAGGAAGAATTACAGGAAGTTTTTGACATAATGAAATCTCTTGATGAAAAAATATATTTAGAAGAACACGAAGATTGGCGACAAGGGCTTCTGATTTCTTATAGAAAGCATAAGTTCAGACAAACAGTGGAAACGATTCCGGTAGCTTATGCCGACTACCTCATGCGCATTGAAACAGGTGTTGGATTTGCCACTCCAGAATATCTAGCTCAATATTCCTATAAGGAAACCAGAAATCAGGAAATATTGGAAGGTCGTCGCTTGGCAGGAGAACCTATGGATTTCAATTTCTGATATCCTTGGTGCAAAATTTGCAAATCGCATCTTAGTTCAGCTTAGGCTTTACCTATTTCACAAATTAACGAATTAACCAATTAACCAACCATTCCACAAAACAACCATGAAAACAGTATATATTGATAGTGTTTATTCGATGATTCATTTAGTTAAGGACTGTGCTTATCTGCGCCCGAATCTGATAATTTTTGATGTGGTGAGAAACGTTTCGGAAAGTGCTTTTAATATAATGATGTATAAAGATTGTCACGAATTTGATGAAAACGACGTTTTTGTAATATCTACCTATTTTTTTAATACGGACGAGGAATTATTAAAACTAGTTGATAACCTTCAAGAACATCAAAAACAATATCACAAGTGTGTAAAGATAAATAAGAAAAATGCGGCGGCTCTGAAATTTATATTTGCTTATAAACAATCGTTTAATGCTTTATCTAAGGAATTGAAATTCAAGATAGAATATACGGCAAATAAATATTTTTTGGTTGACTTATTACCATTTGTGGAAGAAGAAATTTGGGAAGCAGGTTTTTTTGATGGAGAAGAGTTGAAGAACCAAGAGAGTCCATTTATAGGAGCTATAGTGAATAGCATAATCACACCCGATGAAATTCTTTCGTTGGATATCAATGTGGAAGACCTGTTTAGCTTTGCGCTTATGGACTCTGAAAATGTGACAGCAGTTGATTTTCTGAAAGTACCTTTTTGGAGATTGCCCCCCATGATTTCAGCCACAGCAGCAGAATTAAAATATACGCGCAATGATTTGAAACCACTACTTGTGGATTTTCAGAACCAAATTGGGGCAGTCTCGGAAGCATTGAAGAAAATTGATTATACGAAAGAAAATATCCCTGAAATAAAGCGGATTTGTAAAGAGAAACTGTTTAATTTTGACGAAACCGTTCAAAAAAAGATTGATGATAGTCTTTACGTTAGCAAATTAAGAAATACGCTACCCGATAAGACAGGCGTTACTTTATGCATAGGTATCACTTCTGCTGCTACTCTTGTGAATTATTTTGAGAAAAACAAAATTGCCGAACCGTATATAGCCAACGAAATTAGAGACCAACTGAGCAAACATATTGCTTTGGGAAGTACACAAATTTTTGCGTATTACGAGTTTTATCCACCCTTTGAATATGTAAAGGTTGATGCTACTATAGGATGAAATTGGTGATTTGCTTCGCGTCATTTATAGTCATTAAGTCATTTGCTTCGCGTCATTTATGGTCATTGGTCATTTGCTTCGCGTCATTTATAGGTATTGGTCATTTGCCTCGCGGCATTTATGGTCATTAGGTCAATAGGTCATTCTTAGATTGCAAATCAAAAATAAAAAATCTCGTTGTTGGGCTTAGCCTTTGCCCTTTTCACAAAATAACGAATCAACAATCTAACAATAAAACAAATCAACCCTCCCCTTCTATCTGCTTTTATAAAAAAGTCATACTAATTCAGACCTATATAAACAATAATTTTTACCTTTGTGTTTTTAAAACCTTATAAATGGTCGAACCTTTAAAAAATCTCGAAAAATTCTATCAAGTCAGGTTTGAAGCAGCCCAAGCCGAAAGTGAGTTGGGAGCTAGAATTATTGACGAACTTAATCATAAGTTATCTGATAAACAGTACTGTTTTTTTGGATTTGGACATGAGTCTAACGTCAAAAACAATTTGATTTTAGTTGCCATTTTAACCTTGTTACTTTTTATACCCACGTTTGGCAGTTCTCAAATTGCAGAGCAAAATATGGATGTAAAATTATCGAGCCATTTGCCGTTGCTGAATGCAAGCACTTTTTTGAATATACCTACTACTGATAACTCAGAACAAGCCTGTCATCCTTCTATTATTGATTTTAGAAATGAATATAACAAATCGGCTTGGCATGGTTATCGGTATTGGATGGCATACACACCCTATACTAATGGTTCAAATTCAGTGGAAAATCCGAGTTTGATAGCTAGTAATAATGGTATTGATTGGGTAGTGCCCACCGGCATTTCAAACCCTTTGGTACATTATCCGGGAAGCCCAAGTTTTAATTGCGATCCTGATCTTATTTATAATTCTGATAAAGATGAATTATGGCTTTATTATAGGTTTATAGACAGAGCACATGGTAAAGGGTACACGAGATTGATTATTATTCAACATGACTTATCGAAAACCACACCTATAGATGTATATATAAACTCCACCCTTACCAACACCTCCATGGTTTCCCCATGTATATGGAGAGAGTCGTCGAACCAATGGCATATGTGGGCAGTAGATACAGCGTATCCGCAACCGATGATGTATTCTCATAGCACTGATGGAATTATGTGGTCACCTTTGGAGCGATGTCGTAATAGTGCAAATCAAGACCCATTGCCTGCTTTGGGTTATCATGCATGGCACCCCTGCTGCAAACCAAATTATAAGGAAAAGCGTGTTGAGTTTTTAATATCGGCAAACACATTAGGACATTCTTCGATATCAACTTGTCGATATTTATTTTATGCGCAATGCGCAATGGATAACCCAAGCGTAATAAACACGCCCCTAGCCTCCCCAATCCTGATAAAATCTTCAGGAACAACTTGGGATAATAATATTATTTATCGGTCAACATTTCAGATTGTGGACCAAGATTCGGTATATATATATCGCATTTGGTATTCGGGTGCCAATCTAAGTATCAATTGGCACATTGGATATATCGAAGGCTATTTGGGCACGACTTACACTCCGAAACCTAGTGCTGTTACTAATTATTCTGCAAATAATACTATTACGTTATCCTGCGTTCCAAACCCAATACTATCAGAAGCTAAAATCACTTATGTCAATAAAAACGCATGTTCGGTGTTGTTATGTGTATTTGATTTGAATGGTACAAAAATAAAGACGCTATTTGATGGAGCGTTAGATGCCGGAAACTATACGTATGATTATAATACTGATGGATTGGCAAAAGGCATTTATTTTTTAGTACTTACTGCAGGGAATGAAAAACATATAAAAAAGATTATAAAATTGTAATGACACCTAAACTGATAAAACTGCCGTTCTAGGTTGTTGGATGTTTTAGAGCGGTGTTCAAAGTTTGTATCTTCTAGTATTATTGCCATAAACTATAGGTATTTCATCCTCATTTTCTCCCTCTCATTTGTTGCTCGTTTATAAAGTTCGCGAAATATTCGTTACATTATTTCAATTTTGCTTACTTTTGCAGCAAATTTAAAAAAACAATTAATTTCAATTTATGGCAACTACTGCAGATATCAAAAACGGATTGTGTATCGAATTCAATAAAGATCTATTCGTTATTGTTGATTTTCAACATGTGAAACCCGGTAAAGGAGGCGCATTTGTGCGCACCAAACTCAAAAGCTTGACTACAGGCAAAGTTATTTCTAATACGTTTAATTCGGGGGTGAAGATAGATGTGACTCGCGTGGAGCGTCGTCCCTATCAATATTTATACAAAGATGATAACGGTTATAATTTTATGCACGTGGAAACTTTCGAACAGGTTTCGATAGTGGAAGAACTTATTGATTCGTATGATTTGTTGAAAGAAGGTCAAAATGTTGAAATTATGTTTCATGATGCTACAGAACGTCCACTTTCGTGCGAATTGCCGCAGTTTATAGAATTGGAAGTTATTTATACAGAACCGGGTTTGAAAGGCGACACCGCCACCAACACGCTGAAACACGCTACAGTGGAGACAGGTGCTAATGTGGATGTGCCTTTGTTTATCAATATCGGAGAAAGAATCAGAGTGGATACACGCAATCATGCGTATTACGAACGCGTTAAGAGCTAACGGAGTCCTATAAATTGCTTTTTCAGCGTTGGACTTCAATTTTAAAATGCTCATTTACTACAGTAAACTGCGCTTTTAAAATCTTGTCCGCCTCGAAAAAACTAATTCCTAGAACACCTTAAAAATAATAATAAATACTCAGGATTATGAAATTCGATCATCCCTATACATTAAAAGAAATTGCTGACTTCATCAAAGGAGAATATATTGGCAGCGACACACACGAAATCACGGGTATCAACGAAATCCACATGGTGGACACAGGTGATATCACCTTTGTTGACTTTCATAAATACTATGATAAGGCATTGAATTCGAAAGCTACCACCATCATCATCAACAAAAACGTGGCGCCCCCTGAAGGGAAAGCGCTGATTATTTCAGACGATCCGTTTCGGGATTATATCAAGATAGTGAAGCGTTTTCGCGCATTTGAGCCTGCCGCAAAAGCTATCAGCGATACGGCAGAAATTGGCGAAGGAACGTATATACAACCCGGTGCTTTTGTTGGGAATCATGTGAAGATTGGAAAAAATTGTATCATTCATGCCAATGTGAGTATCTACGACCATAGCGTGATAGGCGATAATGTCATCATACACTCGAGTGCGGTGATTGGTGCCGATGCGTATTATTTCAAACGTCGCCCGACGCATTACGACAAAATGGAATCGTGCGGACGTACGGTGATAGAAGACGATGTAGAGATTGGAGCCATGAGTGCGATAGATAAAGGTGTTTCGGGCGATACCGTAATCGGCAAAGGAACAAAGTTGGATAATTTTGTGCAGATAGGACACGACACCAAGGTGGGACAAAACTGTTTGATTGGCTCACATTCTGCCATTGCAGGGGTAACGGTTATAGAAGATAATGTGATAATTTGGGCAAAAGTTTTGATTAATAAAGATATTGTGATTGGTAAAGGCGCAGTGGTGCTTGCATCGTCGGGTACAGATAAATCTTTAGAAGGCGGAAAAACATATTTCGGCATTCCTGCCATCGAAGCAAGAAAGAAATGGCGGGAAATTATTGCACTGCGGAATTTGGGAGAGGGAGTTTCGAATAGTTAATAGTTTGGAATGAAAAACTAACAATGAAAAATTATTAATTCGACTAATTAACTCTGAATTGAATAATGACGGAAGAAAAGACCTATACCAAATATTCCAACATTCGTATCAACTTTAAGTTGTGGATGTCGTCTGAGGATGGCGATTCGATTATTGACGACCAAAAGTGGCAATTGTTGATTGCAATTCAAAAGCATGGCTCTTTGATGGCTGCTTCGGAGGTGATGGGTATCAGTTATCGGAAAGTGTGGGGCGATTTGAAGAATATTGAAGAGATTTTGGGCTTTGCTGTTGTGGATAAACATCGCGGAGGAAAAGATGGAGGCGTTACCTATATCACTGAAGAGGGCGAAAAGCTCATCCAAAACTATATCGAATTTCGTGCTGAGTTTCAAGATGCGGTGGATTTGGTTATCAAAAAGTTTAAGAAGAAACTAAAAGAATAAATGAAAATCTTTGTTGCGATAGACGATACGGATAATTTGGAAAGCAAAGGTACGGGCTTTCGTGCTCGTGAACTTGCGGCGCTGTTGCAACAAAATGGTTGTGGACAAGTGTTAGGCGTTACGCGCCATCAGTTGTTTTTCAATGAACAAATTCCTTATACGTCTCACAACAGTTCTGCTTGCATCGCTTTGGATTCAGCTATAGAGAAATGTCCACAGATTATTGAGTTTTCAGCAAAGTATCTGCAAGAAAATGCAGCTGAAGGCTCGGATGCAGGCTTGTGTGTTTGTCCTGCAAGCAAAGTGACAGAGTCGTTGATGCGCTATGCCGTCAGTGCGAAGAGTGAGGTTTTGACCATGGATATGGCTCGGAACTTGGCTGCGCAACTTGGAATCTTTTTAGAAGGATATACAGGCACACGTCAAGGAATCATTGGCTCATTAGCGGCAGTGGGTTTACATGCGGGAGGAAATGACGGACGTTATCTGTTGGCAAAAGGGATGCGGGAGATTTTTGGCATACATACTGCTTCAGAAATATTAAAAAATACAGGTGTTGAAAAAATAAAAAGCTTGGATAATGAATTTTTTTATACTTTTGAAAAAATTTTACTGACGGAATGGTGGCGACCTATTTTGAAAGATTCACAAGCCGTTCTTTTTGTTGAACCTGCTAATAACGAAGACTATGAATACAGAGTTATCTCAAAAGAGCTTATCAAGAACTTATCCAACTAAAGTTGCATTACGCATTTTAGAAATCCTTTTGCTGACCGGCATAGGGGCTGTTGGTGTGTTGTTGCATGCTAAATTCCGTTTTCCATCACATTTGCCCGGTCATTGGGGCATCGTTTTTATGGCTTTATTGTTTTCGGGCAGGTTGTTTTCACAACAGAAAATCGCTTCGAGCTTTTCGAGTATAGGGGCAGTGGGTATGCTACTTTTGCCTTTGGGATTCACCGATCCGTTTATACCTATTATGTATATGTTCATTGGTTTTTTGGTTGACATCGTTTATGGCTTCTTTAAAACTAAAAATCAGCATATCATTTTTATTGCACTCTTATCAGGAGTTGCTTACTCGCTTATTCCAATTATCCGCATGATTATTTCGTTGAGTGTCGGATTTTCTTTTGGAACATTTGCCACCGGATTTATGTATCCTTTGGTTATGCATTTTGTTTTTGGTTCTTTGGGTGGCATGATAGCCTTAGGTGCTTTCACCCTTTTTAAAAAGAAAAACTAATTCTTCATTTGTTGTATGAAATCGCTAATTAAAAATCATATCTACCGTTATGCAGGATTGCGCATAACCTTTCAAACAGTCTTCGTATCCTTCATTGTCTTCCTTTTGATGTTTTACTCGTGTAAGAGAAGTGAGACTTCCGGTCCTTCCATTTATCTCACGACAGACTCGGGTTATGTTTTTAAGGATACCGTTTTGGGAAGTGGGGATGCTTTCAAGGTTCAACTAAATGCTGATTTTGGTGGTGATGTGAATATCACCAATGTCATCATCCGCAACGAACACGATGGCATCGTTACCAATTATTTCGACACAGGGGTGAATAATTCATCCATCAAAATATCGAAACTTCTCACAAAAAGTGTGTATGACAAGGAAGTATGGACCTTTATCGCGATAGATAAAAATGGCGGCAATGCTTCGGTTTCCTTTACGGTGACCAAAGACCCCAGTTCGGTGTATGGAAACATTCGACATCTGAACACCACGATGGGCGCTCAATCGTCCACGCTGATTGGCAGCTTTATGAGTTTGAATACGGGCGTAACCTATTTTCAAGATTCGGCATTCGTGCATCAGGATTCCATAGAAATGTTGTATTACTATGATGCCGGGAATGGCGAAGCCAACACAATTGCTTCTCCCAACGCCAATATGGGTACTACGATATACACAGGCACAAGTGGTCCGTTGAATTGGACTCTTCGGAACGAAACACGCTATTACAAAACTACACTAACGCTTGCCGATTTCAATGCCTGTGACAATGACAGCCTCCTGTTGGTTTCTTATTCGGAAATTAACGCCAAACGGAAGGCAAAAAACCTTGTGGTTGGCGACATATATTCCTTTAAAACGGCGCACAACAAATATGGATTGTTCTACATACAAGATGTGATAGGACTCGAAACAGGTTCGGTTAACGCCATTATTCTGATTCAGCAATGATACAAAAATCTATACTCACGCTCCTACTGTTTTTTGCTGCTTGCTTCGCCTATTCGCAGAGCAACATCAACGGTATTGTTATTGATGACCAATCGGGCAACCTCATGCCCGGCACATCGGTAGTTCTGTTAGAAAATAAATTCACGACATCAACCAATGCTGACGGGGTGTTTGTCTTTAAAAATCTCCCCGAAGGGAAATATCATATTTGCTTGAGTTATGTAGGCTACAAAACGGACACGATGGTGGTTTCTTTAGGTAGAAAGTTCGACAGATATGTTGAATCGCGGATGCAAGCTATCGTGGTGGACATATCAACCGTGACGATTTCAGCATCGCGCAGCATGAAAGGCGATAAAGTTCCTGCGAGCATAGATGTGGTTACTAAACAAAGGATACAACAATTGCCTGCCATAACGGTGGATGACGCTTTGTTGCTGATTCCGGGATTGAACGCCTCACGCAGTTACGGCATTTTCAATAAAACGGGCGATATCAGCATACGCGGATTGAATCGCAACATACAAACTTTGATTCTTTTGGATGGCATTCCCTATAGTTTGTTTGATGGCAGTGCGAATATATGGAACAAAGTGAATATGGACGAAGTGGATAATGTGGAGGTGTTGAAAGGTGCCAATTCGTCGCTTTATGGCGCTAATGCGATGGCGGGTGTTATCAATATCAACACGCAGAAACCTCAGAAGCCCTTGGAGATTAAGGCGCGCGTGTTCTATGGAACGTATAATACCCAAGGCGGTGCTGTGAACTTTCGCGGATTTCAAGGCAAAAATAATAAGGGATTTTATTGGGCAGCCAACGGCTTTTATCGAAAGAGTCCGGGATATAACATGATGCCTGATTCTATTCGGGCTTCAACAGATGTGAAAGCCTACGTGATGGAATATACTGCGGGCATGAAAGCTGGATATCAATTCGCTAAGGACAATACTTTGGAAGGGGTTTATCAATTTTCGTATGACAAAAGGGGTAGCGGCAGCAAATATTATGAATCGGATGGCAGTTTCAATCAATATCAATCGCATTTCGCGCGATTGAGTTACAACCGCATCACCAAAAAATCGGAAATCCATGTCAATGGCTTCTTCAAAAAAGATTATGATTTAAAACAAAATGAATCGGTGAAGAAGCAATCGGGGCTTTATACTTTTGTTGATTCTTACACGGAAACGCAGGACGCAGGCTTATGGTTTAGCTTTTCTACACGCATCGGCAGCCATAATTATCTGACGGCAGGCGCTGACTTCAAAACGGGAGCCACTTTCTCGGACGATATCTATCACACTTCTATAGATACCATAAAAAATGATGGCAAGATGAATTTTGCAGGCGCTTTTGTGCAAGACCAATTATCGCTCTTGCATGACAAACTCATCATCTTGGGTTCCTTGCGTTATGATTGGGTTCGGTTTTACGGCGGGGTGTTTCAGATTTATTCGCCCACGCTTGCCACTGCTTATATGGCAAATTATGCCAATGATTTCACGGAAAAGAATTGGTTTGCCTTGAGTCCGAAGCTTGGCGCGAAATATATTTTCAATCCCAATTATAATATCTATGCTTTGTATTCATCGGGGTTTCGTCCTTCGAATGTTTCGGACATGAGCCGCACGGGCGATGTGAGCAAAGGCTTCAAACTTGCCAATCCCGACCTGAAACCTGAACGGATTCAGACGTTTGAGGTGGGTGCAGGGCTACGTCCGTGGAAATGGTTGTTGTTTCAGCCTTGTGTTTATTATTCCATCGGAAGCGATTTTCAATACTTTGTTGCTACGGGCGATTCTGTTTATACTTCGGGCTCAACAATGAAGCCTGTCATCAAACGTCAGAATGTCGGCAGGGTGGATATCCTCGGTTTTGAATCGAAATTTGTGTTCAATATCCATAAAAACATCAGTCTGACGGCATGTTACACTTATACAAGTTCGAAAATCGGCTCTTTCGTTGTGGATTCCAATACTACCAAAGATCTGACAGGAAAATATCTGATAGATGTGCCTAAGAATGTTTTCGCCGCTGCTTTTATGTGGGAGAATCGTTATGTGAATGTATGCCTCACGGGCAAATTCAATGATAAAGAGTGGATTGATGACGAAAACACCTTGTATTTAGATTCCTATTTCAATTTCGATGCGAAGCTCCAACATACGTTTTACAATAAAATTGGATGCGCTCTGACGGTGCAAAACATTTTCAATAAACGTTTGTTGGACTCCAAAGGGTTGTTGTCTCCCGGGCGAATTATAATGTTTGAGCTATCGTTCCAATGGTAAAAATTTTTCACTAATACTAATAATTTATACATCAAACAAAAAACAAATCTTATGAAAACAAAACTACTTTTAATTTTTGCAATGGCTTTTCTGATAAGCCAAACATCGCGGGCGCAAGACACCATTGCCGCATGGACATTTCCTTTAGGCACCATTGCGGATGCAAACCCTACAGTGCATAATGCTAATAACGCATTGATGGCACTTACTACTCAAGGAGGCACCAGCGCCATCAGTTGGTCAACAAATGGATTTACGACCAAATGTGCCCAAGCCACAGGATGGAACACCGGGGCAAACACCAAATATTGGCAAGTTGAAGTGGTGACCACCGGTTATAATATGTTAAAACTGTACTCTAAACAGCAATCGGGCGGCACAAATGCAGGTCCACGCGATTGGAAAGCACAGTATTCAGTTGGAGGAACAGGCACTTGGACCGACATTCCCGGCACCAACATGATTGCTGCAAACAACTGGACCTCCGCAGTTCTTTCGAACGTTAGCCTGCCTACAGCATGCAATAACCTATCACAAGTATATATTCGTTGGATAATAACCAGCGACACTTCAAGTGCAGCGCCCGCTTTGGTGGCGGCAAATGGGGTGGCTAAAATGGATGACATTTATGTGCTTGGTTCGTTGATTACTTCGGTAGATGAGCATGATGTTGCTCCCGTGGCTATATATCCCAACCCATCCAATGGAAATTTCACCCTAACATCCAATCAGCAGATTGAACAATTGAGCGTTTTTTCTATCCTGGGAAAAGTAGTTTACACAACACAGATGCCTGCCATGAATCAAACTATTGATTTGACAACAATGGGAAAAGGGATTTATTTTGTAAGATATCAGATGAAAGGTAAAGACAAAACTTACGTAGAAAAAATCATCGTGCAGTAGTTTCTGCTGAATCATTATTGAAGAAAAAGGCTTACTTGCACAGTAAGCCTTTTTCTTTTTAGGCAGAGTCCTAATAAATTCTATTGCTAAATATATTTTTATTTCCTTGAAATTCTCAGAAAAAATATATCTTTGCAGTCGTTATGCAAAATGATACATAACTATTTTTTACTCTATAAAAGACAACGATATGAAAATGTTTATTGGTGGTGAATGGGTTGCCACAAAAGATACCATCGCGGTATATGACCCTTATGATAATTCCTTGGTTGACGTGGTGCAAAAAGCTACTCAAGAGGATGTGAAAACAGCCATTGCCTCCGCAATTAAAGGCTATGAGATAGCTCGGAAGATGTCAGTACATCAGCGGGCTACTATTTTGTACAAAACGGCAGACTATGTGGAAACACGCAAAGAAGAGTTTGCTCAAATCATTGCCCGTGAGGGTTCAAAAACGATTAAAGAAGCTCGCAAAGAAGCCAACCGCTGTGTGAATACCTTGCGCATCTCCGCAGAAGAATCGAAGCGGCTTTTGGGCGAAACCATTCCCTTTGATTCCTTTCCCGGGGGAGAGAAACGGGTAGGTTATTTCTATCGTTTCCCCATCGGAATCGTGTTGGCGATAACGCCTTTCAACGACCCGTTGAACTTGGTGGCACACAAATTAGGACCCGCCTTTGCCGCGGGAAACTCTGTTATACTAAAACCTGCCACGGTGACTCCTCTTTCAGCCCTTAAGCTTGCAGAAGCTTTCTTGGCAAGCGGTTTGCCGGGCGAATGTCTGCAAGTGATTACCGGACATGGCAGCGAAATAGGACCTGCGCTTGTGCAGAGCGAAGAGGTACGCATGGTTTCGTTCACGGGCGGATTGGATGCCGGAAAAGATATCACCAAAATAGCAGGCATCAAAAAGATAGGTATGGAGTTGGGCTCTAATTCACCCGTTATTGTGTGGAAAGATGCCGATTTGCCCCTTGCGGTAGAGTCGTGCGTGTCGGGTGCTTTTTGGGCTGCCGGACAAAACTGCATCGGAGTGCAACGTATCTATATTCATGAAGATATCTATGATGTTTTTGCATCAAAGTTTGTTGAATTGACCAAAACATATAAGATTGGCAACAAGCTAGCGGAAGATTGCGATATGGGACCGATGATTACCGAAAAAGAAGCCGAACGTGTGGAAACTTGGGTGAAAGAAGCCGTCAGTATGGGGGCTCGTTGCCTTTGTGGCGGAGGCAGAAAGGGTGCCATTATGGAGCCTACCGTTATGGAAAATGTGCCCGAAACCGCCAAAATTCATAAGGATGAGGTGTTCGGACCCGCGGTGAATCTCTATAAAATAAAAACCATAGAAGAAGCCATCGAAAAGGCTAACAGCTTGCCGTTTGGTTTGCATGCTGCCATATTTTCTTCAGATATAAATACTGCTTTCAAGGCGGCTTATGAATTGGATTGTGGTGGTGTGATGATTAACGATTCCACCGACTATCGTTTAGATTCTATGCCTTTCGGAGGTATCAAAAACTCAGGACTTGGGCGTGAAGGCATCAAATTCTCCTTACAGGAAATGACCGAACCCAAAACTATTTGCTTCACACTCGCTTAAAATGTATAACTTTGTATAAATAAAAAATGCACTATGAACAACGCAATATTTAATTTCAGAGAACCAAAAAACGAAGCCGTTCTAGGCTATCTGAAAGGAAGCCCCGAACGGGAAAACTTATTAAAAGAACTAGAATATCAGAGCAAAATGGAATTAGAAATTCCGCTCATCATAGATGGAAAAGAGGTGAGAACAGGCAACACCAAGAAGCTCGTGATGCCCAACGACCATCAGCATGTGTTGGCTACCTATCATGTGGCAGGCGAACGGGAAGTGAAAATGGCGATAGAATCTGCCTTGCGGGCTAAGGAAGATTGGATGAATCTGTCGTGGATTGAACGGGCGTCGGTGTTTATCAAGGCTGCCGAGTTGATTGCTAAAAAGTATCGCAACGTGCTCAATGCTGCCACGATGTTGGGTCAAGGAAAGAATTGCTATCAGGCAGAAATTGATGCTGCTTGCGAAGTGATAGATTATTTGCGCTTCAATGCTTCCTTTGCTTCTAAAATTTATGGCGATCAACCCACCACGGAATTCGACATGATTAACCGTATGGAGTATCGCCCCCTGGAAGGTTTTATCTATACCATCTCACCGTTTAATTTCACGGCTATTGCTTCCAACCTCAATACGTCGGTGGCGCTGATGGGCAACACAACCGTATGGAAACCTGCATCCACCGCTTTGTTATCGAATTATTTCCTGATGAAGATTTTTCACGAAGCGGGCTTACCCGGCGGTGTTATCAATTTCGTGCCCGGACAAGGCTCGCTCATCAGCAATATCGTGTTGAAGCATCGCGATTTGGCGGGCATACACTTCACAGGGTCCACCGCCACCTTCAATGGTTTGTGGAAGCAAGTGGGCGATAATTTGGAGCATTACAAAACCTACCCGAAACTCGTGGGCGAGACGGGGGGCAAGGATTTTATCTTCGTGCACAACTCGGCAAACCCTTTGGAAGTGGCAACAGCCATCGTGCGGGGTTCGTTCGAATATCAGGGGCAGAAATGCTCGGCAGCGTCACGTACCTATATCCCCGAATCCTTATGGCCTCAGATTAAGAACTATGTCATTGACATGACGCAGGCTATCAAAGTGGGCGACGTGCGCGATTTGGACAATTTTGTGAATGCCGTGATTGATGAAGCATCGTTCGATAATATTATGTCGTATATCAATAGGGCAAAACAAGCTGATGATGCCACTATTATGGTAGGCGGAGAGGGCGACAAATCCGTTGGATATTTTGTGCAACCCACCATCATCCACACGACCAACCCTCATTTTTTGACTATGGAAGAAGAAATCTTCGGACCTGTGATGACCATTTATGTGTATCACGATAACGAATTTGAAGAAACCCTGCATTTGTGTGATGAAACATCACCTTACGCGTTGACAGGTTCTATTTTTTCAAATGATAAATACGCATTGGTTCAGGCATGCAAAATATTGCGCTATGCCGCCGGTAACTTCTATTTCAACGATAAACCATCGGGAGCCATGATAGGACAGCAGCCTTTCGGAGGCGCACGTGCTTCGGGCACCAACGACAAGTCGGGCAGCCATTTGAATCTCTTGCGTTGGGTTAGCCCGCGCACCATCAAGGAAACCCTGTTGCCTGCCACCGATTTCCGCTATCCGTATATGATGTAATCACACAATTATAAATCTCTAAAACCAATAATTATGAAACTAAAACGCGATTTTTTATGGATTGTTCTGTTCGGCACGCTCATAGGGCTGAACGAAACCTTGTTGGGCGGCATGCATCTGCCTAATAAATCAATTATTTTGAGCATCATCACGGTGTTGCTCTTGAGCATGGGACGCTATTTGTTTCCTAAAATTGGGGTGTCTTTGTTGATGATTGCCGTGGCATCGCTCTACAAAATAACGGATTTAGGCTTAGCGGGCTGCAAACTCGAAGGCATGGTGATGCTCGGCGTGGCATTCGAAGTTTTTGCAACTTTACTGATACGAAAAACCACTACAAAATTCTATTTCTTCGCCTTAGTAAGTTTTTTAGCAGCACTATCCACCTTCTTGGTCTTTGCACTAATGCAGCGCTATGTGTTTAACAATGAATATTGGTTTGGACCAAAGTTCGTAGAACATATCTTCATCAAAGGACCTATTACAGCCGTGAGCGGAGCTTTGATTTCCTATTTGGGTGTGATGACAATCAAGCCGCTGATAGCTTGGTATAATGGGGTAATGAATCAAAAGCCATATATCATTCAGAGCATCATAGGTATGTTCATAATCGGGTTTTGGTTCTTGGGATATTTTACGGCATAGGGTTCTTTTGTTTTATATTTGATTAATTAATATTTTATCAGATATAAATGTCTAAGGCAATCATGAAAATCATTTTTTCAGGATAGCCATTCACAACTGTTTTTGCTTATGCTGAATTTCAGGATAGCCATCCACAACTGTTTTTGCTTATACTAGAATTTCAGTATAGCCATCCACAACTGTTTTTGCTTATACT
>CAIOYH010000081.1 GCA_903862465.1 uncultured bacterium | reverse complement strand
TACTTATGTTTCATTTCTGTAGAGAAAAATGAAGTTTAATTTTACTGCTCAACAGGTTTGAATGAAAAATGAAAAATGAAAAATTAAGGAGAGGCTTGTACGGGGAGTTCAAGCCTTTTTTGTTTAGGGTTTTTAACCCCAACCCCTTGAAAAGGGGCAATAATAGGGTAAGAGATTTGAAAGTATTGTACAACAAATTAAATATTAAGAATTAAGCTTATGAAAAAAGCAATAATTATTTTAGTAAGCATATTATTCACAGGAATAGTATCAGCACAAGAAAATTGCTTTGAAAATTGCAAGAAGAATTTTGAAAATTCAGAACTTGATTATCCTATTAAAAACGATTCGATTGTGCAAAGATTGGTTGGTTGTAAATTGCCTAATTTTGAATCAAAGACAATTACAGGGAAATCTCTTTCATTAAAAAAATTGATTGGAAAAGTGATAGTATTAAATTTTAGCTTTGCTACTTGCGTGCGTTGTGTGGAAGAAGTGCCGGCACTTAATAAATTGGTTGATGAATATAAAGGAAAAGATGTTGTTTTCATTTCATTTTCAAGAGACATGAAACCGGAGGCAAAAGAATTTGTAAAAAATACAGGATTCAAATATAATGTTATAGCAAATTACCCTAACGCAGAACTGACGTTTTGTATAATTAGAGGTTGGCCCATGAATATGGTGATTGATAAAAATGGAATTCTTCGATTAGTGTGTAATAGTAGGGATGTGTACAACAAAATAAAACAGGCAATAGAAATAATATTTTAAAAATAAAGCTATGAAGACATATTTCTATTTTGTATTGATTGGATTGCTATTAGCATTTAAGATTTCTTATTCGCAAGATGATTGTTGGTCATTAGAAAAATTTCCACGGATGGATATGCAATTACTTATTGATAGTGTAAAAGGTCCTAAAGAATTGGATAATTATGAGATAGCAATAGACAAATATTATGAAAGTATGCTAAACTGTAAAATGCCAAAACTTGATGCTGTTACGTTACACGGAGACTCAATAACTAACAAAAGCCTTATGGGCAAAGTTGTTGTAATTAATTTTTGGTTCATAGGATGCCGTCCTTGTGAAGAAGAAATACCATATCTTAATTCAATTCAGCAACATTTTAAAGGTAAAGATGTAGAGTTTATTGCCATCACATATAATAATAAAAAGGATGTAAAGCGATTTATTAAAGAAAAGCATTTCAAATATAAAATGATAGTTGAAGGCGTGAAATATTGTTATAGTTTTATGGTGGGAGGATATCCGAAAGTTTATATTTTTGATAAAGAAAATAGGTTTAAAAGAATGTATTTTAATATAAGATTTTTAGGCGACCAAGAAGTAATTGAAAATGAAATTAAAGAATTGCTTTAATGATGGATAATAAAATAGTTTAACAAAGTTCTCTTCTTGAATGAAAGCTCTGCCTATCGTCCACGTCAACAATAAAACAATCAAACAATAAAACAATCCCCTCCCATCCCCACCAAATTACACCCTATCTTTTGCCACGTCGTAAAGAAGCCGTATCTTTGCAGCAAGTTTTAAATATGACAACAGAAAAGTTAAGCCGCTGGCAGGCATTCCGCAAAAAACTTCACGACAAATATCGGTTGGTGATTATGAACGATTCTACGTTTGAGCGTAAGATTTCGTTTCGGCTCACCCGCATGAATGTGTTTGTGGTGATGGGCGCTGCGGTGATGTTGTTGATTGTGGCAACCACGTTTATCATCGCTTACACCCCCCTGCGCGAATACATCCCGGGCTATGGCGATGTGAATATGCAACGCGAGTTGTATCATCTGACCCTCAAAACCGATTCGATGGAAAAAGAAATCATCCGCCGCGAACTCTATCTGAAAAACATCCGTTATATCATCGAAGGCAGAGACTTTCCACAACCCGACATGAAAAAACCTTCCGACACAAGCATTCATCAATATAAAAATTTAAACTTCAACATCTCGCCCGAAGATTCTGCTTTGCGCAACGATATTGAGAGTATTGACAAATACAATCTGTCCTTTTCCTCGGGCACGCATAGCGACAATTCTATCAGCAACTTTTTCTTTTTCACACCCATCAAAGGTATGGTGGTGAATGGATTTAATCCTGCCAAAGGACATTATGGCATTGACATTGCCGCCAATCAAAATGATGCGGTGAAAGCCACTTTAGACGGCACCGTGATTTTCACGGGATGGACCCTCGAAACGGGCTATATCATCTCTATTCAACATAGCAACAACATCATTTCGGTGTATAAACACAACTCCACCCTGTTGAAAAAGACAGGCGATTATGTGAAAGCCGGCGACCCCATCGCCATCGTGGGCAACACAGGCGAATTGACCACGGGACCCCATCTGCATTTCGAGCTGTGGCACAACGGCACCGCCGCCAATCCCAAAGAATTTATGTCATTTTAGTTGCGCCCTGCCTTGAAAAAAAACATAGCCATATTAGGTTCAACAGGCTCTATCGGGACACAAACCCTCGATGTCATCCGCCAACATCCCGATTTGTTTGCTGCCGAAATCCTCACGGGTCATGCCAATGCCGATTTGTTGATACAACAGGCTTTGGAGTTTATGCCAAATGCTGTTGTGGTGACGGATGCGACCAAATATGATGAAGTCCGAATGGCTTTAGACCCTTATGACATCAAAGTCTATGCAGGGGAAGATTCGTTGGAGCAGATAGTGGAATCGGACGAGATACACATGGTGGTCACAGCCATCGTAGGTTTCGCGGGCTTGCGTTCGACGCTGAATGCCATTCGACATAAAAAAAACATCGCCTTAGCCAACAAAGAGACTTTGGTGGTGGCAGGCGACATCATCATGAAGAATGCACGCGAAGCAGGCGTGACTATCTTTCCTGTAGATTCCGAACATTCTGCCATCTATCAATGCTTGGCGGGCGAGTTTCACAACCCCATTGAGAAGATTATCCTGACGGCTTCGGGCGGACCTTTCAGAGGTAGGACCTTGGAGTCGCTTGCCCATATCACCAAGGAAGAAGCCCTGCAACATCCCAATTGGGTGATGGGCAACAAAATCACTATTGATTCGGCAAGCATGATGAACAAAGGGCTTGAGGTGATAGAAGCGCGTTGGTTGTTCAATTTGAAACCCGAACAGATAGAAGTTATCATCCATCCGCAATCTATCATTCATTCGATGGTGCAGTTCAGCGATGGCTCTATCAAAGCCCAAATGGGACTGCCCGACATGCGCATTCCTATTGCTTATGCCTTGGGATATCCCCATCGTTTGCAGACCACCTTTCCGCGTTTCGACTTCGCGGCTTGCAGTAATTTCACTTTTGAAGCCCCTGATACGAAAATATTTCGTAATCTTGCGCTCGCGTTTGAGGCATTGAAACAAGGGGGCAATATGCCCTGCATTATCAATGCCGCCAACGAAGTGGCTGTGGATGCTTTCTTGCACGACAGAATCGGCTTTTTGGAAATTGCTGATGTGATTGAAATATGTATGCAGACATCTACGTTTATAAAAACTCCTTCGCTCGACGACTATTTTCAAAGCAACAGCGAAACACGAATACTTTGTACTGAAATAATAAAAAAACGACAATAAATGAGCACATTGATTATGATTGCCCAATTGATATTGGGCTTGTCACTTTTGGTATTTATACATGAATTGGGACATTACTTAGCCGCGCGCGCTTTCAAAATCCGCGTAGAGAAATTCTATTTGTTTTTTGATGCCTGGAATGTAAAACTGTTTAAATTCAAAAAGGGCGACACAGAATACGGAATCGGTTGGTTGCCTTTGGGCGGCTATGTGAAGATTGCCGGCATGATTGATGAATCTATGGATAAAGAACAACTGAAACAACCCCCGCAACCGTGGGAGTTTCGTTCGAAGCCCGCTTGGCAACGCTTGATAGTGATGTTGGCAGGCGTCATCATGAATTTGATTGCGGGGATGATTATCTTCACAGGCGTGATTCTTCATTTTGAAAAAGAATATCTACCCACCAATCAATTGACTTCGGGGATATATGCCTATCCCGCAGGAAGAGAAATCGGATTCCAAACGGGAGACAAAATCCTTAATGTGAATGGCAAATCGGTGGAACGTTTTAAGGATGTCACCTCAGCGAATGTGATGATGGGTTCAACCATTGCCGTTGAACGTAATGGCAAAACTGTACAGATTCCTGTTCCCGACACCTTATATAGAATCTATAACAAAAAAATTCGCGACTTCTTTATTGATGCTCATAACTTCCCTTTCAAAATAGATAGTTGTCATCCGGGCTCCAATGCCGAAAAAGCAAAACTACAAGCGAACGACAAAATCCTTAAGTTGGATACTTTTCACATCCACAGTTTTGGCAACTACAGAGAAGCTTCATGGATAATGAAAGGAAAAACCGTACCCATGCAAGTGCTTCGCGGTAAGGACACCCTAACCCTTTCTGTTAATATTGATACTACAGGGATTATCGGTATAGCTATTCCAAAGATTCCGTACCAATTAAAAGAATATACCATCACTTCAGGAGTGAAATACGGTATCAGCGATGCCATGAATAATTTGTGGGCAAACATTCGCGGTTTGGGAAAGATATTTTCAGGAAAAGAAAACGCCAGCGAATCTATTCAAGGTCCCATTGGCATTGCTACGATTTACGGCGGCATTTGGGATTGGCGACGCTTTTGGATTATCACAGGATTGATTTCGGTGGTATTAGCGTTCATGAATATCCTGCCGATACCCGCTTTGGATGGAGGACACGTGATTTTCACTACCTGGGAATTGATTACCCGCAGACGCTTATCGCAGAAATTCTTAGAACGTTCACAAGTTGTTGGCATGGTGCTTTTGATTGCATTGATGGTGTTTGCCGTTTTCAATGATGTGTGGAAACATTTCATTCGCTAATGAAAGCTTATGGATGATATCAATCGAAAATATTCCAATTTAAAAACAATACTGCAGAAAGCGCAAGCCTATTGTGCCTATCAGGAACGTTGCACCCACGAAATGACTCAAAAACTTCGTGAGTGGAAGGTGGACGAAGACCGTATCCCAAGTATTATTGAAGAACTTACCAAAGAAAAGTTTCTCAACGACCTTCGTTTCACTCAAACCTTTGTCAGCAGCAAATTCCGTTTGAACAAATGGGGGAAAATCAAATTGGCGTATGAACTTCGGATGAAAAAGATACCCGATGCGCTCATCTCACAAGGATTGGAGGTGATTTCGGAGGATGAATATCGCGAAGCTATCCAAGCCTTGATTGTCCAAAAGGCAAGGGAGGTGAAAGATACCGACCCATATTCCCGCAAACAAAAGATTGCGCGCTTTCTTGTCTCCAAAGGATACGAAACGGACTTGGTTTTTGGTGAATTGAAGAGCTTGGGCAAGGATTAAATCAGCTTTCAACACGCTTTTGTAGAAAAATATCATCCCCAAAAAGAGGTGTAAAGCATTTTTTGGACTCATAGATTTAAGAAAATATGTTACTTTTGCAGCATGGCAAATAATGAAGATTTATTTAAGAAGATAATTTCGCATGCAAAGGAATACGGATTCGTGTTTGCATCGAGCGAAATTTACGACGGACTCAGTGCCGTGTATGATTACGGACAATACGGAGTGGAGTTGAAAAACAACATTCGCGCTTATTGGTGGAAATGGATGGTGCAATACAATGAAAACATTGTGGGCATTGATACCGCTATTTTTATGCATCCAACGATTTGGAAAGCATCAGGACACGTGGATGCTTTCAACGATCCGATGATAGACAACAAAGATTCCAAGAAACGCTATCGTGCGGATGTGCTTGTGGAAGATCATATCGCCAAAATTGAAGATAAGATAGAGAAAGAGGTGACCAAAGCGGCGCAACGTTTCGGGGAGACCTTCGATGCGAAGCTGTATCGCGAAACCAATCCCCGCGTGGTGGAATATCAAAACAAAATTGACGACATCAAATCGCGCTTCTATTCCAAGTTGGAGGAAGGCGACTTGGCGGCGGTGAAATCCCTGATCGAAGAGTTGGGCATAGTGTGCCCCGTTTCGGGTTCAAAGAATTGGACAGAGGTACGTCAGTTCAATTTGATGTTTTCTACCCAAATGGGTTCGGTTAGTGAGGACGCTAATACGCTTTATCTGCGTCCCGAAACCGCTCAAGGCATCTTTGTGAACTTCTTGAACGTGATGAAATCAGGACGTATGAAAGTTCCTTTCGGCATTGCGCAAACAGGGAAGGCTTTTCGCAACGAAATCGTAGCACGTCAGTTTATTTTCCGTATGCGCGAGTTCGAACAGATGGAAATGCAGTTCTTTGTGCGCCCGGGCGAAGAGATGAAATGGTATGAATATTGGAAAGAGATGCGCATGAAATGGCATCTGTCTTTAGGGATTCCCGCTGCGAAATATCGTTTCCACAATCATGACAAATTAGCCCATTATGCCAATGCCGCTGCCGACATCGAGTTCGAATTCCCGATAGGCTTCAAAGAATTGGAAGGCATACATTCGCGCACCGACTTCGATTTGAATGCCCATCAACAGTATTCAGGCAAGAAATTGCAGTACTTTGACCCCGAAACCAACGAAAGTTATGTGCCCTACGTGGTGGAGACTTCCATCGGTTTAGACCGTATGTTTTTGGCGATATTGAGCAATGCTTTTACGGAAGAAACCTTGGAAGACGGCTCCGTTCGTGAGGTGTTGAACTTCCCGCCCGTGTTGGCTCCTATCAAAGTTGCCGTACTGCCGTTGATGAAGAAAGACGGATTGCCCGAAAAAGCACGTCAGGTGTTCGATATGTTGAAGCCCAACTTCATGTGTCAATATGATGAGAAAGATGCTATCGGAAGGCGTTATCGTCGTCAGGATTCTATCGGCACACCCTATTGTATCACGATAGACCATGAAACTTTGGAGAACGACACCGTAACCATCCGCTATCGCGACACCATGAAACAAGAACGGATTGCTGTTGCGAGTATCAATGGGTTGCTGTTTCAGAAATTGGCTGCGAACATAGCGGAGTAAAAGTGGAAGAACCTGCTACCTGTTCGGCTATCTCTAAAACACGTAAACGTATTTATACAGCAGCCGACGGCGATGAAACTTCAAACTACAAATGGAGCGGCTGGATTTATTTTGTTGTGCTGTAAACAAAACGTTCCTACGTTTTAAATTAAAAGCAAATATTTAGGAATTACAACGCCTAACATTGTCGTTACAACGATAATGTTAGGCGTTATAACGGCAATGGTAGTCGTTACAATGTTAATGGTAGTCGTTATAACGATAATGGTAGTCGTTATAATGATAATGGTAGTCGTTACAATGTTAATGGTAGTCGTTACAATGTTAATGGTAGTCGTTATAACGATAATGGTACTCATTATAACGATAATGGTACTCGTTATAACGATAATGGTACTCGTTATAACGATAATGGTACTCGTTAGGATCCCTAACATTTTCATTACAGGGAATAGTAAATGGTTTGTTTTTTATGTGCTAATTGATATTGAGGAAAGATGATTATTTTTTTATGCAGATTATTTATCAATTATAATCAGAAAATATATACCTTTGTTGTCTATTATATTTGTTGTGGCAAGCTTGGGAATTTGGTGGGCTTGGTGGGATGGATATAGTGGATATGGCTGGATAGGCTGGAATAAACGTTTTGGATCGAGCTAAAAAAAAGATTCACAGACAGTACTAACAAAAAAATGAAACAAAATTTTTAACTTGCAAAATGAATATATCAGGGAAAATTACAGGATTACCATACAAGGTATTACTTGCTGCCGAACTTGAAAACGTTGAAGCGGCTAACTTTGATATTAACCAAGTCCCGACTGCCTGCATTATCAATGACGGTAAACATTCTTTTGCAATTTCAAGATGGGTTTCGCCAAAAAGGACACGCTCTTATCCTTACGAAAGAGTTTATAACACGCTCAATATTTCTAAAAAAATTACGGTAATCCCAATTGTTAAAGACGAAGGTGCAGCAGGTGACAGAGATTATATTCAATGGGACACCGTTTCGCTTATGAGTTTGCTGGATGTGTTTGTTATTTTTGCATACTACAACAAAGCCGATATTGCCGGTAAGAAAATCACGAACCAACAATTTGATAACAAATATATACTTGCAAAAATTAAAGAGATTGAACAATATCACAGTTCCGCTTTACATTGGAACCTGAATGAATTAAATACAAATCTTCATACAATTATTGAAAAAGTAAAAGTATCTTATACAGCAATTGAAAAATCAACAGGAGTTAAACTTCACGGCTTTTCAGGACTTGAAAACTTTCAAAACAAAATAGGAAAAGATGTTTCGCAGTTTATGGCGTTTTCAAGAGGTAAAGCAGAGAAAGCGCAGTCAAGAGAATTTGTAACTTTTCAACCAAAAGAAAGTTTATCCACATTATCAAAAGCAAAAATTACTATTAATAACTACTTAGGTGGACAATATTTTTTTACAGCTGACGAAATTTTAATTGCTAAAGACAAAGTAAGTTTAATTGAAGGAAAGCATAGCAAAAATGCAATACTTCCAAGCAGAGGCGACATTAAAGATGGCTTGCTGAAAATGATTTTATATTGTAATCTTTCGGAAGTAACTGTCAATGACAAGAAAATGAAAAGCGAAGCTATTTTATGCTTGACCTCTTCAAAACTTAAAGGAGACGTTTCTTCTGCAAGCACAAAGAGTGAGCTTTCTGTATTTTTTAGAAACAATAATCTTTCAGTTTCGCAAATTCTTTTAATTGAAACTATAATAGCTGAAGCCAAACAGAACAAGTTTATTATTAAAGTACAATTTTCAAAATGATAAAAAGTCCATTAAGATACCCGGGAGGCAAAAGCAGAGCAGTTGACTTAATTTCAACGCTGTTACCCTATTTTGAAGAATTTAGAGAACCATTTTTAGGAGGAGGCTCTATTTTTATTTATGCCAAACAACGATTTCCAAATAAAAAGTTTTGGGTAAATGACCTTTATTTTGAACTTTATAAATTTTGGGAAATGGCTCAAAAAGACGTTGACACTTTAATTGATAAAATTTATGAATGGAGAAGTAAATTCCCTGTTGGTAAAGAACTACATAAATTTTTAAATGAAAATATAGAAGGCTTTAATGATTTGGATAGAGCGGCAGCGTTTTTTATTTACAACCGAATTACATTTTCTGGTACAAGCTTGAGCGGAGGTTTTAGTGAAGGAGCTTTTACAGGTCGTTTTACCGAAAGCAGTATTAAAAGACTTAATCAATTTGCCAAAGTAATTAACGGCTCAACTATCACTAATCTTGACTACGAAGAGTTAGTAAAACAAGATGGTGAGAACGTATTTATTTTTCTTGACCCACCTTATCATTCAGCGACTAAATCGGCACTATACGGGAAGAACGGAAACCTGCACAAAGGTTTTGACCACATTCGTTTTGCAGATACAATGAAAAATTGTAAACACAATTGGCTTATAACTTATGACGATAGTGACTATATCAGGGACTTGTTTTCATTCGCAAACATTATTCCCTGGGACTTGACTTATGGTATGAGAAATATTACAGACACTTCTGACCAAACAGGAAAAGAACTTTTTATATCAAATTATCTACAAAAATTGCCGAAACAAATTGCAGCGGAAAGTCAGTACTGTTTGTTAGAGGCAAAAGTGAAATATAAACGAACACGAAAGAAAGTGACAATGTAATTCCAAAGACAAACACTGCAAACTTTGCGCAACTGGGTAGTCATCTGATGACTAAAGCAAAGTATCAATCATACCAACTTGCATACATCATATAACTGCTCGAAATACGATTTACTTGTCCTTCGAGCAAGGCTTTGTCAATACTTTTAATCTTTTTGGCAGGCATGCCTGCATAAACGCTGCCTGATTCCACGTGGGTGTTTTCTAAAACCACAGCGCCTGCAGCGATGATGCAATTGCTTTCGACCACCACCCCATCCATGATGATGGCTCCCATACCCACCAACACATTGTCGTGGATGGTGCATCCATGCACGATGGCGCCGTGAGCAATAGACACATTGTTGCCAATTGTTAAGGGAGCTTTTTGATAGGTGCAATGCAAAATGGCGCCATCTTGCACATTCACTCTGTTGCCGATGCGAATGCTGTGGACATCGCCGCGCACAACGGCATTAAACCACACACTGCAGTCGTCGCCCATAATAATATCGCCCGTTAGGGTTGCGTTTTCGGCAAAAAAACAGTTGTTTCCCCATTGGGGTTCTATGCCTTTTACTTTTTTAATTAATGCCATGTTTTTTAGTTTTAAGTTTTAAGTTACAAGATTTAAGTTTGCCCATCCCCCGTTGAAAACCACCAAGGAAAGATAACCACAAAGAAACCAAGGAAAGATAACCACAAAGGCACAAAGACACAAAGGGTCACAAAGGATGGTTTATATGCATAAACCATTTTAAAAACCATAGTGTTTCTTAATGTCTTGGTGTCTTATTGTCTTAGTGCCATTGTGTCTCTATGTCTTAGTGCCTTTGTGCCTTCGTGCCTTCGTGCCTTCGTGCCTTCGTGCCTTCGTGCCTTCGTGCCTTCGTGCCTTCGTGCCTT
>CAIOYH010000080.1 GCA_903862465.1 uncultured bacterium | reverse complement strand
TCAATGCCACTTATTTGGTGCGCGCGACGCCCTTCGATTTAATCGCAGATCAAATGACGAATATGCCCGCAGGCGAAGAGTATAAACTTGAAATACTAATTATAAAGCTTCAGTATTTTTTGAATACTGAAGCTTTAGAGCACTTAGATAAGATAAGCCAAATTTTTAAACTTGTTGATAATAGTATTTGTTTTAAGAAAGATGAGGCTAAAAATGGTATTGTAAATATTATAAGTGAACGGTTTAATAAAATAGAAATTCCAAAGGAATTAAATTTATCAGAAATGAATGAATATGCTTATGGCTTCCGTTCAGGTGTTATTGGTTATATATATGAAGCCATTGAAAAGGCAAAAGATAAAAATTTGCTTTTTTATGTGCAGAAAATTTATGATGAGAGTGATCCCGAAAGGCTAATTATTATAAACAGAGAGTTTAGGCGACAAATCATAAATTTTGATTTTGATTCTGAACACGATTTAATTAAGATTCAAAAGCATATTGAGAATAAAATCAATGAGTTTATTTATACAAAACAGCTTTTAACCTCAGCGGGTAAAACCAAAGATGCAAATGAGATTATAACAAGTTTTAAAAGCATATTAACCACACCTCAGCTACAAAAACTCTATAATGCATTAATAAGTGATGAGAATAAATTTATAGACTCAGAAACCTCTTTAGAGCAATTTGCAGCTATCTTTGAAGCAAAGAGTATAAAAGTCATTAATCCTGTAAAATGGATAAAGGCAAACAGTAAAAACAAAAGTGTTTTGAGCAAGGTATCATTGCTTGATTTTCTCAGGATATTAGCAGACAAAAATATTATTGAAGCCACGTTTAATGATAAAGTACACCCCGAAAACCGAAAACAATTGTTTCAAATGCTTGAAACTTTTTTCAATGATGGTATTAGTAACAAAAAACTTAAGTACACACAAAGCAATGCCTCTAATTTTTCAGAATATTATAAACTGTTAGAAAATATTATAACCTCTCTTTAATACCTAATTTTTTAGCTTATAGCTTATTCTAAGCATTATGCTATTTGCCACGTTTTCTTATATTTATACTTTTGTTGCGATTGATCAATAAAGAGCAGACGTGCTCATTTTATTAATTTAATTCATTAAAAGAAATGGGTAAAGAAAATGAGAATGATGAGATGGGGCAAAAAAATGATGCTACACTCATAGCAGTAAAAAAAGTACTAACCTTTGATGAGGGGTGTAATTATACAGGCATTGCAAAAAGCTTTATGTATAAACTAACCTCTAGCGGCAAAGTGCCACATTACAAGCCAAACGGCAAAATGATTTATTTTGAACGTGCCGAGCTTGAAAATTGGTTATTAAGAAACCGTATCACACCAACCTGTGAAATTGAAGCAAAAGCAAGCACCTATGTAACCCTTAATAAGAGAGGCGGTGCAAAATGATTTTAACCGATTATTACAAAGCCGAGAAACTGCCTGAGAGCAAAAGCAAGCTGAGGTATGATGTAACTTTCAGCACAGGCAATTATGAGCCATTTGAAACCATAATGAGAAACAAAAAAGATGAGCAGTTTTTTTATTATGGTGATGTGCCTAGCAAGTTTAACAGCCATGTGAAAAGGCAAGCTGAAAAGTGTATCACTAGGGGCAAAAATATTAGCTCTGTTTATGTGCCCGACATAACCTTGCCTTATGCTTATGGTGATGTAAATAACACCCTTGATGCTATTCTAATTGTTTTTAATGCCGATTATACCACAATAGAAATATTTGTTGCTAGAGGTCAAAAAAACAACAAAATTAGCCTGTATCATTTATTGAGTGATAGTGAGCTGCAAAGTGAAATTGAATTGCTGAGAAAAAATGCTAATGAGCTGCCAAAACAGTAAACCGAGAAAAGAGGTGCAGGCGGTTTGTTTGTGCCTCTTTTTATCATTCTCTATATTAAGTATGTTTTAGTAACCGATTCAGTTACCATGTATGACAATATAGAGTTTAAATTGCTAGGTGATCAAGCGGGTAACATTGATTTACTTGCTGAAATACCTTTGCTATTAAAAAATACAAGTAACCATGAGTTTAATCAAGGTGAAACCGTTTCTATTACAGGTTATTTAGAAAATTTAAAAGTCAATGTAACAAAAAATAGAGTCAAAGTGATTGAAAGCAGTTTGTGTAAATGGTATCTGAAAGAAAACTTTCAAACGCTAACAAGGGGTGATACAAAAAGAGCCATTGAAAAAATGAGTGATATGCTACATTTGCCGATGCAAAAAGCTGATATAACTAGAATTGATTTAGCTCAAAACTTCATTGTAAAGCATGAAACCGATGTATATTATAATCACTTGGGCTTATTGCAATATTATAGCCGATTAGAACAAAACAAGGGCTTATATTACAATAACAATACTAAGTTGCTAGTGTTTTATGATAAAGTTGCCGAGTACAAATATAAACACTTGCCTGTGCCTATCCTGTACCAAAATAGAAACGTTTTAAGGTATGAGATGAGGTTTACAAGGCAATTGCTCAAACAATTCAATACACCTCAGCTAATAGCTGAAAAGCTCTATAATGAGCAATTCTACATTGATATTATAAACCGATGGTATGAAGCTTACAAAAACATTCATAAAATAAGAAACCTAAATAATATTGATTTTACTATGATAAAAACAAAAGAGCAATTAAAATTACAGGGTGTTTCATTGCTGATCCTTGAGCAAGGCGGTGAACTTGAATTTTTGAAAAAACTTGATGAAGCTCAGAAAAAAGGTGAACTAACAAAAAAGCAAAAATCTGATTTAAAAATACTCATCAAAGATGCCTGTGAAAGTGAAATACTAACTTGCCCAAGTGATGTAATTACAGAGCTTGATAAAAAGATAAAAGAAGCGGTGAAATATTATGTTTAACTCTGAAAATTTCAGAAAAAATACAGAAAAATGAGATACACAAAAGGTCAAAGCGGCAACCCAAAAGGTAAACCAAAGGGTGCAGAAAATAAGTTGTCAAAAGATGTAAGGGCTACATTACAAGTTATAATTGAGAATGAAATTAATTACTTGCCTGAGCTATTAAAAAAATTAAAGCCTGAGAAAAGAGTTGAGGTTATTAGCCGATTAATACAGTATATTATACCCAAAATTGAAAGCATACAATTTAAAACCGAGTTTGAGCAGCTATCAGATGAGCAGCTTGATTATATTATTGAAAACTTAAAAAATTCTGAAAGATGAGTGAGCTAGATAAAAATATAGAAATTGAAGTGATAAGTGAGGGCAAAATTACAATTGAATGGGCAAAAGTAAAGATTGTTATTATAAAAGCCGATGGTACAAAGATTGTCACTGATGAGCCAATAAGCTATAAAATCAAAAATGAAATTATTTTAAAGAGATAAAACCATGAAAAGAAATGAGAAAATAGAAGTGCTAACATCTATTAAGAATGGCACACCAATAAGCCTTGCTTTTAGTGAGCTTGTAACCCTTTTAAACACCCTAGATGAGCCAAACATATATTATGACATATACTGTAATATTGTAGATTTAGAGTATTATAAACAGCATTGCAAGAAATTGTCTTTTATTACAACGGTGAACAATGATGAACTGAAAAAAAATTGTATCTTACTACAAAAAATGATGCTAGATATAAATGAAGTTGCCGATGATGAGCTGAAAGAGGTTATAAGCATATTTGATAAAAGTGATGAATTGCAAAAAAAATCAAACTAATTTACACTAGTTATTATTTTTATTTGTAATATTACACTTTTTTTTAAATAACCATTAAAAAGGAGGTGCAAAATGAATGATTTACAAATTGAAAACCCGATTAAAAGTGCAAATTATCAGCTATCTAGTGAGCAAATTCGAGAGCACATATTGAATGTGGTGAATAAATTTCCAAATGAATTAAAAGTTTTGAATGATGAGAATTCAAAAATAAAGATTCTGTACATACCAAGCGGGGCAACAAATGCAATTGGTAAAGATCAAATAATTCAAATTAATATTGATGTATTAAGTGATTCACAAATTGCTCTTAATATGGAAATGACAAATGAAAATAACAAAATGTCATCATATACTGAGTTTGAAAGAGGCAAAAATTCTCTTACTATGATTTCAAATTTAATTGAAAAATCAATAAACAAAACTCTTTTACAACCTGCAAAGGCTCAAACCAAGTCAAATTCAGGCGGTGGTGTTATGCAAATAATACTTTTCATTGTGGCATTAATTGCAATAATAATAGGATTGAAAGCCTTGTTTTTTTAATAATAACCTCTTTCAAAAATCTACTACTATGAAAAAAGCAATTTTAATTATTTGTAGCCTTATATTTATTGGCTTAATATGGGTGATCAGAGATTTATCTATTATTAAAGAGAAATTAGGTGCTGTTACTTTTAAGCCAAGTATTGAAGAGATAGATAGAATGGATAAGATAAAAGCAGATTCAGTAGCGGCATTTGAAAAAGAGTTAGCACGTCAAAACGTCCTAGCTAAAGCAGATTCTTTAAATGTTGTAGAAATGGCAAGAAAAAAGAAAAATAAATAATTCAAGCTTAAACACAAAAGAGGCAATTTTTACCTTGCTTTTGGTTCACCCTGTTATTTTTTACACTTTTATTACACCCCATAAAAACAAAAAGCCTTGATAATCAAGGCTTTTCTTTGTTGTTGAGGTAGCGGGGCTAGGACTCGAACCTAGGACCTTCGGGTTATGAGCCCGACGAGCTACCACTGCTCCACCCCGCACTATGTTGTGAGTTTGCAAATGTACAACTAATTTCGTTTATGGCAATGTTTTTTTTATTTTTTTATTCATTAAGGTGTTTTTTTCGATACAAAAACGCCAAAATAATATCTTATTTCAACCTATTCAAGATAATCATTTGATAAATTGAGCCTCATTTCGCAAAGAATCACTACCTTTGCATTTTATTTTCAAAATCACACATGACACATAAAGCAGGCTTTGTAAACATTATCGGTAGTCCGAACGTTGGTAAATCCACATTAATGAACGCTTTGGTGGGTGAAAAACTTTCGATTATCACCCGCAAAGCACAAACCACACGCCATCGCATCATGGGAATCATCAATGGGGAAGATTTCCAAATAGTGTATTCCGACACACCCGGAATCCTAAAACCACATTATAAACTTCACGAAGCCATGATGAAGCAAGTCGGCAATGCCCTGCAAGATGCCGATGTGTTGTTATATGTGGTGGAAGCAGGCGAAAAACCCAACGAGGAATCTACAATCATACAGCAAATCAACACATCGGAGATTCCCGTTTTGTTGTTAATCAACAAAATTGATGCGGTGATTCCTGCTGTGGCAGAAGAAAGTGAACGCACCTGGCTGCCGTTATTCAACAAAGCACAAGTGATACACGTTTCTGCTTTGAAGAAATTTAATATGAATGCCGTGTTTAACGCCATCATGCAACATCTGCCTGAGTCGCCTCCTTATTATTCCAAAGACGAACTGACCGACAAACCCATGCGTTTTTTTATTGCTGAAATCATTCGTGAGAAAATCCTGTTGTACTATTCCAAAGAAGTTCCTTATAGTGTCGAAATCGTTATTGACTCTTATAAAGATGATGAAACCATCATTCGTATTGCTGCCACACTTTTTGTGATTCGCGAGACGCAAAAGGCGATTATCCTTGGGCATAAAGGCGCAGGCATTAAACGCTTAGGTACCGAAGCACGTTTGGACATCGAAGACTTCGTTGGAAAACACGTCTTTTTAGATCTCACCGTAAAGGTGAACGAAAACTGGCGCGACAACGATATGATGTTACAACGCTTTGGTTACGAACTTTAGAAGAGAGTAAAAGGTATAGGGTAAAAGGTAAAGGGTAAAGACAAATTACAAATCATAAATCTAAAATCACAAATCTAACATGTCAAATATATTAGCTATAGTCGGAAGACCCAATGTAGGCAAGTCAACCCTTTTTAATCGTCTGACGGGCGAACGCGATGCCATTGTTGACCCTACAAGCGGCGTAACCCGCGATAGGCATTACGGCAAATCTGATTGGAACGGAATTTCGTTTTCGGTTATAGATACGGGCGGCTTGGTGGTGGGTTCGGACGATATTTTCGAAGAAGAAATTCACAAACAAGTTACTTTAGCCATGGAAGAAGCCGATGCCATCGTGTTTATGCTCGATGTGGTGGAAGGTTTAACGCCTTTGGATCAGGAAATCGGGCTTATGTTGCGCAAAGTGAAGAAGCCTGTTTTTTTGGCAGTAAACAAAGTGGATACCAATGCACGCATTGCTGAAGCTGCCGAGTTTTATGGTCTTGGATTTGATAAGATGTTTTCCATTTCTTCTATCAACGGAGCCGGCACAGGTGATTTTTTAGACGAATTGGTGAAACATTTTAAAACCTCTGAGCCTGAAGATACGCTCAACCTTCCGAAAATTGCCGTTGTAGGCAGACCGAATGCTGGGAAATCTTCTATGATAAACGTTTTGTTGGGTACGGAGCGTAACATTGTTACGCCCATTGCCGGAACTACGCGCGATAGCATTTACACACGTTTCAATGGTTTTGGCTTTGATATGCTGTTGGTGGATACTGCCGGTTTGCGTAAAAAACAAAAAGTGACAGAAGATATTGAATTTTATTCTACACTACGCGCCATTCGCTCTATAGAAAGCAGCGATGTATGTTTGTTGATGATTGATGCCGAAAGAGGCATAGGCGCTCAAGATATTCATATTTTCAGCATCATCGCCAAGAACCATAAAGGTATCGTCATCGTGGTGAACAAATGGGATTTGGTGGAGAAAAGCGTAAACACGCATTTGAAATTTGAAGAAGACATCAAACGAAAGATTTCGCCCTTTACGGATGTTCCTATCGTTTTTGCTTCGGCATTGACCAAACAACGCATCCACAAAACCCTTGAGATGGCTATCAGTGTGTATAAAAATCGTACGCAAAAAATCCAAACGTCAAAGCTCAACGATTTGATGTTGCCAATTATTTCTATGAACCCGCCACCATCGGTCAAAAGTAAATATCCTAAAATAAAATATGTGCAGCAATTGCCGCTGCATTATCCTGTGTTTGCTTTTTTCTGTAGCCATAGTCAATACGTGAAAGATCCCTACAAAAGGTTCCTTGAAAACAAACTCCGCGAACATTTCGATTTGAGCGGGGTGCCCATTGAAATATATTTCCGCGAAAAATAAACGCATGGAGGAACAAAGTGTTCGCATGGACAAATGGCTTTGGGCTGTTCGGGTTTTTAAAACACGCACCTTGGCTACAGAAGCTTGCCGTTTGGGAAAAGTGAAGATTAACGGAAACCCTGTGAAGGCTTCGCGCGAAGTGAAATTGAACGAAACCATCACCATACAACAGCAGCAAATCACCAAAACTATTAAGTCGCTTGCTTTGCTTCACAATCGGGTGTCGGCAAAACTTGCCCCGCTTTATATGGAAGACCTCACCCCTGCTTCTGAATATGAAAAAGTGGAGATAGCGAGGGCAGTAGCTTTTATTTACAGACCAAGAGGCACAGGACGCCCGACGAAAAAGGATAGGCGGGATATTGATTCGTCGCGTCAAGATTTCACTGATAAAGATTAATTTCTTAACAATCATCATTTTTTTAGCGATAGTATTAGAAGTTATCTTCTTGGCACAATGAAAACAAATATGTAAAATTTTTAGCCTAAGCAGAACGGAGTGGGTGTTCTTGTCATAATTCTATATACTATTTTGGCGCATTATATTTTTGATAGTATAATTTCTTGTCTTTTGTAATTCTCCAAATTTCTAAAAGTTGTCCATTAAGTTCAGATTCTTTGGGGTCTGTAATTTTTTCCCAAGATAAAACAGTGCAATTACTTTCGATAACAACAATTTTTTCGGTTGATTGAGATATTTTTTCTAATGCTATTTTTTCGTAATGGTTCTTATTAAACTCAGGCTCATCAGCAAATGTGAAAATAGAAGAAAATAGAATTACGAAGAAAACATACAAATACTTGATTGACTTCCTAGGTATGTTTCTGATTAAATAATAAGTCGTTATGCCATACATAAAAAACAAACCAATTGTTATTGGCATGAAAGTATCATATCTAATAATGAATGGGCGATAGTTTTTATATCCCCCCAATGGCAGTAATAAAATATATAGTAAAGCAAACAGTCCGATCCATTTGAATAAGCTTAATATCTTTTGCGTTTTTGCATTTTTAAAATATCTAATGACAATAAAAATGTTTATTACTATAAAAGAAATCAAACAAAGGAATCCAATTTTTTGAGTTAACAGATAATATAAACCTGTTGGAATTCTTAGATAACGTTCAAAGATAGATAGGTTTTGATTGTAAAATATTGGATTATTACGACCAATATATAGGGAATATAAACTCATTAAGCTTATTGCTAAAAAGAAAAACAAATATAGTTTGGGAATTTTTCTAACTGAAACCGCTATCCTATAAAAAAAGGATTTACTGCTGTCGGTTGAAAAGTAATGAATAGAGTTTTTAAAAAAATAGAGGAATGATATTGTCAAAATTATACCGGGAATTAATGGACCATTGAATATTACAAAGATGGATAAGCCTAACAATAATACTATAACAAAGATATTTTTAGATAATGATTTTTTGTTGAATGAAGTTTGAAAAAACGGAAGATAAAAAAGCATGAGTAAACCAAGGGGAAGAGCATAAAAAAAAGTATAAGTCACGCAGGGATCAATAATACCCATATGAGTGCGATAGCCATTTGTTTGAAAAAGTGGCACAATTAATATTGACGCTAGTATAAAGTCATAGCTTACTATTTTACGATTGCCAATAATATAAAAAGCTAATAATATGATTAGTAAAAGTTGAATTATGATTTTTGAAATAGCACAAGACAAATAAACACTGTCAATGGGAGCAACAATGCTTTGTAAACCAATTGGAGCGTACTTAAAATAATTATGAAATGTCCAATACGCAAAAAAGCGATTTGGATTAGGATATACAGCATTTTTTGTTATTACTGATATTCCAAATGGGTCTGCAAGTATTGGTTTAACGCCATTTGCAGGCACAATTCCACCTGCCATGTCACCGTCCAAAGGCTTGCTTAAGTGTTGAACAAATGAATAGCTCAGGTCAGCAACTATCAGTAAAATTAAAATACCATATATAATTCGTCTAATCATTGCCGTTTTTTTTATATATTTGCCGATAACTTTTATATTGCAGTCTCGGCAGCTATTTTTATTATATCTACTACAGCAAGCTCTCCAATTGGCATGCTTGCCGTCATATATAATAATATTTTCAGCAAAGATACATAATCTCGCAATCAAAAATGAAATGTTTTCTCATTTTTGATAAATCAATAAAAACTCCCCTTTAAATTTTTATCGAGGCAATGTCAGAAGGAATCCCAACTTGTTCATCGTCCATCACCAAAACTACGTAATATTGACGCAATTCAGGAATATTGATTTCTGCATTGAGCCTCTTGTCCAAATAAGGAGGATGCATGATGCGTTTTTGAAATACAAAAGCATCATCTGCTTTGCGTTTGCTGAAAATATCAGCAGCTTCACAGTGCTCTAAACCAAATTTCACTTCTATTCCAAGGGGTGTTGCCACAAGTTTTAATGTGGTTTTAGCTGTAGAATAATCAATAATTTCTTCTGAACCGATGATGCCCAAAGAGTTTCCTGTGGCTTCGGTGTAGCTTGAATTTGCTTTGATGGTTTGTACTTCTTTGCGCATAGCTTCCATACCGTCTTTAATCAGGGTGTCTTTGTCGCTATTTTTACTTTTAGCGGCGGCTTTGGCAGCATCGGCAGCGTCTATGCCTGCTATCATCGTGTCGCACATATCTTGCAAGATGGTTATTTTTGAAGCCGAATAGCCCAATCCGGGACCATCAATTGCAATATTTGTTTTGAAATTAGCCAACCAAGCTCTTCTATCGGCGTTGGTGTTAGGAAAGTAGGGTTTGTGTTTCATAATCGGAAATTTTTAAATAAATAATTGTAACAGAATTAAATTGTATTTTGACCATCACAAAGGTAATAATAAAAATAAATATTCGAAAAAACAGAATTAAACTTTTTTTCAACAAAGATATTAACAGTATTATGGGAAATCAAATAATCTATCCACACATAAAATAAGACGCAAAAAGAACAATATTCGTAGTCCGAAAAATGAAAATAATATTCATCCGCGAGAAACTAAATTTCGTATGTGTGGAAAAAATAATCGTCCGTAAGGAAATAAAATTCGGACGTCAAAAAAAAATTATTTATCCGTTTGAGAAATATATTTGTCCGTTTGAGAAAAAACTTCGTCTGTGTAGGAAAGATATTTGTCCGTTTGGAAAATAATTTCGGAGGCTTAAAAAAAAATATTCGTCCGTTTGAGAAATATATTCGTCCGTGTAGGAAAAAACTTTGTCCGTTTGTGGAATATATTTTTTTGGCTATGGAAAATATTTGTGCATGTGAAAAATATATTTTCGCGTTTATAAAATTGATTTTTTTAGAAAATTACAATCTTCTATACACTAATCCGTTGATTTTAATTGTGTTATTTTACGATATTTCATTCATGAAAATTCCTACTACAAGGCTCACAAGCTACAAACACAAGCAATATTATGTCTTTTTTCTGAGCTGTTCAGCGTTATCATGGGAAAAGAAATCTTCTATTAATTTTGACAAAAGCATCTATATCTCAATGATGCTATGTGCTTATCCACACGACAAAGAAATCTCATACCCTAATCACAAAGATTGGGCAAACCTTATTTTCTACCTAAATTCTTTTATCAACTAAAACGGCATATCCCCATCCGGTTCGGTATCCCAAGGAGCGCTGTCAGCATCGTCATTTTTGGGCGGAGTGGGAAGGTCAGCGTTTTCTTGTTTGACTATTAGATCAATTTTCCAAGGCTTAACGTCGGTGTACCATCTGCCATTAAATTCGCGACTCTCCATATCAAAAAATACTTTAACGGGTTTTGAGCCCACTGCTGCGAGGTCTATTTTGTCGCCCCAATTAACCATGCAGATTTTTTTAGGAAACTGCGCTTCTGTTTCTAAAATAAATTCTTGCTTCTTCCATTCGCCTTTGGCTGATGTTCCTGTCTGTGCAGGTAAAATTTCGATTATTTTTCCGATGACTTCCATATTGATTTTTTTTGAAGGTGTAAAAGTACTAATTTTTTAGAAATTGGATACAAAAAAGGCGAGAAATTTCTCGCCTTTCTTGAAAAATATTTTTTCTGACTAGTTTACAAATTGCTTTGCATAATACTTAGCCGTCAATTTTTCGCCCGTAGCTTTTTCAATCATTTCATTCCATTCATACCTCATGCCGGGTTTGAATACCTTATCAATAAAGTATTTCCCGATTTCAGGATTCTTCGAGAAGTCAATAGATTTGATGTCTTCGGGTTTATAAATGTTTTTAGCAATGTAATAAGTGAACTGCGATGCCAACAATTCGCCCATCAAATAATTGTGATAATAGCAAGGATAAAGCGCTACGTGAATCTTCGAAGCCCAATCGGGTTCGTTTCTGCCAGCAGGACGTTTCAGCATTTGATATTTCTCGACCAAATCCCACCACAATTTATTCAAATCTTGATCAGGATTTTTGTACATGCCTTTTTCGAAACGATACATCACTTGTGCCCAACGGCTAAAGGTGAGTTGTTCCAAACGTAAGGTTTTGTAACAATCGTCAGCAATTTTCTTTGCTTCGGCATCGGTAATGCCTAGATTGGCTTTCATCCATTGCGGATTGGAAGAAAAACGTCCGAAGAACATCGCTACAGCTTCCGTAGTGAAAGTGTGAGCAGCATCGCGAAGCAAATAAGGCAAATCGCGATCGTTAAATTTGGAATAGTTGGCATGGCCAAATTCGTGCAACATGGTGCCCATCCAATTGGCATTGTTTTTCACATTACATAAAACACGGACATCGCCCAAACGGTCAATATCGGTACAGAAAGCATGTTGATTTTTGCCTTTGCGTTCAATCAAATCGGAATTTTTCAACATATCTTCAATCTGCAAACCAATACCACTGTAGTAGTCTTTGGTGAGCACCACCACATCTTTGGTTTTGTAATATCCATCCAAATCGGCTGCATAAATCTTTGGCGCTTCTTGGAAGAAACGATTTTGATAATGCCAAGGCATCAACTCTTCTTTCTTGATTTTATATCTTTTGGCAAAATAGTCGTCTATATCGCCTTTGAGTTGTGCAAAAGCATCGCGGGTGAGGCTGTCGAGTTCATTAAATAGGGTTTCAACTTCTTTGGGATCTTCTTCGCTCAATTTCAAACTCATTTCATGATAGTTGTTGAACCCAAGTTCTTTGGCGGCTTCGTTTCTTTTTTTCACCAACTCAATCACCTGAGCAGAGATATTGGCTCCCGATTTCTTTGATGCATTCCAAGTTGCTTCCAAGAGTTTGCTGTCGGTGGAATTGCGCAAAATAGAATCCACTTTGTTGTCGGTCAAAGTATCTTTGCCAACAACAGGGCGGAAATTGTTGAACGACATAGAGATTTTGGATTGCAAATCTATCATCGCTTTTGTTTTTACGGAATCAATTTGTTCGCCTAAAAATCCGTTATACAAGATGTCGAGTTGACGTTTCAACAAAGGGTCGGTGATGTCTTTGGCTTCTTTGAATTTCTTCAAGGTTTCAAAATCTTTTTTATCGGCAAAGATGAGCGACACCTTAAACTCTAAGTCGGCTGATTTTTTATAAGCATCTTCTTTGCCTGATGTTTCAGCTTCCCAAGAAGCAATAGCGGATTCTTTCACCAAAGAGGTGTATTTCGCTTCGAATTTCTTAATAAAATCTTTTAGTTCCATTTCGGTGTTTTTCTTTGAATTTCCACAGCCCATAAATAGGCAACAACTTACAAGGATGCCCGAGAAAACTAAGGCAATCGTTGTGAACATTTTTCTCATGTCAGTAAGTTTAAATAATGATTTGTACGTTTATTTGCCTTTGATAGAAATCAATTCTACTTTAAAAATCAACACAGAGCAACCGGGTATGCCTTGGGTTCCTTTGTCGCCATAGCCTAAATCATAGGGAATATAAAGTTCATACGTTGAGCCAGTGCTCATATATTGCAATCCTTCTGTCCATCCTTTTATAACGCCGTTCAATGGGAAGGTAGCAGGTTCTTTGCGTTCGTAAGAAGAGTCGAATATTTTCCCGTCAATAAATTTGCCTTCATAGTTCACGGTCACTTCGTCGGTGGCTGCAGGTTTAGGACCTGTGCCTTGTACGAGAACTTTATATTGCAAACCGCTTGGCAGGGTAATTACGCCCGGTTTCTTTTTGTTTTCTTCCAAGAACGATTTGCAGACAGCTTTGTTCTTTTCAGCTTCGGCGCCCGCAACTACAGCTTGTTTTGCTTGTAAGTCTTTTTGGAATTTGGTCATGATTTCTTGACGTTTCTCTTGCGTAAACACAGAGTCATTGTTGTTCAAACCTTTTTTTAATCCCACCATAAATATGTCGGAATTGATGTCAATATTACTTTTTTTCAAATTGCCGCCAACATCTGAGCCAATGATATAGCTTATGGTGTCGCTAAATGTTTTCATCACAACGGGTGCGTCAGTTTTTTTCTTTCCTGTTTGTGCGGAAGCAAGTCCAATGGAAGCTATCGCTACAACTAAAACAACTAAAATTTTTCTTTTCATATACTTGATTATTATTTAAATTATTGTTCTTATTACTATTTAAGGGGGTTCTATATATTAGATTTTTCTAGGCGGACACGATTTGTAAAAGCGGAACTTACTAAAGTAATTGAGCATTTTAAAAATTGAAGTCCAACGATGAAAAAGCAATTTATAGAATTCCCTTTATAAAATAAAAAAAGCCATTACAATAGATGCAACAGCTTTTTTTTATTTAATCGCTTGGTTTATTTTTTGGTTGGTTTTGCTTTTTTATCTGCAGATTCACCGGCAGCAGCTTCAATTTTCACGAGATCAACCTTGAAAATTAATGTTGAGCCGCCTGGGATACCTTGATTGCCTTGGTCGCCATACGCTAAATCAGAAGGAATGTATAATTCATAACTTCCGCCTTCTTTCATCAATTGGAGAGCTTCTGTCCATCCTTTAATCACGCCGGTTACACCAAATGTTACAGGTTTTTTGCTTTCGAAATTTGAATCAAATATTTTTCCGTCTAAAAGTTTGCCTTCATACATTACGGAAACTTGGTCGTTAGCAGTAGGAGTTTTACCTTTGCCTTCTTTAATCACTTTATATTGAAGACCACTAGCGGTTTGAACAACGCCTTCTTTGCCTTTGTTTTCGGCTAAGAATTTTGCGCCGGCCTCCTTGTTAGGACCTGCAGCAGCCATCATTTTTTTCTGTTGTTTTTCTTGAATTTCTTTTTGGAAACCCATCATGATTTTTTGTTTTGCTTCTTTCGAAAAGGTTATACTGTCCAAACCGTCCAAAGCATCTCTGAATCCACGCATCAGTGCTTCTGCACTAAAATTCAATGAATCAGAATCAATATTTTTCTTTAGGTTTTCGCCAATGTTAGCACCAATAACATACGCTATGGAGTCTTTGTTGGTTTTCAAATCTGCTTTTTTGTTGCCTGAACCGCAAGAAGCTAAAATAAATAAACCCATCGCAAGTACTACGACAGATGCAAAAATGTTTTTCATTCGATTAATTTTTAAATTGTACAATTAAATTATTTGGCTGCAAAGGTATGAATAAATCTAGATATACAAGAAATTTTTTTTAGGGATTTAGATTTTAGGATTTTAGACATTAGACTTTTTGTCTTTTAGGCTTTAGACTATTAGGTAATGCGGACAAGAAGTTTCCCGCAGATTCCGCAGATTTACGCGGAAAAATCACAATGAAAAAGCAATAGAATATTCAATAATAAAACAATCAGCAATTTTACCTCTTTGTATCTCAAAAGGCTCTGCCATTTCATTAGATTCTGTGGAAACTATTGTATCTATATTCTAAAAATATAGTAATTTTGCAAATAAATAAAACATAGCCTCATGAAAAAAGTTCTTATTATCCTTATTTCTCTGTTAGGATTTTCTAGTTCCCAAATAGCACAAACCTGCCATTGCAACCATATCATTACGGCGGCGCAATTATCCATAGACGGCACTTCGCTCAACATCTTGCCGGGCGATACCATTTGTTTAGAGGCAAGTACAAAATCTTATTTGCGCTTGGTTAATTTTCATGGCGATTCCAACAATTATATTGTTTTCATAAATTGTGGCGGACCTGTTATCGTGCAAAACGCTTCTCAAGGTTATGTGATTAAATTGGGGAATTGTAGTTACTTTCGATTTACAGGAACAGGTACGGATGGCGTTCAATATGGCATAAAAGCTTTTGGTTCCACAGGCAATGGGCTTTCCCTCGACGACAAAAGCACAAATTATGAAATAGATCATATTGAAGTTGCCAATACAGGTTTCGCAGGCATTATGGCAAAGACGGATCCAAGCTGTGATTTATCAACAAATCGAGGTCATTTCACGCAATATCAAACCATCCTTCACGATAATTATGTTCACAACACTGCGGGGGAGGGATTTTATGTCGGACATTCGTATTATAGTGGATATCCAACCACTTGCAGCAGTTTGCCCGATACGCTTTTCCCCCATGAATTAAAAGGCGTTCGCATCTATAACAACCTTGTTGATAGCTCTCATTGGGATGGAATTCAGGTGGGTTGTGCCACCGAGGATTGTGAGATATTTGGAAACAGAGTAACCAATTATGGGGTAGATGCTATTGATGGTCAAAATAGTGGCATACAAATAGGCGGCGGTACTACCGGAAAATGTTATAACAATTATATTGCCGATGGCATGGGAACCGGTATTATCATTTTCGGACTCGGTACTAATTCTTTCTATAATAATGTAATCGTTCATGCAGGTTTAAATTACTTCCCTTCAGATATAAGCAAAAGAGTTCACGGTATTTTTTGCGATGATAGAGCCACGATAGCCGGACGCTCCTTTAATTTTTATAACAACACCATCATCCAACCTAAAACCGATGGCATCAGATTTTATAGCACTTTGAGTGCTAACAATAAGTTTTATAACAATTTGATTGTTGAACCGGGCTCTTTAGGAAGTTATAGTCAATCGTCATCACAAAATAGCTTTATTAATTTTGGTAGTGGCGTTTCTGCTTTGCTATCCAACAATTATTACGACTCCGTAATGTCGAAAATGTTTTTTGTTGACACCTTGGGGAACAATTATCGCCTTTTAAGTACGTCGCCCGCGATTGATTATGGCATGAATCTAACAACTTATGGCATTGCCTTTGATTTCGATTCTATCCCTCGCCCTTCGGGAAATGGGTTTGATGTGGGCGCTTTTGAATATCATTTGCCATCAAGCATAAAAGAAACCAACTTCATCGCCAATACTATTTCGGTATTTCCAAATCCAAATACAGGCGCATTTACCATTTCGTCTGATGATTCATTCTCTTTTGGCAACTATACGCTGTCTGTTTTCGATATGCTTGGGAAAAATATTTATGTTGAAAGTAGTTATGCTACACATAAAATCAGTATAGACATTCGTAGTAAAGTTGCAAAAGGTATCTATTATCTACAAATAAATACACACGACAATCTTATCAATAAAAAAATCATCATTCTGTAACAGAAGCTGTACGGATTACTGTAAGGTGTACTGAAATAGTATAGCGTTTTTCGTTTGCATTTTTTCTATCGTTTATCATTATAGATAGGATAAAAACTAAGATTTTAGCCTATTAGGCAATTAAGTAAAAATCTCTGTGCAACAAAAAACCACTTAGGCAAGGAGAGTACTACGAAGAAAAACAATAGAACAATTTTTGAAATAAATTT
>CAIOYH010000079.1 GCA_903862465.1 uncultured bacterium | reverse complement strand
GTCTTTAGGTTTTTTGGTGCCTAAATAAAAAAAGCGCTACTGTTGAAAGTAGCGCTTTTTTGTTTTAAATGGTTAAATATGCATTATTGAAAAAATCATGTTGTAAGTTTAGCATGTCTTAAAAATGACGTTTTTTGCTAGTGAAGCTTTCTTTTGGGGTGAAGACTTCACATGGGTTAAATAACAATCCAACAATAAAACCATCCAACAATCCTCATTTTTCATTCCCGCCTGACCCATAATTCGCATAGCTTTCATTTTTAATTTTTCATTATTCATTTTTCATTTTTCATTCAAAAAACACCCTTTTTTCATTTTTCCTTTGCAGGTATTAATTTTTTCATGTAATTTCGCATTTTAATTGGAAAGCATGAAGCAATACAAATTTATCAACACCATTTCGGGCTTATTTATATTTGTGGTAGCCACTATGGTCTATATACTCACCTCGGAACCTACGGCAAGCTATTGGGATTGCGGCGAATATATCTCCACCGCCTACAAACTGCAAGTGGGTCATCCTCCCGGAGCGCCTTTCTTTCAATTGATGGGGCGTTTTTTCTCGCTTTTTGCTTTTGGCAATGTGCATTTGGTGGCACGCATGGTCAACACCATGTCGGCTTTCGCTAGCGGACTCACCATTTTGTTTTTGTTTTGGTCTATCACCGCCTTGGCAAAGAAAATTGTGGTGAAGACTGCCGAAATCCTTATGGCAGACATCTTGGTCATCATCGGTGCGGGTGCTGTGGGCGCTTTAGCTTATACTTTTTCCGATTCGTTTTGGTTTTCAGCCGTTGAGGGCGAAGTGTATGCCACCTCCTCTTTCTTTACCGCCTTTGTGTTTTGGGCAATATTGAAATGGGAAGAAGTGGCTGATGATCCCGGTGCCAATCGTTGGTTGGTGCTCATAGCGTTCATGATGGGACTTTCCATCGGTGTGCATCTGCTCAATCTGCTTGCTATTCCTGCCATCACCTTAGTGTTTTATTTCAAGAGATTTAACCCTACAAAATTGGGCACTATTTTAGCGTTTGCCATTTCGGTGGCGATATTATCCACCATCATGTATGGCATCATCCCCCAAGTCGTCACCCTGTTTGCCAAGGCAGAACTTCTGTTTGTGAATGGTTTGGGTTTGCCGTTCAACTCAGGCACCCTATTCTTGGCGCTGCTGCTCATCGCCCTCATCGTGTTCGGATTGCTTTATACCGAAAAAGAAAACAAAGCGTTCAGCATCATCGCCCTCATTGCTTATGGGTTGATGCTCTTGTTGGTGTTGTATTCCAGCAGTTCCGTTTGGAATTTCGTGCTGCGATTTCTGATAGTTTCGGGTGTCAGCGTTTTGGTGGTGCTCGGCAGACATCAAAAGGAAACCCTCAAAACGATTATCCTCAGTTTCACCTTTATATTGATAGGCTATTCGAGTTTCATGGCTTTGGTGGTGCGCTCCAATGCGGGGACGCCCATCAACGAGAATGCGCCCAAAGATGCCATCAGTTTGTTAAGCTACCTCAACCGCGAACAATATGGCGATTGGCCCCTCTTCTACGGACAATATTACAATGCGCCTCAAGATGCCAAACAGCCATATAGCGATGGCAACCCCCTGTATGCCCGAGATGATGTACAAAAGAAATATATTGTGGTTGACGACCGCAAAAACTCCGTCACGAATTATGATTCGCGCTTTATGACCTTGTTTCCACGTATGTGGAGCAATAATTCCGATTCGCATATCAGCGGCTACAAATCTTGGGGCGAAGTGCAGGGCGATCCCATCACGGTGAATGATTATTATGGTAAACCCGAGGTGTTATACAAACCTACTTTCAGCGAAAACCTGCGTTATTTTTTCTCCTACCAACTTGGACACATGTATTTCCGCTATTTTATGTGGAATTTCTCGGGCAGACAAAACGACCAACAAGGCTATGGCGGAATCATGAACGGCAATTGGATAACGGGCATCAAATTTATGGACAATGCCCGCCTCGGACCCCAAAGTAACTTGCCCGAAACCATGAAGAACAACAAAGGTAGAAACGCCTTTTATCTCTTGCCTTTGATACTAGGCATTGTGGGTTTCTTTTTTCAGTTGAACAAAGATTTGAAGAACTTTTTTGTGATAGGTTTGCTGTTTGTGTTCACAGGCATCGCCATCAATTTCTATTTGAACCCCGTGCCCTATCAGCCCCGCGAGCGCGATTATGCCTATGCGGCGTCCTTTTATGCTTTCGCGATATGGATAGGCATCGGCACGATAGGCTTGTTTAAGTTGTTGGCTACCAATATCAAGCCTAAAGTGGCAGCGCTGATTGCATTTTTTGTGTGTCTGCTCCTTGTGCCGGGTATCATGGCAAAAGAAGGTTGGGACGATCACGACCGCTCCAATCGTTATACGGTGGTGGATGTGGCATCCGACTATTTGAATTCCTGTGCCCCCAATGCCATTTTGTTTACTTTGGGCGACAACGACACCTTTCCTTTGTGGTATGCCCAAGAAGTGGAAGGCATCCGAACCGACGTGCGTGTGGTGAATCTGAGTCTGTTGAATATGGATTGGTATATTGACCAAATGAAACGCAGCTATTACAATTCGGAGGCGTTGCCCATTACGCTCAAGCGAAGTAAGTATGTGGCTTCCAAACGGGATTATCTGCCGATTTATCCCGATACCACTTTGGTGAAAGCGGATAATTATGCCGACATACGCATCTTGGTGGATTATGCCACGAGCGACGACCCTTCCACCATGTTGAGCACGGGGCGTGGACCTTTAAATTATTTCCCAACACATAATTTCATGCTGCCTGTGGATACAAACTTAGTGAGGGCAAACGGCACCGTGCCTCCCGAATACCGAGATTCTATCCATGCTGCCATTATTTGGAATTATAGTGATTATGGGGTCCAAAAAAACAATCTTGCCGTGTTGGATTTATTAGCCAATTTGAAATGGCAACGTCCTGTGTATTTTGCCACTACCACAGGCGACGATGCCTATTTGGGTTTGTTGGATTATATGCAACTCGAAGGATTAGCCTATCGTTTGGTTCCATATAGATGCACCTCCACCGCTGACAAGACGGGAAGAGTGAACACGGCTATCATGTATGAGAATCTGATGAACAAATTCAAATGGGGCAACATGAATAATCCTAAAGTGTATATGGATGAAACCAATATGCACAACACCTATTTCTTACGCAATCTTTTTGTGCGTTTGGCAGATGCTTTGATTTTCGAAGGCAAAATGAAAGAAGCTGCCGAAGTTTGCGACAAATGTGTGGCGGTGATGCCCGACAATTGTGTTCCCTACGACCAATTGATGGTGCCCATTGCGCAGGATTATTTCCTAGCAAATCAACCCACAAAAGCCGAAGCTATTGCACTGCGGTTGACGGAATATTGTCGTCAGGAGTTGTTCTATTACAGTCAATTTACGGGGGTTGATGCGGCATATATAGGCTCTGAGAAGAAGCAAAATTTAGAGATGCTCGAGGATCTGTATGGCATGGCGCTCGCCTATAAACAGACAAACTTAGAGAAAAAAATCATGGAAGTGTATCGTACTTATAAATAGGATAGGGGGCTTTTTTATTACTTAAACAATAATGTTAAAAAAGAAGTCTCGTAAGCTCAATGTTGAAAATAATTTGTTACTTTGTAAAAATCTTTAAAAACCTGATTCGAAATCCGTATTTATGTATTTAACCAAAATGCCATCTTTGCTCTATAAAATCTACAAATCAAATGATTTGTGGCGCGTGGATACTTTGGAAAACGACATTTATCTTACTTTTGATGATGGTCCGATTCCTGAAGTAACACCATGGGTTTTGGATTTGTTGGATACCTATAATGCGAAAGCCACATTTTTTTGTGTAGGGGATAATGTTCAAAAACATCATGCCATATTCGACGATATTGTTCAAAGAGTACATAGTGTGGGGAATCATACTTTCAACCATCTGAATGGATGGAAATCGAATCCAAAAGATTATATTTTGAATGTGAAGAAATGCAGCAAGAGTTTCCCTTCCTCTTTATTTCGCCCGCCCTACGGAAAAACTTCTTATTCGGAGCGTAAGTTTCTAAAGAAATATTATCAATTTGTGTATTGGACTGTTGTTTCAGGAGATTTCGACAAAACTTTATCACCGGAGAAATGTTTAGAAAAAACCATCGCATCCACCGAAAAAGGCGCCATAGTGGTGTTTCACGACAGCTTAAAAGCAAAAGAAAATCTTCAGTATGTGCTGCCTGCGTTTTTAGCACATTTTTCGAATCTAGGGTTTCAATTCAAAGCCATTCCCTATCATCTCCAAGGCGCAAAGCATCCACTTGAACAAATAAAAACCGCTTCCTGATATGAGTATAAAAACAGCCGAACGGAATTCGGGAATTCTGCCCGAAGACAATGTGATTCACCATCGTCATTTGATTGCCTATCATGAGGCTCAGAAACTCATCACGGGGAATGTTTTGGAAATTGGGAGCGGCGAAGGCTATGGCATCCGCATCCTAGCACCCGACGCTGATACCTACACGGCTGTTGACAAACATGAAACCCCTCACGATGAAAACGAACCGAACATCCGTTTCACTCAGATGAATGTGCCCCCTTTGGCAGGTTTGGCTGATGAAAGTTTTGACGTGGTGGTCACATTTCAAGTGATTGAACATATCAAGGACGACACCTATTTTCTTCAGGAAATCATGCGCGTGCTCAAACCAAAAGGCTTGTTGATACTCACAACGCCCAATATCAATATGTCGCTCACGAGAAACCCTTGGCATATCCGAGAATATACCTTGGTTGAGATGACCAAACTTGTGTCGAATTTCTCGACTTGCTTCGACATAAAAGGCGTGTTTGGCAACGAAAAAGTGATGGCGTATTATGAAGAGAATCGGCGATCGGTCAAAAAGTTTACCCGCTTTGATATTTTCCGTCTGCAATATATCCTCCCACGAAAACTTTTGCAGATTCCCTACGACCTTGCCAATAGAATGAATCGAAATAAACTGATGAAAAAGAACACCACTTTGGTCGAAAAAGTGCTAACTTCCGACTTTTTTATTGATGCCGCAAACGACCGCTGCTTCGATTTTTTCGTGATTGCCCAAAAATAGATTTTCCGTTAACTTGCTGAAACCGTCCTTTAACTGTTGTAAAACGACAGTTAACTGATTTGCTATGATTTTCACTTTTGGTTTGTTGTAATTTTGTGTTGTAATTAAGTTTAACCATTTAAAAAAACACAGCCATGAAAACAAATGCAAAAAATCTCGACGACATTGTCTTCGAAAACAGAAACAAAGATTATGGAGCTTATTCGCTTCGTAAAAATTACAACAAAAACATGATGTCGGCAGTAATTATCGCCATCACAGTTTTTCTATTAGGCATATCAGTACCTCTAATAGCAAATTATTTTAATACGGGAAAAGGTAGTGTCGGTCCCGACGACATTATCGTAATTATGGAACCAACGCCAAAAAAGGTGGAGATTGCAAAATTACCGGAAGCCCCTATGGAAAAGAAGAAAGAACGTACCTACAGAGCACCGGTAGTTACAACAAATGATACAGAAGTACCCGACGACTTGATGGATTTGATGGACTTAGCTCGTAACGAGGCTCCAACAGACACATCAGGAACTTTAGTAGATGTACCGGAAGACAAACCAAACACGAAAGTTATTGATGACGAGGATGTGTCTAAACCTCCTACCATAGTAGAAGAAATGCCCGAATTCCCTGGAGGCGATGTAGCTCGTATCAAATTCCTTGCAGAAAACACCAAATATCCTGATGTTGCAAAACAAACAGGAATTCAAGGACCGGTTTATTTGACCTTTGTAGTTGAAAAAGATGGAAGCATCACGAATGTTAAAATTCTTCGCGGAATTGGTGGAGGATGCGACGACGAAGCCATGCGCGTTGCCAAGTTAATGCCAAAATGGAATCCCGGACGTCAAAACGGTAAAGAAGTTCGCGTTCAAATGAATATGCCAACGAGTTTCATCTTAAGAGATTAAACTTCTGATGCATCGAAATTAAGAGAGGCGACACCGAGATGTCGCCTCTTTTATTATTATTCAGGCTTGTCATCTTTCAGCCAAAGTTTCTGCCCAACGGCAGCTTCACTATCGGGTTTCATTCTGTTTTTAGTATATAATTCTTTCAATTGAATACCGTAGGTTTGAGAAATAGTCTGCATGCTTTCGCCTTCGGCAACAAGGTGAAACTCCGTTTCGGATTTCTTTTTCTTTGTTTCAACGTAAATCACATCTCCCGCTTTGATGGCTATGCCCATCTTCATATCGTTACATCGCAACAAATCATAAACACTTAATCCCATATCATTGGCAATGGTTTCGAAGCTATCATTTTTGCGTGCCTTGATGTATTTCACGCCATTATTCAAATATATTTTACGCATGGCATCGTTCAAGGGAATATCAGAGAAGTCTTCCTCCGTATTTGTTTGCACAGTTTTCGGAATGACTTTCTTGGCGATTGTATCTATTTTCTCAACAACAGGTTTCGGAGTATTTTTAACTACTACACGTTGAATTGTATCTTTTTTCGGAGGCTTGCAAGGCGTATCAAAACGGTAGAGACGGTTGTCCTCAATAATTTTAATCAACATTTGAGCATAAACAGGACTTGTGGCATAGCCCGCTTCTTTCAAACCATACGCCCAAGCCCTAAAGTCGCATATATCTAACAAAAACAGTTTGCTGTAATAATCTCGCGTCTTGAGAAACTCGGAATGATCGCGATAAGAATCGAAATCTGATTTGTATTTCCGAAAACATTCCTGCTTGGCATCATCGTCATAATAATACTTTTCGCCTGTCCATTCGGGTTTACATTTAATTCCAAAATGATTATTAGCATTCCGAGCCAATTCGCTATTGCCACAACCCGATTCTAATATTCCCTGAGCCAACGTAATGCTTGCCGGAATCTTATCTTTGCGCATCAGCTCCATGGCTATATCTTTATATCTCTGAATATAGGCTTCCACAGTTTGGGTGCTCTGTGCGAAGCCATAAGCCTCTGCTAAAATAAAATAAAAAATGATGGCGACTTTCTTCAAAACTGTTTTTTTTAAATCTGTAAGATTTGTTGGTGCAAAAGAG
>CAIOYH010000078.1 GCA_903862465.1 uncultured bacterium | reverse complement strand
GTTTAAAACATTCTATATAAATATAATATAAAAATATAGCAGTATTTCTATGAATTTATTTTTACTGAAATAAAAATATTTTTTCAAAAAAGTGAAACCTGACATATCTCATTTGCGTAATAGCCATTAAACCCATATAAAGTTATAAACAAATAAAAACTAAAACAATATTGGTATGAGAAAGAAATTACCGCAATCAGATGTCGAACGGGAATCCGTTTTGTTGAAAGCAAAAACGCGCAAAGATGTTGCTCCGGAAGGAACAGTAGTGTTTACTGAAGCGAATTGTGATAAAATTGATGAACTAGAGCCGGGCTTCAAAGCAAAACGCGTTGAAGTGGATGGTGCCAATCAATTGCATCATAAAAAAGTGGGATTGGCTTTAAAGGACCTCGTTGCACTTAAAATCAAATCAACTAATGGCTTGAAGTTGATAGTTTCAAAGGTATTAAACAATGACCCCGGTTTCACAAAAGACGTTTATAGTTGGTACGGATTGTCCCTCACGGGCAAACTGTTCGCAAGACGTACTGAAGATGAAATCCTTTTTGGTGGTCAGTGTTTTATCAATGGGGAAACCGCGCGCGTTGCAGCAGGTGGAACCCTGTTGACTGATATTAAGAAGGTTGATGTGAAATCCTTGTTGGACGCAAGCATTGCTTCACGTCTCGCGCGATCAGAAGCGCAAACTGCGTTGACAAATAAACTTAATGAACAGGAAGCGCTGCGCATTGCTGTAGATAAACTCATCCCAAGTATGTATCGCGACATTGATCATGCAGCAAAAGAATTGCCCGATCATTTACGCCTAGCCTTTTGCATAGATTGGGGCATGATGTTTCACCACATTAAGGATTGTGCTATCCTGAATGTGCGCACCGAGGATGTTGACTCTCATGCAATTCTAGCGGGAGTGGAATTACGCATCGGTCCACTAAAGGGTACAAGCGGCACGAAGGCTAAAAGCAATGACATGGGCATGATTGCGATGAAATCGCGCAACTTCAAGCCAACCTACTTGATTGGAAACTTTCCTCTTTACGACACATCGGTGATGCCAATCACCTTGTTGGAAGGAGAAACCCTCACAGTAGTGTTGAAACTAAAGAAAAAACCCGTGGTGAGCTAATTCGTTGTTTCAGTGATATGATATTTTTTGTTTAACACATAATGGAAGGTTCTTCAATAGGGGAGAGCCTTCTTTTTTAGGCAGATGTTGAAAAAAATGTATTTTTTTTTGGAGGCGAAAGCATACGGCTGAAAAATAATGTTTATTTTTGCATACTAATTTATCATAATGCTATGATGCCTATTTAGCTAAAAAAGAAATAAAAGATTATGCTATGATACCAAGAAAACTAATTGAGCTAAGAACTTGGGGTGTAGAGTTAAACCTCCCAAAGGATTTCCCCGTAAACGATGAAAACTTTCTAGAGACACTTGAACTTGTGATGAAAAAAAGCTATGCAAATGGCAATAAACGACTTCTTGTTGATTTAACAAATTATACACTCGATATAAACCCATCGGATTTAGAGAAAACTATAAAGGTGTTAAGAAGTTTTATGACTCGTGGCGTGATAATCGCAAATTTTTCAGCAAACTTAGAGAAGAAAATCAATACTTTCTATAAAGAACATACCTTTATTAGAGGTGGGGTTTTAATAGGACACTTCACGACTCGTGTGAAGGCGAAGGATTGGCTGTTATCTAAAGACTGATTTTCAACAAAACCTAGTTTTTAGCAGAAAATAATCACCTAGGTGAAAAAAAACGAATTGTTTTTTTTGAAACTAAAAGCTGAAAAAGGGCGTATCAATGCTATGAACTATGGCATGCATTATACTAGTTATAGATTGTAAGCGTTTACTTAAAAATTAAGCAGACATACAATAATTAGATCATTAAAAAACTATAAATACAAAACAGCGATGAAGCTAGAAGATATAATAATCGAAAAAGAATGGGGACTTGAAATCACTACACCTTTAGGTTTCAAGCTAGACGACACAAACTTTGTTCGCATCATTTCCTATATTTTACGCAAATGCAAAGAACTTGGCAAGCAATGCCTTCTTTTGGATTTATCCGCTATAGAGCGACAAGTAAGTCCTGACAAACTATATAAAACCATTCCGCTTACAGAAAAAATTATTGGTATGGGCATGAAAATTGCCGTTATCAAGCCTGACTATGTGAATGATCAGACTTCCATCAACCTCGAATCGTTTAGTTATCAGAAAAGAATTTATATAGAATACTTCTCCGATAAAAATGATGCGTTGGAATGGTTGATAGCATGAAGCTTCTTTTTATGAAATGTTATGATTTTTAACTTCCGAGTGGCTTTTCCGGAGTTAGCCATAATGTTGTATTATATATTTTAAGATTATAAGAAACACAAAGTAGATAAAAAAATGATTTTATTCAAATATTATTGCTACTTTCGTGCTTTATTTTGAATTTTCAGAATAGTTTAAAACACGGATATACCTATAAATTTATAAATAACAAATCTGCACCAATGGAACCTACTTCTCCGATACTTATTGAAATGTATTACACATGGACCTGTCCCAATTGCAAGATCATGAGCCGTATGTTGGAAGATGTGTTGCCCAAATTCGGCGATAAATTCGTGGTTCACAAACATCATGCTAACGCGCCCCTGAATATGATACGCACGATGAAACTTGGAATTCACGCGGTGCCAACACTTTTGATAGATCATAAAGTGGTGTTTCGCTCGGTGCCCGAAAAAGCAGACTTGATTGCCAAACTATGCAGCTATTAACCAAAAAATACATATAAACATGGAACAAAAGAAAAAGCTTCGTTGCCCCATCGGCATGCCGGCGGGCATCATTTGCGCGATTATCGGTGTCATCGGTATTGTATATAACAGTATCACCTTCAATTGGTTCGAATTGATTACATCCATCGCATTGTTACTGCTTGCGATGCCGTTCGTACGTATCATTATGATGGTGCATTCGGCGAATGACCGCCTAGACGAGCTAGAAAGCAAAATGCAGAAGTAGAAAATCTGCGGAAACAAAAAAGGCTTACCCTGCTAGGTAAGCCTTTTTTTATGAATAAGATGAATGTTTTACTGATTAGTTGCTTTAAAGAAGAAAAATGGTTCTTACCAAGAAATTCTTAGTCGTCGGTAGCTTTTTTGCTGACGTTCCAATAAATGAGATAGAGCACTGCCACAGATAAAACAGGCAAAAGGAACAAAACAAGGAACGGAATATTTGTTGGATTGATGGCGAGGAACAACAAAGCTGCGAATGCCATAACGCAAGCGCCCCAAAGTGGACGTAACCACACAATGATATAACCAACTAAGTAGAGGATAAAAAATCCTGTTGGGTTATCATACCAATTCATGATGTCGCCGGGAATACTTCCCAAGGAATCCATAGAACCGAACAACTTTGGCGCAAAAGCAAATAACAATAATAAAGTTATCAGCCCGCCGTAAATTTTGGCAACCATGCCTAAAACAATTTTTTTCTTCATGTGTGTTTGTGTTTATTTAGTAAATGGTGTGAATTATAATATGAGTGTTTGATGTTCTTATTAATTTTCAAGAAAGAGCCACAATGTTGGACCTGCACTTACGAACTTATAGCTTTTTCAGCACAACTCCAAACTCCAAACTTTGAACTCTGAACTTTTTTACAATTCTCTTTTGATAATCATAGCCGTTGAAACGCCGCCGCCGCCACAAATGGAAGCAACAGCAAATGTTTTATTCAAACGTTTGAGGGCATGATACCCTGTAACGAGTATGCGCGCGCCGCTGATGCCTGTTGGATGACCGAGTGCAATCGCGCCACCATTTACATTGAGCTTTTCCATAGGGATATTCAGCGTTTTTTGATTGGAAAGCACCTGAACCGCAAAAGCTTCATTGATTTCCACAATATCCATGTCGTTGAGTGTCATACCAACCTTTTTCAAAGCAGCGGGAATGGCGTAGGAGGGACCTTCGCCCATCGTGGAAGGAGAAATTGCTATCTGTGCATAAGAAACAAGTGAGAAAAGCGGCGTTAAACCCAACTCTGTTGCCTTAGCACGGCTCATGACAACCATTGCGGTGGCACCATCACTCAATCCACACGAGTTTCCTGCCGTTACGGAACCATTTTCTTTGCGGAAAGCAGGCTTAATTTTAGCCATATCCTCCAAAGTGACAGTGGTACGTATCGTTTCGTCCTTTATAAATAGGGTAGGAGGCGCATTGCGTGCCCCGGGAATCGTTATGCCCACGATTTCCTCATCGAACCATCCGTTTTTTTGCGCAGCGGCAGCCTTCAGATGACTGTTCATGGCATAAATATCCTGTTCCTCGCGTGATATTTTGTATTTGTCGAACAAATTTTCAGCGGTCTCGCCCATTCCTTGACCGATAAGTGGGTCCACACTGTCGCTCCAGCCGTCTTCTAAAGTTTTATTGCCCATCTTAAAACCTTCCCAGCGGGCATTTTTTAATAAATAGGGGATGGAACTCATACTATCGAATCCGCCTACCATCATCACATCCGCTTCACCCAATCGGATGCTCTGCGAAGCCATAGCAACGGCTCTCATTCCCGATGGACAAGCCATATTAAGAGTGATAACAGGCGTTTCCATAGCTACGCCGCCCTTAACAGAAGCGGTACGTGCAGGATTCGGACCATTTCCGGCTTGTCTGCAACTACCCAATATCACGTCATCAATTTGGAAGCCGTTGAGTGAAGCACGTCGAAGCGCTTCTTTAATAACTGTGGCACCCAAATCATAAGAAGGGATGCTTTTTAGCGTTCCGCCAAACTTGCCCATGGCAGTTCGGCACGCTGAAACAATAACAATGTCGTTCAAATTCATAATTCTATTTTATTTTTTAGGCAGAAGCCCGTTAGTTTTTGTTTTAATAAGATAAATACGAAAGAAAGGTGTGTTTGGAGGCAATGCAAGTAAATTACTTCTAGAAATTACCTCTCTGCACACATGATACACAAGGTCGAAACCTATAAATATGTCTCTCTCAGCAATAACTATTAACTATTATCTATTAACTATTCACTAGATATACTGACCGCCATCCACTTTAATAATTTCCCCTGTGATATGTCGCGCTAATTCACTTGCCAAAAAGGCAACGGCGTTGGCAATGTCTTCGGGATCGCCAATTCTGCCAATAATAATGTCGGCGAGAGCTTGTGTACGGACGCTTTCATCAGCATTTTTCATCATTTCGGTTTCAATAAGTCCCGGTGCGATAGCATTTACGTTCACATTATATTTGCCAAGTTCCTTTGCCAAAGCTTTTGTCATGCCGATGATACCAGCTTTCGACGCGGAATAGTTTACTTGACCGAACTTACCTCTCAAACCATTGATGGAAGTAATATTGATGATCTTTCCCGACTTTTGGTCGCGCATAAAAGGCGAAACGGCACGCACATAATTGAAATATCCTTTCAAATTTATGTTGATAACGCTGTCCCATTGCTCTTCGGTCATCTTCCAAATAACGCCGTCCCAGTTAATGCCTGCATTGTTGACCAAAATATCAATTTTGCCATACTTTGCCACCACAGCTTGCACCATTTTTTCAGCATCGGCAAACACCGAGGTATCAGCTTGCACCAAAAAACCTTTTCCGCCAGCCTTTTCAATAGCAGCAATCACTGCTTCGGCTTCTTCTTGGTGTTTTCTGTAATTGATAGCCACTTTTGCACCGCATTCGGCAAGCTTAATGGCAATAGCAGCGCCAATTCCAACGCTTCCGCCTGTTACAATGGCAGTCTTTCCTGCCAAATCCATAGAAATACTTTTCATATTGTTGTATTTTATAAGGTATTAATTTTTATTTTCCATCAGTTCGTTAATAGCTTCCAACACGCGTTGCGGTGTGATAGGCAATTTGTAGATACGAGCACCTATTGCATCAGCAATTGCATTGGCTAATGCCCCTAAAATAGGCAATGTGGCGCCTTCGCCCACCTCTTTCGCACCATAAGGTCCCGCGGGTTCATAACTATCCACGATGGTGGAATGTATTTCGGGCATATCTGCCGTTGTGGCGATGATATAATTGTGCAGGTCGGCGTTTAACATCTTTCCGTGCTTGTCGAACACTTCATTCTCATACAAAACTTCGCTCATTCCCATCAACACAGCACCTTCAGCTTGCCCTTCCACCAATAATGGGTTCACGGCGGTGCCACAATCGTGCGCATCCCAGAAATTTAATACCTTCACTTTCCCTGTCTCCATGTCCACATCCACTTCGCAGATGGTTGCTGAGAAAGAGTAAGCCGGAGAAGTGCCAACGGCAGCCCCTTTGTAACTTCCACCCAATCCTTCCGGCGGGGAATAGTGTCCTCTGCCGACGAGAGGTCCTTTTTTAGAGAAAAACTCAAAGGCAACATCTTCCCAATGCACATATTTTTCAGGATTATCTTTGATAAAGAATCTGTTTTCCTTCGCTTCAACAACATTTAGCTCGCAATTGAGCATCTCGGCAGCAATTGGAAGCAATTGTGTCTTGATATCTTCCCCTGCCATCTTCGATGCGTTGCCTCCCATCAAGGTCACGCGACTAGAATATGCCCCAAAACCAATTGGAGTGATGTCGCTATCCGCAGAAATGACATTAATTCTGTCGAAAGAGATGCCCAATGCTTCACAAGCAGCCATTGCCAAAACGGTATCGCTTCCTTGTCCTATATCAGCATCCCCGATAAGCAAAACTGCCTTGCTTCCGTCTTCTTGTATCTTGATAATTGCACTTGAATGGGGGAATTTGGAACGATAAATAGGGTATCCCGCTCCGGAAACGAACCCACCACAACCAATGCCGATGCCTCTTCCTTTTGGAAGCTTGCCTTTTTTCTCATTCCATCCCGAATTTTCTCTAACTTTCTCGATACAAGCCGTGAGTTCGCACGAATTTATATCCAAATCATTACATGTATGATAATTGGGCTCCATCGCGTTCTTCAATCGGATGTCAATGGAATCCATCCCGATGTCATTGGCAATTAAAGTGAGCAAAGATTCGAAAGCAAACCTCGGATGCGGACATCCGTGCCCTCTGAATGCACCACAAGGAGGCAAATTTGTGTTTACACGATATCCATCGTACTTATAATTGGGGAATTTATACAATGTGGCAAGCATCGAACCTGCATAATAGGTCGAAACAATACCGAAACTAGAGTATGCGCCTCCTTCGAGGATGGCTTGTTGCTTTACGGCAGTGATCGTGCCATCTTTCTTTACACCTATTTTTAAATCAATAATCTGTTTGTGACGTCCACGTCCATATAAATACATTTCTTCGCGAGAGAAGCGCATCTTTACAGCCTGTCCCGTCTTTCGGGCAAGGAAAATGGACATAATCTCTATTGTTGTGGTAGCAGCTTTGGCACCAAATCCCCCACCAACGTTCGTCATTACAACGCGGACGTTCCCTTGTGGAATGTTTAGGATTCTTGCCAACTGATGATGGACATAGTGCACCACTTGTGTACTTGTGTATAAGGTAACCTTGCCATGGCGATCCCATTCTGCAATAGAACAATGAGGTTCCATAGGGTTTTGGTATGTGCGATTACCTTCAAAACGCTCTTCACGTATATAGTCAGCCTCGGCAAAGCCTTTTTCTATATCCCCAAAGTGATGGTCAACATGGGTGTTGATGTTGTTTTCATATTTATCATCAAAGAGACGTGGCGCACCGTCTTTCATCGCCTCAATTGGGTCGAAAACGGCAGGCAACTCTTCATATTCTACTTTTATAAGCTCCAAAGCTTTATAACAGGTCTCTTCATCCACCGCAGCGACGGCTGCAATAACATCGCCCACGTAGCGAACCTTTCCTTTTGCCAAGATGTATTCATCATAACGAGCCGGCGAGGTTCCCCAGGTGGCATCGGGTACGTCGGCACCTGTCATTATGGCTTTTACGCCCGGAAGTTTTAGTGCTTCGCTCGTATCCACAGATAAAAGGTTGGCATGTGCTTTGGTGGAGAGCAATAATTTTCCGTAAAGCATATTCGGCAAGGAAATGTCGTCCGTGAAAAGCGCGCGACCCGTTGATTTGTCAGGAGAATCTATCTTTGCAAGCCTTTTTCCCACTACAGACAAATTCATGGCAGACTTCTGCGGCATAAATTCCAATTCTTTGGGTGTAACACCATTCAAATAATCCTTTGCAGTCTCCACCGCTTCAATGATTTTGGTGTATCCCGTGCAACGGCACAGGTTCCCGCTCAGTTGTTTCTTTATTTCTTCCGTGGTAGGGTTGGGATTGTTGTCGAGGATAGACTTTGTACGCATAATCATGCCAGGTGTACAGTATCCGCATTGTATGCCGCCCTTTTCGATGAAGGCTCTTTGGATAGGATGCAACTCATCGCCTTTTGCCAAGCCTTCAATGGTTTCAATCTTCTTGCCATCGGCTTCAATTGCTAGCACCAAGCATGAATTCACTGCCTTTCCGTCCATAATAATGGTGCATGCGCCACAATCTCCTAGCTCGCAACCTTTTTTTGTGCCCGTCAATTTCAATTCTTCTCTCAAAAAATCTAATAGTGTGATATTAGGTTTTATGGCGACTTCGTAATGATTGCCGTTTACATCTATATTGATAATTTTCTTCATATAAAAATACTTTTTTGGGATGCTACTTTTTTCTATTTAACTGATAAAACTGCTTTTTCAATAGCTCGTTTGGTGAGAACACTCAGAATTTGTTTCCGATACTTAGCTCCCCCTCTGATATCATCAATCGGAATTGAATCGTCGGCTGCTGCGTCTCCGGCTTGGTCGAGAATTTCTGAAGGTAGGGTGAGTTCTTGTACTGTTTTCCCAATAATTATGCATGTAGCCTTGCCGCTTATCAAGGGAGTGGGGGCAACCGCGCCAATAACGACGGATGCCTTTACACATTGGTTGTTTTTAATCAAAACCATGACCGCCACCGACACCACAGACACCGCCGCAGCTTCGCGTAAACCAAACTTCTCATAATGCAAGCCCGTTCCCGCTTCCGGAATGGGGATAATTACTTTGCTGAGGATTTCCCCTTTGGATAATTTGACGATTTTGTTAAACACAAAGAAGTCTTTTAAAGAAAGAACCCTGATTCCACTTGCACCAACAATCTCAATACTTGCATCGAGGGCAATCAGTAAGGGAGCAGAGTCGCAACAAGCAGCTCCGGTGCACAAATTGCCTCCTATAGTGCCCGCATTTCTAACTTGATCGGACCCCACTTTCGACAGGGCATCCGCCAAAGCAGGAAGGTTGCTCAGGATCAAAGGAGAATCAATAATATCATTGTGAATTACGCCTGCACCTATAATTATATGGTGGTTTTCTTCTTTGATAAACTTCAATTCATCAATACTCGTAATCGAAATTATATTTTTATGATGCCGCAAGCCTTTTTTTATCTCTACTAAAAGGTCGGTGCCGCCTGCTAATATAGCAGCATCGTCATGCGTATTGAAAAGATGGATGGCTTCTTTCAGCGTGTCGGGATTATGATAATTAAATTCGGAAATATACATTATATTATATGTTTAAATAGTAATTTGAAAAAGGATTAGGAGAAAGCACTCTCGCCAGTAATATCCATACCGGTGATCAGTAGATGCACGTCATGCGTTCCTTCGTACGTGATGACCGATTCTAGGTTCATCATGTGGCGCATCATCGGAAAATCGCCTGTGATACCCATGGCGCCCAATATCTGTCTTGATTCGCGGGCTGTGTCTAATGCCATTTTCACGTTGTTTCTTTTTGCCATGGATATCTGTGCAGGGGTGGCACGGTTTTCATTTCGTAATACGCCTAAGCGCCATGCCAAGAACTGTGCTTTTGTTATTTCGGTGAGGATTTCTGCAAGTTTCTTCTGTGTTAATTGAAACGCGGCTATCGGCTTTTTGAATTGAATACGCTCTTTTGAATATTTTAATGCCACATCATAACAATCCATTGCCGCGCCAATTACTCCCCAGGCTATTCCAAATCTCGCGGAGTTCAAACACATCATCGGACCTTTCAAGCCTTGTACGTTGGGCAACATATTTTCTTTCGGGATGACCACATCGTCGAAAACCATCTCCCCAGTGAAGGAAGCTCTGAGCGACCATTTCTTAAAAGTCTCAGGAGTTGTGAATCCTTTCATGCCCCGTTCTACTATCATACCTCTGACAATTCCATTTTCGTCCTTCGCCCACACCACACCCATGTCCGCAATGGGCGAATTGGTGATCCACATCTTCGCACCATTCAAAATATAATGATCGCCTTTGTCTACTATTCTAGTTATCATGCTTCCCGGGTCGGATCCGTGGTTGGGTTCTGTCAAACCAAAGCATCCAACCAATTCGCCTGTGGCAAGTTTGGGTAGATACTTCATGCGTTGCTCTTCGGTGCCAAAACTATAGATAGGATACATCACCAAAGAGGTTTGGACGGACGCCATCGAACGAATACCCGAGTCGCCGCGCTCTAATTCTTGCATAATTAATCCATAAGCTATGTGATCCATGCCGGCGCCGCCATACTTTTGAGGGATATACGGTCCAAAAGCACCCATCTCGCCAAGCTCTTTTATCAAGTGCCTTGGAAATGTATGATTTTGGCAAGCATCATCTATTATAGGTATCACTGAACGGTTTACCCAGTCTCTGATAGAACCTCGAACCAGTTTATGTTCATCCGAAAAGAGCTCATCTAGTAAGAAATAGTCGGGGGCATTGTAATTAATTGTAGCCATGATAAAGTTTTAGTTTTTAATTTCCCTGCAAAGATACCATTAATATAGACAAAAATCACACAATTGACAAAGGTCAATGCTAATTGATGCGATTTAGCCCTATTTTTTTGTTGCTAAAAACTTTTTGAATAATATTTATATTTCTTTAGTGGAATTAATTTATTTTTTTTATCTTTGTCGTCCCAAATTTTTCAAAAGGATTTGATTCGAAAAATAATTGTAAAGCAATAAACTTAATACTTTTAACCATGAATTTTGAATATACAGAAGAACAGAAAATGATCCAGCAAGCTGCAAAAGACTTTGCTGAGAGAGAATTATTAGGCGATGTGATTGAAAGAGACGAGAAATCGGAATTTCCCACAGAGCATGTAAAGAAACTAGCGGAGCTAGGATTTTTAGGCATGATGACCGATCCGAAGTATGACGGCGGCGGCATGGACACGGTTTCCTATGTGTTGGCGATGGAGGAAATATCAAAAATTGATTCCTCAGTGGCAGTGGTGATGTCGGTTTGCAATTCGCTTGTGATTTGGGGCATTGAAACTTATGGAACCGAAGAACAAAAGCAAAAATATCTTCGTCCGTTGGCAAGCGGCAAGAAGATTGGCGCGTTTTTATTGTCGGAACCGGAAGCAGGTTCGGATGCAACTTCGCAACGCACTACGGCAGAAGACAAAGGTGACTATTATTTGGTGAACGGCACTAAGAATTGGATCACCAATGGCAATTCAGCTTCAACTTATATCGTGATTGCACAAACAAATCCTGAGAAAAAACATAAAGGTATCAATGCGTTAATCGTTGACAAAGATTCTCCCGGAATTACCTTAGGACCTCATGAAAATAAGATGGGAATGCGTAGCTCGGACACCCATTCTGTTATGTTTAATGATGTGAAAGTTCCAAAGGAAAACAGATTGGGCGACGATGGGTTCGGATTTTCTTTTGCGATGAAGACCTTAGAGGGCGGACGTATCGGAATTGCTGCTCAGGCGTTAGGCATTGCATCGGGGGCATTCGAACGCGCGCTGAAATATTCCTTAGAACGCAAAGCTTTTGGCACAGAAATCTTCAATCATCAACATGTAGCATTCAAACTATCGGATATGGCTGTGATGATTGAGAACGGACGGAATCTTTGCCTCAAAGCTGCTTGGTTGAAAGACCAACATTTACCGTATGGTGTGGCAAGTGCGATGGCGAAGCAGTATTGTGCCGACATGGCAATGCATATTACCACCGAAGCCGTTCAGATTCATGGCGGATATGGCTATGTGAAGGAATATCATGTGGAACGTTTGATGCGGGAAGCCAAATTGACACAGATATATGAAGGTACTTCTGAGATTCAGAAGATAGTTATTTCGCGTTCACTCCTTAAATAACTCAATTATAAACTAAATTTTAAACGTAACACCTAGCAAATTATGAAAATTCTTATTTGTATTAGTAATGTTCCTGACACGACTACAAAAATCAAGTTCGTAAACAACAATACGGCTTTCGACAATGCAGGCGTACAATGGATTATTAACCCATGGGATGAATTAGCCCTGACGAGAGCCTTAGATATTAAGGATGCTCAGCCCGGCACAATAGATAACATCACCGTGGTGAATGTTGGTTTGGCAGACACAGAGCCAACCATCAGAAAAGCCTTGGCGATTGGTGCCGACGGTGCAATTCGCGTCAACGCGGAACCAAAAGACACCTTTTTTGTAGCAAGTCAGATTGCCGAAATCGTTCGCAAGGATGCTTTTGATATTGTTATCTGCGGAATTGAATCGAGCGACTATAATGGTGCTGCTTTGGGTGGCATGTTATCAGAAATGTTGGGTATGCCTTCTGTTTCTGCGGTCTCGAATTTGGAAATCACCAATGGCGCCGTTGAATTGAAGCGCGAAATTGATGGCGGACAAGAAACTGTACTTACACAATTGCCTTTTATTGCAGTTATCCAAAAAGGTATTGCTAAAGATCCACGCATTCCTTCGATGCGGGGCATTATGTCGGCAAAAGGAAAGCCCCTACAAGTGGTGGAACCTACTGCTGTGGATAGTTTGACCGAGTTTATCGGATTTGAATTGCCAAAACCTAAAGCTGCTTGCCGCAAAATTGATGCGGAAAACGTGAAGGAATTAGTGGATTTATTACATAATGAAGCCAAATTAATATAAATGGTATTTAGGCTTTAGACTTTTAGACTCTAGGCTTTAAAACTTTATTCAATTAGACTTAAAATTAAAAAATAAGGAAATGAGAGATCATACGAAACTAATAGCGTTTAAATTTGCTGACGATTTGGCTGTTTATACCTATCAAGTTACTAAAAATTTCCCCAAAGAAGAGATTTATGGTTTAACTTCTCAGATGAGAAGGGCAGCAGTTTCTGTGCCATCGAATATAGTTGAAGGTTGTATGCGTGAAAGTCAAACCGAATACCTTAGATTTCTTGAAATTGCTTTTGGTTCGTTAAAAGAATTGCATTATCAATTTACTTTATCAGCCAAATTGGGCTTCATCAAGGAATCAGAATTAAATGAAAATGAAAATAAATATATAGAAACAGAAAAAGTTTTAGGCGCATTAATTCGTTCACTACGGAAATAATGCAAAAAGCCTAATATACTAATAGTCTAAAAGTCAAAAAGTCTAAATACCTAAAAAAAGAAAAAAATATGTCAGTATTAGTTTATACAGAAAATTGGGACGGGAAGTTCAAGAAACTTACCTTTGAGTTGATTTCCTACGCCCACGAAATAGCAAAACAACTCAACACATCCGTTGTTGCATTATCCATTGGCAATGTGACCGACGAAGAGTTGAATAATTTAAAAATCTATGGAGCCGCAAAAGTGTTGAACGTTCACGACGAAAATCTGAAGTGGTTGAACAATCAAGCTTACACTTCTGTTGTTGCGCAAGCCGTTGCAAAGGAGAATGCCGATGTGATTATCTTTGCGCACAACAATGCAGGCAAAGCGATAGCCCCCCGTTTGTCGGTTCGCTTGAACGCAGGATTGGCAACAGGCGCCACCGCCATTCCGGTGAGCATGGAACCTTTCGTGGTAACAAAAAAAGTTTATACTTCGAAGGCTCTTGGGAACATAGTGATTAAAACTCCTAAAAAAATCATCACCTTGTTGCAAAATGCATTTGGCGTTATTGAATCGCCGGTGGATAGCGCTATAGAGGCTTTTCATCCTGAGATAAATGATGGCGAGTTAAAAACAAATGTGACGGAAGTAAACAAAATTACGGGCAAAATCCTGTTGACGGATGCCGAAATTGTTGTTTCGGGCGGCAGAGGCATGAAAGGACCTGAGAATTGGGGCGGCATTGAAGAGCTAGCCGCACTGTTGGGAGCCGGAACTGCTTGTTCGCGTCCTGTTTCTGATGAGGGATGGCGTTCACATGACGAACATACGGGACAGACCGGAAAGGTGATTGCTCCGAATTTGTATTTTGCTTTGGGAATTTCGGGCGCCATACAGCATTTGGGCGGCGTTTCGGGCTCAAAATGTATAGTGGCGGTGAACAAAGATCCCGATGCACCCATCTTTGAAGCAGCGGACTACGGCATAGTAGGGGATGTGCTCAAGGTGCTTCCCGAACTCATTGCCGAAGTGAAAAAACTGAAAGCACAATAGTTAGTTTAGATTGATAAAATGAAAAAGACCGAGAGATTGGTCTTTTTTTTATGTGGAGAAATTAGTTTGTAAAGTTATAAAGTTTGTAAAGTTATAAAGTTTTTTAGGAAGGAGGCATAAGTTGAGTTCTTTTATAGCTCATCCGAAGATTTTCCGTCGCGCAATTTCAAGAGGTCGTCGCCTTTTACGTGAATTATTTTCCCGTATTTACCAAAAACCAATTCTCCATTTTCTTTTATTTTCTTCGATAAAAAAAAAAGAAAAATATTTTTTTAAGCATAGATTCCATGCAATAACACAGCTAAAATAACATTGAAAAAATACTTTATATCTGCAAAAAGATTAGGTCTAATTTTATAAAATCATGCAAGGTTCCTCAACAGAGTCGGTCTAATTTTATAAAATCATGCAAGGTTCCTCAACAGAGTCGGTCTAATTTTATAAAATCATGCAAGGTTCCTCAAC
>CAIOYH010000077.1 GCA_903862465.1 uncultured bacterium | reverse complement strand
TTGTAATGTAATCGAATCACTTAATCATGTAATCGAATCACATTGTAATGTAATCGATTTACTTTGTAATGTAATCGAATCACTTAATCATGTAATCGAATCACATTGTAATGTAATCGATTTACTTTGTAATGTAATCGAATCACATTGTAATGTAATCGATTTACTTTGTAATGTAATCGAATCACTTAATCATGTAATCGAATCACATTGTAATGTAATCGAATCACATTGTAATGTAATCGAATCACATTGTAATGTAATCGAATCACATTGTTATGCAATCGAATCACATTATAAGGCAAGAGAATACTTTTATAGTGATGCCGTATGGCATTGTTTTGGAAATCAATTACTTTGGCAAGAATATTTCTTTACAAACCAAAATAAATCCAATCGCCAAGTTCCCAATGTTTTCCTCTAGGAAGAAATCTTTTGAAAGAAACATCAATACTTTCTACTTAATTTCCTCCACATAGTCGAGGTCTTTGCCATAGGTTTCATCAATAAATAAAATGGAGATGAGGGCTATGGCGATGAAAAACAGGCCGACTATCACGGCTGAAATCCACAAACCATCGTCGGTGCCTTGGGTGGAAAACAGGGAGGTGAATACGCCTAAGAGATAGGTGATGAGTATGGTGGCACCTCTCACGAAGTTGGGCGCAGAGGTGGTGACGGTGGCGCGCAAATTGGTGCCGAATTGTTCGGAAGCTGCCGTCACAAACACCGTCCACAAACCGCCCATCGGGATGCCTAGTATTAATAATATGGTATAGAACAGAAAAGGACTTGCGCCATGAAGAGAGAAATAAACGATGCACAAAGCCACCATCGAAAGAATAGCGATGAGGATGGGTTTTTTTCTTGATTTTAGTTTCAAGGAAAGATAACCGAACAGGAAACTGCCAAGGGCAGCACCGATATAATGCAACATCACCGAAGTGGAACCTTTGATGGGTCCCGAAATGTGCAAAGCATCTTGGGCGATGGTGGGTGCGTTGATGGCTAAAACACTCACCGCATACCAAGCCGGGATGCCTGCCAAAATAATGAAGATAAATTTCTTGAAACGTTTGATGTTGGTGAACAGACTGATGAAGTTGCCTTTGCTCACTTTGATGCCTTTGGTTTTTTCATACATGCCTGATTCATAGACGGCGATACGCAGAAACAACAGCAATAAACCCAAGCCGCCGCCTGTCCAGAAAGCAACACGCCAATTGAATTTCTCAGCTACCGTGAAGGCTAAAGCGGAGCCTGCAATGCCTATCCCTGAAACTAGACTTGCACCCAAACCGCGCGTCTCTTTGGTCATAATCTCCGCAACCATGGTGATGCCAATGCCCAATTCGCCCGAAAGACCAAAGCCTGCAATGAAACGCAACACGGCATATTGGGGGATGTTTTGGGCAAATCCGTTGGCAATATTGGCGATGGAATAGAGAAAGATGGTCATGAACAAGATGGACATACGCCCTTTTTTATCGCTTAAGATGCCCCACACGATGCCGCCAATCAACATGCCTGCCATTTGCATACTCAATAGAAAATTGCCCTGAGAAAACAAAAGGGCTTTGTCGGTAATCCCCAAATCAATTAAACTAGGGTTTTTGACCACGCCGAACAGTATCAAATCATAAATATCAACAAAATAGCCTAAGGCAGCAGCAATAACAATAATGTTAAAGATTTTTCGGGAAGGAGCTTGATTCATAAGTTGGTTGAATTTTATTTGTTTCTAAATAGTGGCGTATATCACGAGCCACACGATGTGAAGTCGTGCAGTGATAAACGATTACAATATTTATTTTATTTTATAAAGAAAGAAAACCCAAAACGGAAGATGTTACTTCTTGACAATTTCAACACGGCGGTTTTTGGCTTTTCCCTCGGGGGTTCTGTTGTCGGCAACGGGTTTTTCTTGTCCCCAACCGATGAAAGTAAGTCTCTTTTTGTCTATGCCTTTGGCGATAAGGGCATCCATCACGGATTTTGCCCTATTGCTCGATAAAGTTTTGTTGCTTGCCGCGTCACCCACATTATCCGTATGACCTTCAATGCTGATTTGGAGACTAGCATCACTGTTCAACATGGCGTAGATTTGGTCAATGATGGGAAGTGATTCTTTTTGTATGACATATTTTCCTGTCTCGAAAAGAATATCCAATGCGATAAATCCATCTTTGTTCAACGCATCGAGTATATCGGAAGCTTGAATATCTTGTTTCATTTCTTCGATTTCCACTATGGTAAGGGTATAGGATTCTGCCACATCTGAGGCAGCATCAATGCCAAGCCAAACAGATTTGTTGCCCGATTTGCAGAAAAGAGTGGCATATTGCGAAGCCAAATAAATTCTTTTCACACCATATTTCACAAGGGCATTTTCGTAGTTCTTCACGACTTGATAAAAAGAATAGGCTTGTTTTCCGCTTTCCGTATTAAAATCATAGGTAACCATAGTTTTGTAACCTTCAATAGTTTTTGAATTGCCATCCGTCATAACGAGGTCAGTAATGCCAAAGTTTGCACTACATTCTCTTATGGTATAATTTGGCATTCTGTTAAAAAGCGGATGGTCTTTACAGCCTTCAGCATCTTGAGAAAATCCGTTTGCAATGCACATTAGCACTACGGAGAGGGTAATCATTAGTTTTTTCATGTTCTTTTTTTTAGTGTTGATAATTTGGTTTAATTTGTTTTTTATTAATTGTATGAAATACTTTTTGTGTTATTGTTTAATGATTTTTTGGCACGCGATGGTCTTTCCGCTAGTCACTTTGAGGAAATAGATACCTTTAGCCCATGAGGAAGTTTCCACTTGTGTTTTACCTATAATAATACCATTGCAGACTTGCTTACCCATCGCGTTGATGATTTCGTAATTTGCTTGCGCAGCATTGTTTTCGAGTTCAATATAGATGTTATCGGTTGCGGGATTGGGATATGCTTTGAAGTTTATGGGATACGCATTAGCAGCTATGCCGATGGGGACGCCAATGATTTCTATCAGATTAGAGAATAAAGGGTTTTTGCCATTCACAGCATCAAAATTGAGTTTGTTGGTGAAACTTGCTGCTAAGAAATCATATTCAAAGATGACGCCAAGGCTTTTGGTGCCACCCGAATAGGTCATGCCATAGAGTTTCCCATTGGAAGCTTGCAACAAGGAACCTTCAGGATAACTGCCTTGAGTGGTTCCGTCAAAATCAAGTTTCTTTACGAAGGTGTTGGTGGCAATATCATATTGAAACAAAACGCCTTTGTCATTGATTCCTCCGAGGTAGGTCATGCCATACAGCTCTCCATCGTTCCCTTGAATCAAAGAGCCTGTAGGGTTTCTGCCATAAGCAGAACCTGCAAAGTCGATTTTTTTCACATGGATGTTCGTAGTAGGATCATATTCAAACAACACGCCCATATCGCTGCTACCGCCTTGGCTTGTCATGCCGTAGATCTTTCCATTCAAAGCTTGCATAAGGCTTCCGTTGGGACGTTTGCCGTTGTTGATGCCGTCGAAATCGAGCTTTTTGGTGTAGGTGCTTGTGGCAGGGTTATATTCAAACAAGACACCATTGTTGGAAACGCCGCCTTGGGCAGTCATACCATAAAGTTTGCCATTGGTGGCTTGCAACAAAGCACCGTAAGGATGTTGCCCACTGCTGACGCTGTCGAAATCTATCTTCTTGAGGTAGGTGTTGGTAGCCGCATCATATTCAAACAAAACGCCATCATCCGAAGTGCCGCCTGAATATGTTACGCCATAGAGTTTGCCGTTGCCGGCTTGTATCAATGAGCCGTTGGGGTTTTTGCCATTCGTCGCTCCATCAAAATCAAACTTCTTTGTGAGGGAAAGTGTGGTGAGATTGTATTCAAAAATAACACCCATATTGTTGGTTCCGCCCAAGTTGGTCATGCCATAGAGTTTGCCGTTAGCAGCTTTCATCAAAGAACCCACGGGGGTTTTGCCATTGGTGGCTTTTTCGAAATCGAAACGTTTCAGGAAAGTGTTGTTGCTCGCGTCATATTCAAACAAGACGCCCCAACCGCTTGCGCCGCCATCGGAAGTCATGCCATAGAGTTTGTCGTTGGTGGCGCGTATCATCGAACCAAAAGGGGTGCTGCCCGCATTGGCACCATCGAAATCAAACTTTTTAAGGAAGTTGCTTGTGCCAAAATCATATTCAAACACCACGCCCATATCGTTGATGCCACCTGCGTTGGTGATACCATATAATCTGTTGTTTGCAGCCTGCACCAAGGTGCCGTAAGGTCCTGTGCCATTCACATAACCATCAAAATTGAATTGCTTGGTGTAGGTGCTTGTTGTTATATCATATTGAAACAACACGCCCAACCAATTGATGCCGCCACCACTCGTTAAGCCATATAACTTTCCGTTACTAGCTTGCATCAAACTGCCATAAGGATTGCGACCATTGTTGATGCCATCGAAATCTATGAGTTTTGTGTAGATATTTACGGCAGGTTCGTAGGAAAACATCACGCCATAATCACTGCTGCCTCCTCCGTAGGTCATGCCGTATAGGATGTCGTTGCTCGCTCTTAGTAAAGTGCCATAAGGATTGCTGCCGTTAGTAGCTGACTCGAAATCAAGTTTTTTGGTAAAGGTATTCGAGCTCAAATCATATTCAAACAACACGCCGAAATTATTTAATCCTCCTTGAAATGTCATGCCGTAGAGTTTGCCGTTGGCAGCTTGCACCAAAGAACCAAAAGGATATTCGCCCTTGCTGGTGGCAGAAAAATCGAATTTCTTTGTGAAGATGTTTGTAGCGGGGTCGAATTCAAACATAGTGCCTTGGTCGTTGATGCCACCCCGTGAAGTCATGCCATAAAGTTTCCCGTTGGCAGCTTTCATCAAAGAACCTTTTGGGCTGCTGCCATTGGTGCTGCCCGAAAAGTCAACCTTTTTCGCATAGATGCCTGTGGAGGCATCGTATTCGAACAACACACCCATGTTGAAGGTGCCGCCTTGATAGGTCATGCCATAAAGTTTTCCGTTTGCGGCTTGACACAAATCGCTATACTGAGGATTTTCGCCCGCAAATTCGATGCCGAAAGGATACACCACATTTTGGTTGTTGCCGTTGGAGTCGGTTTCGAATATCACCCCACCGCCTTCTCCGCCGCGAGAAGTCATGCCCCAAAATTGCTTTTGTGCAAAGACGGAAGAATGTAAAAAGAGCAGTATTGAGGCTGCAATCATCAAAAGTGATACGAACTTTTTCATAATTCAAGAGCTTAGTTTGTTGTTTTTCTTATTTGTTTACAGATTATTATCTGCCAATTCATGGGTGTGAATTTTTATATAGATTTAAAATGTAAGGTACAAAAATACGCAATAATTCTGAATCATTAACTATTATTTTGTGTATGGATTCAAATTAAACTCAAAATCAATGCCTAAAATTTAGCCTATGCTGAAAAACACAAAGAAAAGATTTACCACGAAGACACGAAGGCACTAAGACACGAAGACACAAAGAAAAAAATATCACAATGTGAAAAATATTACGACGACACAAAGAATCCAAGACACAAATGCACAATGGTACAAAGATGAAAAGAATTGCAAAGTATTGATTGTCTTAATAAATAACTTTAAAAAACTTTGTGTGTCTTCGTGTCTTCGTGCCTTTGTGGTAAAATAAATATCCTTTTTTTTCTTCCGATAAACGACCTATTTTTTCATCAAAAAAAATATTTTTTCAAAAATAATGCTCTGTGTCGAAAATGTTTTATAATTTTACATTTTTATTTAATCTTCTAAAACTTATTTGATATGAAAAAATTTATACTCTTATTGATTTGTGGTAGTTTTTGTCTGTTTACGGCACAAGCTCAACTTGTTGTTTCTTCTCCTTCAAGTTTAAACCAAATGGTAAACAATTTTATTTTGACAGGCGTCACGGCAAGCAATGTCACTTTCACAGGCGATAGCAATGCTGTGGGCACTTTCACAGGGGGCAATTCCACATCGCTCGGCATCAACGACGGCATCATCCTCACCACGGGCGTCATCAATGGAGATCCTACCATTGGCGATAGTGCAATTCTTTTTGCGAATAATAACAATTCGCAACCCGGGGATGTTTTGCTCAACAGCATCACGACTTATCCCACCTACGATGCGGCAGTGTTGGAATTTGATTTGGTTCCTGTGGGTAATGTTCTCGAATTCCAATATGTTTTTGCTTCAGAAGAATATCCTGAGTTCGTGAATACGAGCTTCAACGATATTTTTGGATTTTTTATCAATGGTATGTATCCCGGCGGCGGCAATTATGTGAACAGCAACATCGCTCTCATTCCCGGCACCATTTTACCCGTATGCATCAACAATGTGAATGCAGGCGCCAACGCATCTTATTTCGTTGACAACCTCGGTTTGAATGGCACGAGTATCGTTTACGACGGATACACCACTGTTTTGATTGCGCAAGCTGCTGTTGTTCCCTCATCCACTTATCATCTCAAGATGGCTATCGCCGATGTGGGCGACAATGTGTTCGATTCGGGCATTTTCCTGAAAGCTCAAAGTATGAAAAGCTATATGCTTACGGGTGTTGAAGAAAATGCGACTTCCCAATTCAGCATAGCTCCCAATCCTGTGAACGGCGATTCGAAATTGAACCTCAATTTGACCCACGAAGGCAACGTAAACATTACGATAGCTGACATTTCGGGCAAAGTAGTGTATGCTACCCAAAAAAGTTTCAGTGCAGCAGGTGCCCAACAAGTGGCTTTAGGCGAATTCACCCAAAACGCCAAGGCAGGCATCTATATGATACGTATCGAAACTGACGATGTCAGCCAAATTCAAAAACTTATAAAATATTAATCGGCATAAAGCAGGGCGAAGCGGAGTTTTCAAAAGACTCCTGCCCATGCTATGCACTTCACACAAACTTCTATGAAAAACTTTCAGAAACTACTACGATTGACGTGCATCCTTCTCGTGATGGGTGCAGCGTTTCTTCCCATGCGTGCATCGGCACAGTTGATTATCGGGGGCGAAACGAGCGCCACCTTCATCAATGGCGTGAACATTGATTTGGCTCCTATCATCGGCTACAAATTTATGGGATTCAGCTTGGGCGTTTCGCCTGTGGCGATGTACACTGCTTCGGGCAATCTGAGCGGTGAATTTTCTTATGGCGGACGTGTGTTCGGCGAATATGATATTTGGAAAGGCATCTTGGTTCATGCCGAATTCGAAGCCCTCAACACGGGTTATATCAACAACACAGGCATCCGCCTTCGTAATTGGACCATGGGCGCTCCCATAGGTGCGGGCTACGAATATGAAATCACCAAAGGCGTTTGGTTCAAAGGCATGGTGCTTTATGATGCTTTGCTCCAAATTGACCTCAACCAAAGTTCCCCCCGCGCCAATCCTACCGTGAGAGGGGGAATTACGTATGTGTTTTGAGGGGGAGGGGATTGTTTTTATGAGAGAAATTAGAAATTTATTATAGAGTAAAGAGGAGCTTTAGTTGCAAATTTTTATTTACTTAAACAAAAACGATAGTCGCAACTTATCGTTTTTTTTTGTGCGTTAAATAGCGTAGGTTACATGGATGAGTTCTTCTATAACCGATTTTGCAAAGATGTTTTTTAAGTTAACATCGATGTTAACTCGATTAACATCGATGTTATCTCGATTAACATCGATGTCATCTAAGGTAACATCGATGTCGTCTAAGGTAACATCGATGTCGTATAAGATAACATCGATGTCGTCTAAGGTAACATCGATGTCGTCTAAGATTACATCGATGTCGTCTAAGATAACATCGATGTCTCTTAAGGTAACATCGATGTCTCTTAAGTTTACATCGATGTCATCATAAAAGATACCGACATCAGGGGTGTATGCGAAGATTTAATTTGTTTATGTAGTTGTAATGCAGGGCGGTGCGATTCCACTAGGAAAGTATTAAATTCCAAGCTCCAAATTCCAAATTCCAAATACCAAGGGGAACCTCTACGAATTACGAATGGGCGAATTACGAATAGAGGAGGAGGCCTCCAAATTCCAAATACCAAATCCCAAGGCTGCAAACCTTAAATCTCAAATCATAAATCTAAAATCTCAAATCTAAATTCTCAAATCTAAATTCTCAAATCTAAAATCAAAAATCCTCTTTGCCTATGTTTTCTATCTAATCAAAAATTCTATGTGGTTAAGCCCCTATGTGTTCTAGCAAATCAAAATTCTAAAATCTCAAATCAAAAATTCTATGTGCCTATGAGTCTATGTGGTTAACAAAGAATTCTTCACGTCAATAAGTTTGGCGAGGATGCTGATGGCGATTTCTTCGGGGGTCTCGGCGTTAAATTTGATGCCGAGGGGCATGTCGATGCGGTCAATTTCGTCTTGGGTAGCGATGTTGTTGGCGAGGAGGTTCTTTTTCACATCGCCCACCTTGCGGCGGCTGCCTATCATGCCCAAATAGGCGTAAGGTTTGCGGGCGCAGAGACCCACTATGGTTTCGTCGTATTCGTGTTTGTGGGTCAAAATCACGATATAAGTGTTGGCGGTGAAGGTGATTTTTTCGATAGCGGAAAGATAGTCCTCACAGACGCAATGGTAGGGCGCGGAGTCGAATTCGTCATAAATTCCTTCGCGGGGGTCGTAGAGGGTGATGCGAAAACCAAAGTCTTTGGCATATTTCGCCACGACGCGTCCGATGTGTCCCGCGCCAAAGATGAGGAGTTCGGCAGCACTTTTGATGGGTTCGAAATACACTTCTACGGTGCCACCACAGTGCATACCCAAATCTTCTTCCAATTGATAGGTTTTTTTCATGGGCACGCCTTGTTTCATCAGTTGTATGGCGTCGGTGATAGCCTGAAATTCGATGCTGCCGCCGCCTATCGTTCCGAGGATTTTGCGGTCGGCGAACACGAGCATTTTGGAGCCTGCTTTGCGTGGCGAGGAGCCTTTGGTGTCGGTGATGACACAGAAAACACAATCCGTGTTGCTTTGTTGCGCTTCCGAAATTTGTTGATAGATGTTCATGGTTGAAGAATTTAAAATAAGGTCAAAAGTACAAAAAATTTATATAGTTTCGATAAAAAATCTTGCCTGAGCCAAATCTTTGAAGAAATGGGGATAGGATTTCTTGACGCTATCGGCATCCTTAAGGGTGATTTCATGATGACATAAACACAAAGGAGCCAATGCCATAGCGATGCGATGATCCTTATAGGTATCACATTCGATGGGCGCATCCGTAGTGGGAAGCATTTCGTTTAGGAAAGATAAAGTATGGGGTTCGTCATAGTGGAATTGGTAGCCCATTTTGCCCAAAGCCGACATCATAGCTTCGACACGGTCGGACTCTTTGATGCGGAGGTTTTCGATACCCGTGAACCGAAATTTAACATGCAAAGCAGCGCAAGTGGCTACAATGGCAGGAAACATATCGGGGATGTGGCGGAAATCTATCTCGATGAAATCAACAATGGTGTGGGATTTTTTCAAGTGGACGCCCTGTTCGCTATAGAAGGTCTCCACGCCCAATTTTTCAAATATCTCAGCCACTTGAGCATCGCCCTGCAAAGAATCGTGGTGCAAGCCAAGCAAGGTGACTTCTGCATTTGGCGCTAAAGCCACAATTTCATACCAAAAAGCGGCGGCTGACCAATCGGGTTCTATGGTGATGTTTTTAGATTGATAGGCTTGGGGCGCGATGCGGATGACGTCATGTTGCCAAGAAGCCGCGATGCCAAAGTGGCGCATCACGTCTAAAGTCATCTTTATATAAGGTTGAGAAGCCACGCTGTTTTGCAGATGGAGTTCTATGCCTTTATGAAGTTTGGGAGCGATGAGCAACAGCGCAGAAACAAATTGACTGCTTACATCGGCAGCGATGTTGACCTTGCCGCCGTCGAGGTGTGTGCCTTCAATATGGATAGGCGGGAAGCCGTCGTGGTTCAAATAGGTGATGTGGGCGCCCATCTCGTTCATAGCATCCACCAAAGGACCTATGGGACGTTGCACCATGCGTTCGCCACCTGTCAACACTCTTTCGCCTTCGGTGAGGGCAAAAAAAGCGGTCAGAAAACGAAAGGGAGTGCCTGCATTGTCCATGTCGAATGAGTCGCCGCTGAGGGCATGAGCTAAAGCATCGCGCAGCAAAACAGTATCATCCGAATCCGATAGATGGCTGATGCTGAAAGCCTCTCCACACAATGCTTGGATGATGAGCACGCGATGGCTGATGCTTTTGGAAGCAGGTAAACTGATAGAGATGTGGAGGAGGGGTGTTGTTCCGATGCGTATCCGAATACGATTCATGCTGATTGTAGCGTAAAAATTCCGAATCTTAGTGGTGAAGAGAAAATACTAAAGATAGAAATAATAACTCAAAGCTTCAAAAATCAACTCTTCGCTAAAAGTTTGGTCAATGCGTGCATCGCCCACATCGCCCAACAAAGTGAAATTGATTCTCGAACCCGAGTTTTTCTTGTCGTTGCGCAACATGCGCAGCAGTTCGGCTTTGTCCACATTGAGTTTGTATTTGCCACTCGAAACCACCACCTTGTTGATGATTTCGGCAGTCAATGCATCACTCAAACCACTTACTTTGTTCGAAATCCACGTTTCGCAAATCATGCCAATTGCAACGGCATCGCCATGCAATAAAGGATTTTTTCCATGGATGATAGAATAGGATTCGATGGCGTGACCAATGGTGTGTCCGAAATTCAGTTTCTTGCGGATGTTTTCCTCTTGAGGATCTTGTTGCACGATGCCGTCTTTCAATCGAACAGCTTCGGCAATGATTTCGGGCTTGTTGATGATGTCGTTATATTCAAAAGTCATCAGTTCTTCCCACAAAGGTTTGGAAGCAACCAAGGCAATCTTCAACAATTCAGAATAGCCCGAATTCAACTGTTCGCGCGGCAAAGTTTTCAAATAATCAATGTCAATATAAGTGCTGTTGGCAGGAGCAAAAGAGCCTAACATGTTTTTCAATCCCATGAAATCAACGCCTGTTTTTCCGCCTATGGCAGCATCTATCATGGCTAACAAAGACGTGGGCACATTGCAAAATTGCATGCCTCTTTTATAGACCGAAGCAGCAAAACTACCCATGTCGGTGATGACGCCACCACCCAAATTAATGAACAAATCGTTGCGTTCGGCAAAGTTTTCGGTCAGGCTCTTCCAAATCAATTGGCAGGATTCGAGACTTTTAAATTGTTCGCCATTGCGAATCATGATATAATCTGCGTTCTGCAATTCAGGAAAATCAGTGACGAATTTGTCCAAGCACTGTTTCTTGGTGTTGGTGTCCATCAAAATAAATGATTTGATTTTCGAAACATCTACAGATTGCAAATATTCCTTAAATTTGGCTTTGTCGTTTGGGGCAAAAAGGTAAGAGGGTGAAGTGTTCATGATAATTGTTTTTTTTAAACTTCGATAAAGTTACTACATTTCAACGAATGTGATAACTTTAAACTGAATTATTTTTTATTTATTTTTATGTATAAAGATTTTATTCGGGCTGCAATCCTATGCTGTTAGATGTTTGAGCATATCAGCTGCATTAGGTTGTGCGGAAAATTATTTTCATCAAAAAAAATGAATTTGTGCAAATCTACCATTATTTTTTTAATTTTGCACATTAATATTTAAAAAGAATTATTTCTAGAACTTATTTTAATACAAAAAATCATGAGTAGCATTAAAGGAACACAAACCGAAAAAAATCTATTAAAAGCCTTTGCAGGCGAATCGCAAGCCAAGAATCGTTATACTTTTTTTGCCAAACAAGCCAAAAAAGATGGCTTCGAACAGATAGCCGAATTGTTTATGAACACGGCTATGCAAGAAGAACAACATGCCAAAATTTTCTTCCGCTTTTTGGAGGGAGGTCCTGTTGAAATCACAGCCACCTATCCTGCCGGAATGATTGCGACCACTGCCGAAAATTTGATTGCCGCTGCCAATGGCGAAAACGAAGAATGGACAGAATTGTATCCCGAATTTTCGCGCATTGCTGCTGAAGAAGGCTTCCCAAAGGTAGCGATGGCTTTCAAACTTATTGCGAAGATAGAAGCCGAACATGAAGCTCGATTTTTGAAACTGCTCCACAATGTGGAACAAAACCATGTGTTCGAAAGCGATGAAGCCGAAGAATGGGAATGTCGCAAATGCGGTTATGTTCACAAAGGTAAAAAAGCCTTAGAAAACTGCCCTGTTTGCGATCATCCGAAATCCTATTTCGAGCGGAAGGCGAAGAATTATTAAGTCAATCAGAACAGTATAAGAATATTAAAAGAGAGTGTAAAGAAGATTGTGTAAACAGGATTTTTAGAGTCTACATCTGTCTGCAAAGATAATTAAAAATTGATGAAGAATAATAGGCCAATGTTTAATTGGTCTTGTCCAAGCCATTTCTATATTTTTAATTGCTAAGT
>CAIOYH010000076.1 GCA_903862465.1 uncultured bacterium | reverse complement strand
TTTTTATTGATTTTATTTTTCGCAAATACTAATAAAAGTTGTGATTTTAGAGGTTTTCTGTTTCTGCAATGGCTAGAGGTAAGGGTAATAAAAAAGCGCCGATGAATGCTTTCAGCGGCGCTCTCTTTCAAAATAACTTTAATGTCTTAGTTAGCTTATTCGGAAATTAAAATGCGTTCAGTATGTTCTGTTTTTCCATTATTCATTTTGATGAAATAAATTCCGGGACTAACTTTGCCGTTTTCTGATATAGCTATGCTATGATTGCCGGCGTTTTGAGTTTCATTTACTAATACTTTCACCAATTTTCCGGTGATATCATATAAACCGATGTTTACTTCAGCCAAACCATTTAAGGAGTATTGAATTTTACTTTGATTTGAAATAGGATTGGGAGAAACACTGAATTTGGCTTGCTCATCATTAACTGCCACACCAACCCCAAGAGGATTCCATTGCAAGGTCATATTGGTGAAGTTAGTTTGATTGGCAGGCGTCACAGTTTGTGGACTAGGTCCTTTTGTGAAATTAACGCGGTAGATTTGTCTTCCGGTTCCCAAAACTTTAGAACTGCCCCACGCTAATTCCATAGCTACAGTGTAAGTACCATCCGGTAAAAGTGTGTAGTTAGGTGAAACACCTGTCAAATCATTCCCTATCCAAATTATACCTGAATAGACGTACGGATTTCCATTCTTTGTTGATCCTGTTGTGGCATCAACTAAACTCATCGAAGGAGTTTTTGTTGACCATTCCACTAGGTGATCATTATCTGAACCATAATGAATTCTTGATTTAATAAAGGTTCCGGATGAGTTTTCAATCCAGACCACAAAATCATGCCTGCCAGACCAGCTTCCGTTTGTATAGGTGGTTGTGACAGTGAATGTCATGGTTCCTGCAGTTTGAGCAGTCAAACTTGAATTGAACAAAAAGGTGCTTGTTAGTAAAGCCACCATTAGTAATAAATGCGTAATTTTCTTTTTCATACGTTTTTTTATTGGTTAATAATGGCACAAAGATATGACATTTTACCGTTTTGACAAATCTCAATCTAATATTTTAAAAAAAAAATCGTATTGATTATTTTAATGCATTTAATATTAATATCGTACATAATAGAAATAATTTTTATTGATGAAGAAAAAGATCAAAAAAAAGCCGATGAAGTGAAATTCATCGGCTTTTTTTATACTGAAATTAACAGTGTAAGAGCTGTTTTTTACTTGGTAATAATAATACGCTCGGTATGTTGTGTGTTTCCTGTGTACATCTTTACAAAATAAATACCGGGTTCAATGGTACCATTCATAGATAATGGCAAATTGTAAGTGCCTGCATTTTGGTTTTCATCTAGAATAACCTTTACCAATTTTCCTGAAATGTCATATAGGCTAATGCTTACATCTGAATAATCATTCAACGAATAATTAATCGTACTTTGATTGTTTACAGGATTTGGCGACACGGTGAAGTTTGCTTTTTCTTGATTTTCTGCAACACCAACAAATGTAGGAACCCAATCCAAGGTCATACCCGTGAAGTTGGTCATGTTAGCAGGAGTTTGATGGTCGGCATTTACACCTTTGGTGAAAGAGAAAGATGTTGTAACTTTTCCGGTTGTTAAGCTTGAAGCAAATGCAAATTCGAGCCAAACCTTGTACGTGCCATCTGCAACAAGTGCTGTAGATACGTCTGTGCCATTCCAAACCAAAGTTAATTGACCATTTGTTCTAGTAGTACCGGTAGTTGCGTCAACAACATTCGAACCGGATTTTGCTACCCAAGTTGCTAAATGAGTATTCCCATTTCCAGAATTGCAATACTTGAATTTAGTTTTAATAAACGTTCCACTAGCGTCTTCAATCCAAGCAGCCAAACAATTGTTGGGTGTGTAACCACCGGTAGAAGTGGTAGTGAATACAAAGGTTAAAGTTCCAGTGGTTTGCGCATGCGCAACATTCAGAAACAATAACGGGCTCATCACCATCGCCATAATTAATGCTAATCGAGTAATTGTTTTTTTCATTCGTTTTTTGTTTTGGTTAATAATGGGCAAAAATATATATAATTTTCGACATAAAGCAAAGATGGAGTAGTGTTTAGAGGTGCGATATTTCTAACTTTTTGATGATATTAATCATTGTATTGAGTTAGCGACAATAAAACATAGAATTGTGGGTTATAAATGAATTAATTGTCGTACCTTTGCAGAAAATAATGCAAGTGTAAAGCAGCGTTATTAAAATAATAGTTCAAGTTTTATTCATAATTTTAAAAATATAAGTATATGACAACATTAACGGTTTTAGGTATTCTCGGAGGTCAAGAGATTATTATTATTCTTATCATTGTTTTGCTTCTTTTTGGTGGTAAAAAAATTCCTGAGTTGATGCGCGGATTGGGTAGGGGAGTCAGTGAATTTAATAAAGCTAAGAACGAAGTTTCTAATATGATTAACGATAAAGACGTGCCTCAAGAAAAAAAGGATGTGTCGAGCGATACAAAAGAAAAGAGTTCGGTGGCGTAAGCTTACTGTTATTCTATCCTGTGATTCATCTTCTTTAGTCAAAACTAGCTTCATCCTACTTTAATATATGTTTCGATTTCTTTCGAGCAAACTGCACGAGAAAAAAGACGATTATGGCTTTTGGGAACATGTGGATGTGCTACGTGCATATTTGATTCGTGTTGTTTTAGTTTTCGTTGTCTTCAGTTTTGCTGCCTTCTTTTTTAAAACTTTCCTTTTCGATACTATTATTATAGGTCCTTTACATAAGGAGTTTGTCACCTATGGTTGGTTTTGTGATTTGGGAAAATGGCTGAATTTAGATTCCTTTTGTTTCGAAAGTGTACCCATTAAACTTATCAATATAGATTTAGGCGGACAGTTTCGTTGGCACATGATTATTTCATGCATGGCAGGTTTCTCCATTACGTTTCCTTATATGATGTGGCAAATATGGTTGTTTATCAAACCTGCTTTAACCTCCAAAGAGAAACGTTCGAGTCGCGGCATCATTGCTAGTATCAATTTCTTGTTTTTTACGGGTCTTCTTTTCGGATATTATATCATTCTTCCATTATCTGTTATTTTTCTAGCAAACTATGAGTTGAGCCCAATGATTTCAAATCAAATCACCATCAGCAGTTATATTTCTACCACCGTGATGTTACCTTTATCCACCGGCATAGTGTTTGAACTTCCTGTGATGGTTTATTTTTTGACCTACACAGGGCTGCTTACCCCTAGATTCCTGAAGAAGAATCGCAAGTATGCTGTGGTTATCATCATGCTTATTGCAGGTATCATTACGCCAACCACGGATATGTTTACCCAAACAATCGTCGCTGTTCCATTGTATGCTCTTTATGAAATTTCGATTGCCGCTTCAGGTTGGGTTCATAAAAAGATTAATGCGGGTGAGGATGCTATCCCCGAATAATGAGTGGGAAAGATTGAAAAAATTTTAATTGAATATGACATGTGGGTGAGGCGAGGATGGTTAAGTTGTTTAACTGTTTTACTGTTCTTTTTTCGATTACTATTGTCAAAACTTTGGGATAGAGAAACAATAAAAGACTCATGAAGAAGAAGCTCTTTCTTTCATTATATCTTTGTATTGCATTGTGCATTTTTGCAAAAGCACAAATGTTACCTGCTATGATTAACGACCTCGATGGTATCACCAATATAAGAAGCGGAAGAGGGGTCAATTTTGATGTCGTAGGGAAAATCAATACCGATGAGTTTTTCTATTGCGATTCATCTTGCAATGGGTGGTGGTCAGTTTATGTCTTAAAGACAGATAAAGAACAACGACTCAAACAACTTGAAGGTTATGTTCATAGCAGTCGTGTGCAATTGCTGAAAGATTTGCCCGACTCTGCTCAGAAAACCCTTATACTTACAATTCTTACCACATTTAAAAAGCTAAATGAAAGGCAGACAGCATTGTTTCGTAAATATGATCACGTTTCAAATAAATGGAAATCGCCAATTGATAGTCTTGCCTATAAGACCCTTTATCCCAAATCATGGAATTATTCCGATATGAAATATGATTATATGCTGAACATACTGCCTTCATATTTCTGTAGAACACAGGATACAGTGGTGCTTCAATTATTTTTGGCAACCTTATGGGCAAACAGTGGTTCCGCGAGCGAAGCGCCTTCTTATGCCATTGGGGAGTGTTTTAAATGCCATCCCGACCTAGTTGTAGCCCAAATTAGTAAGTATAAAAGCAAAGAGAAACGCAATTTTTTTTATGATCATATCGCATTCGGTTTGGGTGATGTGTTCTATGTAGATGAAAGCGGTAAATCAAAAGATAAGGACTACTATCGTTTGAAAAAGAAATTGGATGGTGGGCGAAGGTATAAGCCTTTACAAAATAAAAAGAAGTGAGCTGAGCGTTTTCTGATTCGTAAAATTGTTTTATTGTTGCATTGTTTTATTGTTGGCTCGTTATTGACTATTTCGGAGTAAACCATGCCAGTGATTCCGGAGCAAAGTGTGCCAGTGATTCCGGAGTAAACCATGCCACAAAAAGCATAAAAGTAAGGCTGGGATAAAAAAGTCAGAAAATATAAAAACTGACAATCTGGCAT
>CAIOYH010000075.1 GCA_903862465.1 uncultured bacterium | reverse complement strand
ATATCAAAATAAATATATATCTTTGCTGCTCGATTGTGTTAGTAGAAAAAGGTGGTGCAATAATCCTTTAAGTATTAGAAAAACAAATACATAGTTGAATAATGTTGTCATCATCTCTTTTGTAAAAAATAATAAGTACAGTTGTATTTTATAAAAAAAAATAAAAAGTAACCTACAATCTAAGTAAAAAAAAATAGTAACTCATAAAAAAAAAGCAAAATGGCAAACACTAACCCTGAACCCGTAAAAAGATTAATGTGCGAATTCAACAAACCAAATAATGTTTCGGAACTTGTAAAATATTGGTTAGCATTCCTTCTCGGCATGTTTGCTGACCCTTTGTTTGCTGACATAGAAGATTTGTTGGAATCTGCAAAGACGCAGGTTGACAAATTAGATGCTGCCGAAATTAAAGCAGCAGGCAAAATACCCGGTGCAGTAGCGGCAAGAGACACTGAATTGCTCAAAAGCAATATTATAATGGATAAGGTTTTGGCAAAGGTGCAAGAAGCCGGTGATGACGACATACCTAATTCAAAAACTCTTTTTGAAACCCATCAGTTGAAAATTCGTGTTCGCTCAAAAACTGAAAAAGGCGAATTCGAAGCAACTCAGGGTAAGGTATCAAAAACTATTGATGTTCAACATCAAGTGATTGATGGTCGGGTAGCTTATCTCTTTATGATAAGTCCTGATAAATTAAAATGGTATGTTGGAGCTTATGGCACCACTGCAAACAATACTGTTACGGATTGCAATGATTTGGATTTGGTTGTAGGAGTAACGTATTACCTCAAATCGCAAACATGCAAGAAAGGTGAATATAGCGATTGGAGTCAAATAGTTGAGGTTCCTTGCATTTAATCAAGATAAAAAGGATAGTAATATGGACTGTCAGGAATTAATAAAAACTGACAGGAATTAATAAAAACCGTCAGGAATTAATAAGAACTGTCAGAAATTAATAATAACTGTCAGAAATTAATAAGAACTGTCAGAAATTAATAAAAACTGTCAGGAATTAATAAGAACTGACAGGAATTAATAAAAACTGTCAGGAATTAATAAAAACTGTCAGAAATTAATAAGAACTGACAGGAATTAATAAAAACTGTCAGGAATTAATAAAAACTGTCAGAAATTAATAAAAACTGACGGTGCGTTTTTTTCTGCGGAAATATCACCATTGACATCCTTATTGGGATGAAGAAATTACGGAGCTAAGGTTTATTTTTTTTTCATAACCATAAGAAAAATTAATTACTTTTGTAGTCTCATTTGCAAAAAAAAAAATGGAGTTCAGAATCCACTTTAAAAAGAAGTAATGATTTTAGCAACACTATCAAACCTCCTTTGTTTTTGCGAAGAATAATTAATTGAAAACTTATAAAACTATGTATAGAAAAATATTTATTTTAGTACTCCTATTCGTTACGGTTAGTAAAATTTCTGCTCAAAAATTTTATATAAAACCTAATTTTGGGTATGGTATTGAAACTTTTAAGAGTAGTTTTATAAGCGACTCCATTGTTCACATGATATATTCTGATACAACTTTAACAACAAACACGTATAATCTCAATAAAATTTCGTTAGCAAAAGGATGGAATTGTGGATTAACTTTTGGATACAACATTAATCCTTATTTAAATGTTGAATTGGGATGTAATTATGTTTTTGGGCGACCGAAAGTAATTAAATCAAGCGAAAGAATTAATTTTTATGACGACCCGAAGCATTATGCCGAGCTTACTGAAACTAGTACTTTTAAGAGTAAATCTTTAAACATAGCAGCATCTTTATTAATTGGGAAATCTTTTAATGACTTTTATCCTTATATCAAAATTGGAGGCATATTAAGTTATGTTTCAATGTCAGATGATTATTTTTCGAGCATTTACACCAATTTGCCCGGTTATTACCCTTTTTCTAATATTAGTTATAAATTAAAGTATAAAAGTTCGCTTGCCTTTGGGCTATTGACTTCTGCTGGCATGGATTATAAGATTGGCGAAAATTTCCTACTATTCATTGATATTCAGAATTCGATACTTTATTATTCTCCCAAAAAGGCAACTTTTCTTAATTATATTGATAATGGTGTCAACAAAATTAATAATTTGAATGTAAATGAAAAAGAAATCGTTTTTGTGGACAATTATACTGAAAGTAGTGATATTAATGAACCATCAAAAAGAATAAAGACTTCATTTTCTTTGTGCAACGTTTCTTTTAATCTTGGAATCAAATTTAATTTATTTGTAAAAAAATAGCCTGTTGCTTAGAGGTTATAAAAGCGCAAAGTAATCCGAATACTTCGCAAAAACAAAAGGTTTGCCTATTCTAAAAATCAGCAGCTATTTGTTTCCCATGCCTTATTAAATCCTTAATAATTCTTAAAGCTTAATCTTAAATTAGGTAGAGTGATACCTATTTAGTACTTTTGCATCCATAAATCATTAAACACTCTTATTATGAAAAAAATAATTCTGATGCTGACCTTGTTGTTGGCAACTTCCGGCTTGTTTGCGCAGCAATTTAACTTGTTGGAAAAAACGTATGAAATCACAGGTAAATCAAAGCGCGGCACCTTGGTGAATGCAACTTACGATCAAGCCACAGGGCACTACAAACTGTATTATTCCGTGTGGTCGGGCTTACTTTCTATCACCTTGCAGGTTTATACCTTCGACAAAGATTTTAATTTCGTTGATTTGAAGAACGAAGATTATCAAACAGATAAACTTGCCGAGTTGAAAAAACTTCATCCCAACGAGTTTTCGTGGGTAAATTTCAGAGGGGCATCCTACACGGTGGAAGGCAACAGCGTGGAAGGCAATTTGGTAGGAACTTTGGTGTTGAAAAAGAAACGCACTTCGTATTTCTATGATTGGTATAATATGAATTATACGAAAACGGTGCAGATTCTCGACAAAGTGAAACCGAAAAATGATGAAGGCACCCGTTATTATTATTTCACGCATTTTGAAGACGATAGCAATGGCGATTTGTATATCCTTTGCGGGGCGCGCGATGCCAAAAAAGGCAACGACCCGTTGAAATATTATAAAGAATATCACATTTTGAAGTTTAATAAAGACCTTGATTTGTTGAAAGATGTGAAGATTCCTTTCGATTTCAACACGGGATACACCTACGCTACCAATCTGACACAAACCACTGAAGAAGGCTCAGAAGCCATCAACGAAATGATTTTTGTGTTTGCACCTTTTGATGTGTCGAAAAACAATCGCGACCCCGAGAACACCAATTATACCTATCTCCGTGTGGATAAAGATTTGAACATCAGCGAACGCATTCCGTTTAAATCGAAAGCGGGCTATTGGAACATTGATTATATTTTGGCAACAGGCGATGCCGTTTATGCATTCGGACCCTTGGCTTCGGGCAAAGACGATTATTATAACAACCTAGACGAGAAAGTCAGCAAATACAAATCAGTTCAATTGATGAAGATAGCCGACAAGAAAGTGGAGTATCTGACAGAAACTACTTTAGACGAATTTGCCAAGAAACTAAAAACGCCACCTTCTCAGAAAAAAGCGCCTGAATATGAAGGCAAGAAATTTGAAATCGTGAATTATAAGGTTTTTGAGAATGGTGACTTTATGGTTGTTGGTCAGAACTTTAAAATGATGCAACCTCCGCCCACAAGCACTTCATTATCGGCTGCTATCAACACTGCAAAGGAGAAACAATATAACGACATCATAGCGTTCCATTTCGACAGCAAAGGCGTTTTGAAAGCGCAATATGGCGTTGATACAAAAGAAAGCAACGATTATTCGAAGAAAAACGGCACGCCTCAAAGCATGTTGATGGGCAAAGACCCGAACAATATGTATTGGGTTGTGCAAGAAATTCGTGGCTATTCCGATTGGTTCAAAAAAGTTTTAACCTATCCTCGTATAGCAAAAGTAAATATGAGTGCAGGAACTTTAGGAGATTTCACTGCTTTGGGCGATAAGGAATTCTTCCTCGATCCGAAGTTTCCATATTTGGAATCAGAACCCGGCAAATTGGTTTTTTTCGGCTCGAACAAATCCGGAAAAATTATTTGGTTTGCTAAAATTGACCTAGAATAAATATATATGTTGAAATGAAAACGGAAGCTCAAAAGGCTTCCGTTTTTTTTTAGAGATACAAATTCTTTTGATACACCTTTTCCGCCAAGCGGAACATCTGTTCAAAGGTGATGGATGGGATTTTTTCACTTTCGTGATACAATAAATGGGCAGAGGCAACCAAATCGAAGGTGGGTTCAAAGCGGAGGTAGCGTTTGTTGAGATTGTTTTCGCCAAGGCGGCAACGGTCTAAGGCATCGGCATCTTTAAGTAGCGCGGTGGTGAGATAGTGCGGATGTGTCTTTTTGATTTCCGTATAACGGGAATGATTTCTTACTGCTGTCTTGATGGTTTCTATATCTTCATCAAGCCAACCATATTGCCGAAACAAATTCATAAACTGCGGCACTTTCATCTTTGCAGCTCTCGGACCATGGCTCAAACTCAAACCATCATGCGTACGCGCCATGTCGTGAACAAAAGCAGCGAAAAATGCCAAACGTTTCTCATGTTCCAAACCAACGGCATCGCCCAAAGCCAATACATTACACATCACCCGATAGGTATGCCTTGCACCGTGTAGTTCGCTTGGATGCAGGAAATAGTCGGGTTGAATTTCAAAATCTGAGAAAGTTAGTTTCATCTAATCGTATAATAAAAATCCTTTATAATTCTCTACAGTTTTAATTCTATGAATTGGTATTTGGAGTTTTGAACTTGGTATTTGGTATTTGGAGCTTGGTATTTGATATTTCAACTTCTAAGATACGAAGCGCCGTTGATATCCAAAATGCAGCCTGTCATAAACTCCGTGCCTTCAGAAGCCAACAAGACGATAGCATGTGCCACTTCCTCAGGTTTGGCAACGCGATTCAAAGGACTTTGATTTTTGATTTCAGTGCCCTTATGTCCTTTCAGTGCCGATGTTGACATCTCCGTTTCGACAAAGCCCGGGGCAACCACATACACAAACACCTGTTTGGGCGCCAACAACTTCGCCAAAGATTGACTAAATTGATTCAAGGCTGCCTTGCTTGCACCATAAGCCGGCGCCGTAGGCTCTCCCCGAAAAGCACCCCGCGACGAAACATTGATAATCTTGCCTCCGCCATTCGCTGCCATGTGTTTCGCTAAAAAATACGTAAGATTGCTCATGCCAAGGAAATTAGTCTTGAATGTATCGTTCACGTGCATCTGCCATTCTTCGTAGGTGGACGACAACAAATCACATTCTTTATAAACTCCGGCGTTGTTTACCAAAAATTCTATGCGTCCCGCTTTTTTCAAGGCTTTAAACACCGCGCGTTCCACCAAAAACGGATCGTCCAAGTTGGCTTTCACCAAGAAATGTTTGTCACCCTTCAGCAGGGTTAAAGTCTTCATGGCTGCCGCATCATTTTCTTTATAATGAACAATCACATGAGCGCCACATTCGGCAAATTCGATGGCAGTAGCCCTGCCAATGCCGCGCGATGCCCCTGTTATCAACACATATTTACCTGAAAAATCTATATTCATGGCTCGTGGAGGTTACAGCATTTCGCAAACGCCCTGATTACTCGTGGTGGTTTTGATGATCTTCACGAAATTGGCATTCTTCTTCAATCCGTTCTCCATAATAGCGGCAATTTCGTCTTGCATATCCGCCGAACATATCGTTATCACCGATGACCCTCCTCCGCTCACGGTGCTGCCATAAGCCCCTGCTGCTATCACGGTAGCTTTTGTTTCCTTATAATTTTCAATCACAGCAGAACGTACAGGCTCCGCGATGTGGTCAACGCTGATGGCTCTGCCAAATTCTTCGACATCTTGGGTATGTATGGCATGTATCACCCGCGAACAATGCGCCATCTGCTCTTTCAGTTTTTCTTGACCGATTTCGTACGTGATAAAGCCCCGTGTGGTACGTTGACTTTTCTTAATGACAGCCAAAACCACCGGAAATTCAGGCATCCGCAGTTTCAACACATCTATCGGATGATAATCTTTTATCAGAATAAATCCACCCAACATGGCAGCAGCCACATTGTCGGCGTGGGGCGACCCGCCCGAAGCAATTTCGCCCATGCGAGCCAAATCCACCAATTCATTCTCCGTCAGATTTAATTTCAACAATTTATTCAGACCATAAATGGCTGAAGAAGCTGATGCTCCTGTGGTGCCCAAACCACAACCCGAGGTCATGTGTTTGGTGATAGTAACTTTCACGCCCAAATCAGGTTTGTAGCGTTTCTTTAATTCCAAAATCGCCAAACCTGCCGTGTTGTCTTCCACTTTAAGCGGAATATTTTGATCGTCGCCGTCGAAACCGATAGTGATTCTTTGGTCGTTGGTGAGTTCCAACAGCATTTCATCAAAAGGTTCTTTGAGCGCCATAGCAAAAATGTCGTAACCCGGACCCACATTAGCGCTTGTGGCAGGTCCTCTCAGTCGGATAGTGTTCATACCAAACCTTTTTGTTGCATGAAGCCTTTTAGCTTCTTGGTTTTTTCTTCGCTCAAAGGTGTCAAAGGCGAACGATGTCCACCGGCGGGCAAACCCATCAGGTTGAGCGCCATCTTGGCTGCCATCGGATTCGATTCGTAGCGCAATGCTTCGAACAAATCGTAATAAGCATAATGAATTTCTGCAGCTTCGGTCATCTTTCCGTTCAGCGCCAATGCAGTCATGTCACGCATAATTTCGGGGATGATGTTGCCGGCAACGGTGAAAGTCCCCGCACCGCCAAACGAAATTAAGGGATAGGCTGTGGTGTCTTTTCCCGTGAACACACAGAAGTCGTCGCCGCGCGTCAATTGGAGTATCTTGGCGAGATGGTCGAGTTTTTTGTTGCCATCTTTGATACCGATGATGTTGGGATGCTTGGCGAGAAATCCTGTGGTTTCGGGCAACAAATCCACGCCGGTACGTTCAGGAGCGTTGTGCAAAATAATAGGCACAGGCGAGAAATCTGCTAATTTCGTATAGAAATCTATCAAACCTTCTTGCTTGGGCAAAACGAAATAAGGTGTGAACACCGAAATGTAGTCTGCACCCAAACCCACGAACCTACTTACGCGCTCTTTGGCTTCCCAAAGACTAGTACTGCAAGCATCGGGAGCCAATTTGACTTTGCCTTTAGCCACTTCGGCAATGATTTCCACCACGCGATAAACTTCCGTGTCGGTCATCATCGTGTTTTCGCCCGTAACGCCCAATGGGGCTATGCCGTGGATGCCGGCATCCACCTGACGTTGAACCAATGTGCGTAAACCTTCCTCATCCAGCGATAAATCCTGACGGAAGGGCGTAATTAATAATGTGTATGCGCCTTTAACCATGATTATATGTTTTTAAATTTTATACAAAGGAAAGCAAAATCCTGAAACGTTTGAACATTAGTTGAGAATATTTATTAAACGTTTTTTCAACAAAGGGTTTTAGAGTTCAGAGTTCCTAGTTTAGCGAGCACTACGAATTGCTAATGTACGAATTACTAATGACGCTCCTAGATGCTTTAGGAAAGTTTTACAGAGATTCACGGAGAACAAGGAGATACACAGAGGTTTTTGGAAGAATTCGTAATTCGTGTATTCGTAATTCGTAGGGAGCAAACCTTGGTATTTGGAGTTTTGAATACCCCCTAAGCCCACCCCGCAATAAGCACTATAGAAACAATTGCCAAAACTATCCCTATAATATTAATGGTAGAGAGTTTTTCTTTATAAAAAATGGTTCCTACCAATGCCGAAATGGTGACGATGCTCACATTAAACACCGGAACAAAGACAGATACATCAAAAAGGCTCATGCCAACCAAGAAGAAATACGTGGAAAACCAATTCAAAAGTCCGAGGATGACACCTGCGATGATGCTCCGCAAAAAAACTTTTTGTTTCTTCACAATGACACTAGATAGTAGGACGACGATTCCGATACAAAAAGAAATGAAAAAGGCGACGGTGAGATAGTTGGTAAAATCATTTTTGATATATAGCTCTTGCGAGATATTGAAAATGCTATCGTTGAACCCATTCCCAACAAACAACAGTATGGGCAAAATCAGAAAACGCGACTGTGCTTTTTGAGCCGAGGTGCGCTTTAGGGTGAGATAAAAAGCTAACAAAGCTACCATAATTCCTGCGATACGCATCCAAGTAGCGACTTCATGAAACATCAAAAACCCAAAGAGGACAGGAATGATAACCGACATCTTTCCTGAAACGCTTGTGATAGCGATGCCAACTTTTTGTGTAGAGATGGCATAAACAAAAAAAGTTGCAATCAATAGAAAACCGGAAATGGCAGCATAAAGCATCCACGGCTTGTCCATGGCTTGTTGCATGGTGATACGTTCGGGAGCAGAAAAATATCCGCATAAGGTTGCAACCAAATAGTTGATCGTTAGTGCTTGTATGATATCAATGCGATAGCTTTCGAAGAACTTAAACAGGATAAAAATTATACTTGAGGTCAGTATAGCAAGTAGCAAATAAGTCATAAAAAATAATTTTCAGCAAAAGTAAAGTTTTATACACGTAAATAAGCATGATTTTAAAAAAAATACTATTGGAATCCCAAAATAGTAGTATCTTTGCACCCGCATTGCGGATGTGGCGTAATTGGTAGCCGCGCCAGACTTAGGATCTGGTGCCGAGAGGCGTGGGGGTTCGAGTCCCTTCATCCGCACAAATTAGGGATATAGGTGAATAAACTTTTTAATAAATTAATCGGTAACGCAAAGTTTATCTATAAATCCTTTTGTTCATATAATCCCTCCAATAAAATTAAATAATTTGAAATTCACCCCTCGTAGTGAATAGAATTCTAAAAAAAACAATTTTCAAATGAATATCACAAAAGAAAACGTTGAAGGTTTAACGGCAACAATAAAAATTGAACTTGAACCAATCGACTATCAAGAAAAATACGAATCTCAATTGAAAGACTATCAGCATAAAGCTAAAGTTCCTGGATTTCGCCCGGGCAAAGTGCCTACAGGTATGTTGAAGAAAATGTATGGAAAATCAGTTTTGTATGAAGTTTTGATGCATGAATGTAATGACGCACTTATTAATTACTTGCGAGATAGCGATGATGATCTCATTACTACCCCCACTGTGAATGAAGAAAAAAACAAACAAATTGATTT
>CAIOYH010000074.1 GCA_903862465.1 uncultured bacterium | reverse complement strand
GTTTATAATTATCCTGACCCTGTGAGTGATTACACCTATTTTTATATCGAACACAATTTAAGCGACAATATGATGTTTCTAAAAATTGTGGTATATGATATCACCGGAAAAGCCGCAGCAGAAATCCAAAGAGATATTATTCCGGGAGAATACTTACCCATTAAAGTCTATTGGAACGCATGTAGCACTAATGGGGAACGTCTGTCGAAAGGCTTTTTTACTTACACCATAACTTTGTCAGATGACAACGGAAAAATCAGGCAACAATCAGAAAAACTCATCATCATAAAATAAAAAAAGAAAAAATCGTTATTCAAGTATTAGAAAAATATATCTAAAACAATATACTATACAAATAATCGTTATTTTTGCATTCACATTAAAAGCACACAACCAAAAATGAAAAAAAACATTGCATTATTAATAATTTTAGTAGTCCTGACTTCTAAAGTTTTCTCACAAGCATCTGATTATTATAACAATCTTAATACACTAACCACCGCTGTACCTTTCTTACTTATTGCTCCTGATGCTCGCGGGGGCGGCATGGGTGATGCAGGCGTTGCTTCGTCGCCGGATGCAAATTCGCAGCATTGGAATGCAGCTAAATATGCTTTCATTGATAAAGATTTTGGCATTTCGGTTTCTTACGCACCGTGGTTGCGCAAATTAGTAAACGATATCAATTTGGCTTATTTGGGCGCTTACAAAAGAATCACGAAACGTCAGGTTGTTGCTATGTCTTTACGCTATTTCTCTTTAGGAAATATTACTTTTACGGATATTAATGGCAGTTCTATAGGAAATTATAAGCCCAATGAATTTGCTTTAGATGTTTCTTATGGTTATAAATTCACCAACACACTTTCAGGAGCAATCGCACTGCGCTATATCTACTCAAATCTAACGGGAGGTATCAGTGTGGCAGGTGCAGCTTCAAATGCAGGACAGGCTGCTGCTGCCGACGTAAACATTTATTATCAAAAACCCATCAAAGTGAGCAAAATGAATACTACCGTTGCTTTTGGTTTGAACATTTCTAATATCGGTAATAAAATATCATATACGGAAAATCTCGACAAAGATTTCATCCCAACAAATTTACGCATTGGTGCTTCCTATTTGATGAATTTCGATAAGCACAATAGCTTGGGCGTGATGCTCGATTTGAATAAATTATTGGTACCCACCCCTCCTGTTTATCTGCTTGATAGTACCGGAAAATTTGTGTTAGACGCTTCTAACAATAAAATTATTGAACATGGAAAAAATCCCGACGTTCCTGTTGTAAGAGGCATGATACAATCGTTTTATGATGCTCCGGGAGGCTACAGAGAAGAGTTTAAAGAGATTAATTATTCCTTGGGCATCGAATATTGGTATGACAATCAATTCTCCATACGCGCAGGTTACTTCAACGAAAGTAAAACTAAAGGAAATCGTAAATACATCACGGTAGGTGCAGGCTTGCGCTATAGCGTTTTCGGTTTGGATTTTGCTTATTTGGTTCCTGTGACACAACGCAACCCTCTCGAAAACACGCTTCGTTTCTCCTTGCTGTTCAACTTTGATAAAGTGAAAGGCAAGAAAGATAAAGACGACAATAGCATCAAGAAAAATGAGTAGAATAGGCTTCGGGTTTGATACACATAAACTCGAAATTGCCTCCGATTTATTCTTAGGTGGAATAAAAATCCCTTCTGACAAAGGCGCTATCGGTCATTCGGATGCCGATGTGCTGATACATGCTATCTGCGATGCGCTGTTAGGTGCCGCTAACTTAGGCGACATCGGTACGCATTTCCCCGACACGGACGCACTATATAAAGGTATTGACAGTAAAATCCTCCTAAAGGAAGTTATCGCTCTGTTGAACGAGAAAGGCTTCCACATTTCAAATATTGACACCACCATTTGCCTCGAGAAACCGAAGATTGCTCCCTTCATCCCATCCATAAAGAAAAAATTAGCGGAAGTGATGGGCATACCCGAATTCGACATATCCGTTAAGGCAAAAACATCCGAAAAGCTTGGGTTTATTGGTCGCGAGGAAGGCATTTCTGCCTACGCAGTGGTGCTGATAGACTAAGCTGTCGCGGGAGTTTTATCCGCTAAGGTAATCACTTAAAAAATCGTTCGTGGAAGTTCACGAGATAGAGCTTCCGTGTGGCTCGTGTAACGGCGGTGTAGAGCCAACGCATATATTCGGTGTTTATCATATCGTCGGTGAGGTATCCCTGCTCCACAAACACATTTTGCCATTGTCCGCCTTGAGTTTTGTGACAGGTGAGCGCATACGCAAACTTAATTTGGAGCGCATTCAGATATGGATCGTTTCTTATTAAATTCAAACGCTTATATCGCTCAGGGATGTGGGCATATTCGTTGGCTATGAGGTTGTATAGTTTCTTGAAATCGGTGTAAGACATAGCGGGCGACTCCGTTGTCAAGGTGTTGAGGAGGAGTTTCACATCGAAATCTTTCTCTTCGGGATAGTCGAGGAGGCGTATGGTGGCATCGGCGAACTGAAATTCGTCGCCGAAGGTTTCTATGTTTTTGATGCGGAGGATTTCGGCAATGTCGCCATTGGCTATGAAGCCCGCTTTCGACTTCTTGGAAATCCAAAAGTAATTATTTTTGACTATCATGATCTTGTCGCCGGCGTTGATTTCGCCTTCGCGGAAGAGGATTCTCCGCCGTATCTCATTGTTATAGAGGTTGGCTCTTTTGTTGGAGCGACATATCACGATAGTTTCATTATCGTCGGAGTTGGAGTAGCAGGTGTTGAGCATATCTTCCAAATCGGCGCCGTTGATGGACACCACGTCCTTGTATCCGTAGGTTTGGAAGAAGTTTTTGGAGATATCGTCGGCATGAATCAAGGTGCGGATGTAGGTGGCGTTTGCCAATATGCCCGATTCTTCGGCTTGGCGCACCACTTCAGTGAGTTCGAAGAGGTCGGTGGAGACATGGAAGCTTGTGCGGAGATATTCTTGATTGAGCGCGGGGCTTATGTCGGTACCCACAGGAGGCAATTGGGCGCTGTCGCCCACAAAAATCAAGGAACAGTTGATGCCCGAAAAGACAAACGTCAACAAATCTTCTAACAAATTAGAAGATGGAAACAGGGAGTTGTTGACTGACATCTCGCCCGCTATCATCGAAGCTTCATCCACAACAAAAATAATGTTCTTGCTTTTGTTCTCGCGCAACGAAAGACTGTAGCCCGAGTCGTCCTCATTGGTTTTATATATCGCCTTGTGGATGGTGTAAGCGCGGTCGCCCGAATAGGACGCCAACACCTTAGCCGCTCTGCCTGTGGGCGCTAACAACACCGTGCGCAGCCCCATGGACGACACTATCTTGACCAAAACACTCACCAAAGTAGTCTTGCCCGTACCTGCATAACCCTTCAACATAAATATCCGATTCTCCTCCCTTGATGAGATAAACTCCGACAATTTCCCGATAGCCTGCGCCTGATCTGAAGTAGGCTGATGGGGGAAGTTGGTGGTGAATAATTGGGCGACTTTTGCGAGAGTCATGGAGTGACTTAGTTAATTGGGTTAATTAGGTTGATTGGTTAATTCGTTGATTAGGTTAATTGAGTTAATTGGTCAATTCGTTATATCGTTCAGGGTGTTCATTACTTCAAGCCGCCCCTCTCCTATTCGTAATTCGTAATTCGCAAATTCGTAATTCGTAGAGGCAATCCTTGGAGCTTGGTATTTGGAATTTGGATCTTGGTTCTTTCCCCCAAAATCAAGAATTCTCCCGCTCCTTCTTCTCTTTGAGGCTGCCTTGGAAGAGTTCGAAACGCACGAAGCGGCAATCCAAAGGTCCATTAAATAAAGGTATCTTCTTGGAGGGTTTCAGTCCGACGAACTTCAGTGCATCGAAATGGCTACTGATGATCCACGCGACGTATCCGGCGCAATTTCTTTTGAGTATGTCGCCCAAATCGCGATACAACTGCACGATGTCGTCGGGTTGGAGGCGTTCGCCATAGGGCGGATTGGTGATGATGAAGCCTTTTTTCTTCGGGAAATTGAAGGTGCGGAAATCGCTCTCGTAGAGGGTCACATCTTTATGCAATTTGGCGTTCACGAGGTTGGCTTGCGACACTGCGATAGCCACTTCGGACACATCGGAACCGACAATTTGGCAATCGAATTCGCAAATCTTGTCATCGGCATCACGTTTCACCTGTTGCCACAGCTCGGCGTCGAAATTGTTCCAATTTTGGAAGCCAAATCCTTTGCGATAGTAGCCTGCGGGGATGTTGCCGGCTATCATGGCGGCTTCCGAGAGCAGTGTGCCTGAGCCGCACATCGGGTCGTAGAGGTCGGTTTTGCGATCCCAACCGCTCAGGAGTATCATGCCGGCAGCCAACACCTCGCTGAGGGGAGCCATGCCTTGTTTGATGCGATAACCGCGACGATGCAAGGAGCCGCCGGAGCTGTCTAAAGCCACCGAACACTCATGTCCGCGGATGTGGATATGAATTTTGATGTCGGGATTTTCCAATTCAACGCTCGGGCGCCGATTGAATTTGTCGCGGAAATAATCCACGATAGCGTCCTTGCAATAGAGTGATACATAGTGCGAATTGGTGAAAATCGAGTCGCTCATCACGGTGTCAACCGACATCGTTTTGTCATCCGTGAACAGATTGACCCACTCAAATTCTTTTATTTTTTCGAAAAACTGTTCTTTGTCGCGAAATTTGAACTCCAAAACGGGCATCAGGATGTGGAGCGCGGTGCGGCAGCAATAATTGGCGGCATACATCATCGCCAAATCGCCCGTGAAGGACACTGCGCGATGAAGCACCTCAATTTGTTTGGCACCAAGGGCTTGCAGTTCGTCGGCAAGCACATCTTCCAAGCCGAATTGGGTTTTTGCGATATAAGGAATTTGATCCATTTTTATATTTTTGAGCAAAGATACGGAATTTGGGGGGATTTGAATGAAAAATGAGAAATTAAAAATAAGATGGATGTAATGAAAAATGAAAAATGAGGAGAGGATAATGAAAAATGAAAAATGAAAAATGAAAAATTTGGAATGTCATTTAATTATAAAGCAGTGTTTTATATCCTTATCCAAACCTAAATCATGCTGCCTGCCCCCTCCTCATTCGTAATTCGTCCATTCGTAATTCGTAGAGGCTAATCCTGATTCGTAATTCGTTTATTCGTAATTCGTTTTGCTCCATAATGTGTGGCATGATAAACAAATCCCGAAGGGATGACACTATTATAGAACACAGAATGCCAAAAAAGCCAAAACCCTGAAAGGGTGACATAATACTATCATCCCTTCGGGATTCTAAGCGGGATTGTTGGAATAATTTTCTATAATAATTTCAGCCCTTCGGACTTTTGAGTAACCTCAACCATTATCTATTCTTCAATCAAAAAGCTCTATTATTCAGTAATTAATGATATAGATAAACCAAAAAATCCAATTTCCTAAACCTTAGTAGAAAAGTAAAAAATGGAAGAAATCTAACCTTATTACCTTATTATATTGGCTATGATGAAACACATTCGAAGTGGTTTCAAAGGATTAAATAAGGGAATAAGGTTGATTGTTTTTTGTTCAAAAATATGCTACTAAGGTTTTAGCGTGGCGAATTATAATATGATTTGCCTATCATTAATAATAAACGTTTTCTTAGATGAAGCATTCGTATGCTATTCTTTATTGAAAAATATATTCGCTAATCTAAAAACATCATCCTCAGTAATATTTTGAATAGTATCAGCTATAAATTTAATCTACTTCAATACAAACCCCTCCTACGCTATCTCAAATCCATCCTTCGCAAACCCCAAAATATCCTATATAGAAACAAAAGCACGTTTCGCAACCAAAATAGCACTGTCCCCACTATTGCGGACTATGTCTTTACTATTGCGGACTGTCTCCTGACTATTGCGGACTTTATTTTTATTGTTGCGGAGATTGTCTTTATATTTGCGGAGATTATCTTTATTTCTGCGGATATTGTTTTCACTATTGCGGAGATTATTTTTATTATTACGAAGATTGTATTTTGTTCTGCGGAGATTATTTTCATCTCAGCGGAGATTATTTTTACTATTGCGGAGATTTCTTTTAGAATGGCGGTTGATTCTTTCATCATAAAATATATAATATTCAATATAAATAACTTATCTATTATTTCAACCTATATTATTTTCATCTTATATACTATTCCATTCATCTTAAAAAATATTTCTATCATAAAATATTTTGTCATTTAAAAGAGATTTTATATCTTTGCGTCGCTATTTATCCATAAATTCATTTTTATGAAGACACAAATCATCAAAACTAACTTTAATTTTGGCTTAACTACCCTTGTAACGTTTGGCGATAGAGCTGTTTCAGCCCGTGTGCGCGACCATGACATCTTGCTTTCTTATGGGATTGATGATGCGTATATGTCGTTGTTTTCATCTATCTTAGAAGAAGTTAGAAATTTCCCTACCGACATTGAATATATGGGTAAGGTGAAAGACCTGCGCGAAACCAAAGACATTGATGCCGAAAATCTTACGATTGCTATACGTTCCATGATGAGTCGGGTGGTTAATGTATTCCCAAGAAACAGAGGAAATTGGATACGTTTCGATACGAAAGGGTTAAATAAGATGTCGGATACGGCTCTTCACGATTGCGGATTGCGTGTTGGGCGTATGGCTACCTTGTTTTTGGCTCAGTTGGCGCCAAAGGGCGTTACGGTTGAGCTTATTGACGACCTCTTGACCTTATCTAACAAACTGTTGGTGAGCATAGAGGCTCATGACGATGCCGCCTTGGAGCGCATAGCCGCCACCGCCGACCGCATCGAGGTGGCTAACAAACTCTATGGCATGATAGTCGAACTGTTCAGCTACGGCAAAGACTATTGGTCTTCACGCAATTATGCTCGCTATAAAGCTTATATCATTTATAACACGCCCACCGCCAAGCCAAAACTTTCGGGCAAAACGTGCAGCGTTTCGGGCAGCCTGCTCGATGCACAAACCCTTGAGCCCACCCCGAATGCTAAAATCAATTTGGAATATGTCAAAAAGCCCATCATTCCTAACGCTTCGGGTTTTTGGCAATGCAAAAAAGTGCCCATTGAATGCACTCAATTTTGGGCAGAATCCGACCAACATATCCTCCAACAGGGCAAAATCACCCTAATAGAAAACCAAAATACCCACATCAACATCCTCATTGCCCCTGCCGCCAACCCGCCGCCGGGGGAGGAATAAATATTTTTTCGAAGAATAGATATTATTATTTTCCGTAACTTTGCCGAAATATTAAAACCAACAACAATGTATATAGAAAGAACCAAGGATGAAGTAATAATCCGCCTGCCTGCTTATGTGAACACCGATGGACTTCAACGGTTTATAGATTATCTATGCTATAAAGAAGCCACCGCCAAATCGCAAGCCACCCAAGACGCGGTTGACCAATTGGCAAAAGAAGTGAAAAAAGACTTTTGGGCAAAAAACCGTAGCAAATATATCAAGTGAAAGTAATTGTTGATACAAATATCATTTTCAGTGCCTTGCTCAACACCAATGGTGCTATAGGTGATTTGATTTTTGACTCTGAAAATATCTTTGAATTCTATAGTTGCGGCTATATGCGCTTCGAGATTGAAAAGCATTGGGACAAACTGAAACGCATCTCAAAACTATCGGATAAAGACCTTAAAGAATCTCTTTTTCGGCTCTACACAAAGATTCATTTCATCAACGAAGAACAAATTGCTGAAAAAATATGGTTGCATGCCGAAAAACTTACGCACGACATTGATATTGATGACACTGATTTTGTTGCTTTGACAGAATATCTGAAAGGAGTTTTGTGGACAGGCGACAAAGAACTCTACAACGGATTAAAAAATAAAGGATTTAAAAAGGTCGTAAACACACAAGACCTATTGAAAATAAGAGCAAAACTTGCAAAGAAATAAATCATCAGGATTTTATAAAAAAGTCGAATCCCAAATAAGAGTTATATGAACATTTATATTCATTAATATATCCATATCAATCAAAAATACTACCTTTGTCCTATGATTACAACTGAAGAAATATTAGCGAAGCTGAAAGAACTGAAACCCATTCTTTACAAAGATTATTCTGTGAAGGAAATTGGCTTGTTTGGTTCATTTTCAGACAACACCAACACCTCCGAGAGCGACATAGACATCCTCGTGGAGTTGGAAAAGCCTATCGGATGGAAATTTTTCTCTCTCGAAATATATCTTGAGAAAATTTTTGAACGCCACATTGATTTAGTAACCAAAAATGCTTTGAAAGAACAGATTAAAGAGGATATTCTGAGCAAAATAAAATACGCCTAAGTGAAAAAAGAGGACAGAACAAATTACATTTTCATCTAAGACATTCCATTTGGAAAGAATAAACCACCTGAATTATTTAAAAACAAACCTACCTAATATTTTTTTCATACTTTTGTTAATTCATAAAAACACCTAAGTCCGTATGAAACTATTGATAACCGAAAATATAAAAATCTCGCTCATATCCATCCGCAGCCATCTGTTGCGCACCATATTAACCGTCTTGATTATCGCTTTTGGCATCATGGCGTTGGTAGGCATCTTGACGGCGATTGAATCCATCAAAGGCTCGCTCAACAGCAATTTTGCCCGCATGGGCTCCAACACCTTCAGCATCCGCAACCACGGCATCCGCATGCACGGTGGTGGCGGCGAACGTGCTAACGACTATCGCCAAATCAGTTACGACGAAGCCCGCGATTTCAAAGAACGCTTTGTTTTCCCTGCACTAACCTCTATTTTGACCACCGGCACCCATACGGCAACGGTGAAATATGAATCGGAGAAAACCAATCCCAACATCCCCGTGATGGGTGTTGACGAAAATTATCTAGTCACCTCAGGCTTCGATATTGATGATGGCAGAAACTTCTCGGCGCAAGAACTCAACGATGGCGATTATGTGGTGATTGTCGGCAGCGAGGTTGTCAAGAAACTTTTCGTGAACAATCAAAACCCGATTGACAAAATGATTTCCATCGGACCTCAAAAATACAAAATCATTGGCGTCCTGAAATCCAAAGGGTCGAGCATGGGCTTCTCCGGCGACCAAAATTGCTTGGTTCCTTTGACCAATTTACGACAATTTGTTTCGGGCAAAGAACTTTCTTACACCATAAACGTCATGGTGAACGACCCGTTGCTGATGGACATTGCCATAGGCGAAGCCACAGGTTTGTTCAGCGTTATACGCAAGATTATCCCCGGCGACAACATCAATTTCGCCGTAGAGAAAAGTGATAATTTGGCGCAGATGCTCTTCGAAAACATTTCCTACGTAACCCTCGCAGCCACCATCATCGGCTTGATAACCCTGATGGGAGCCGCCATCGGACTGATGAACATCATGTTGGTTTCCGTCACCGAACGCACCCGCGAAATTGGCATACGCAAAGCGATGGGCGCCACACGCCAAATGATTCGCAATCAATTTTTGATGGAAGCCATCGTCATAGGTCAATTGGGCGGTTTGTTGGGCATTCTATTGGGTATAATGATTGGCAATCTGATGTCGTTGTTACTGCATAGCAGCTTTGTCATCCCGTGGATATGGATATTCTCGGGTGTGATGCTGTGTGTAATCGTTGGCTTGATTTCGGGAATATTCCCCGCGATAAAAGCTGCCCGCCTCGACCCGATTGAAGCACTCCGGTATGAATAACAATGTGCTTTTGAAATATCGTTGGGCATATTGGGGAGTCATCGTTTTATTGTTTTTTGCTCTTGCAACATCCTGTAACCCGATTCGGAAATATCCGAAAGGTACGTATTTGCTGAAGAAAAACCACATCAACATCAATAAAACCAATCTCGACATCAATGAGATGCGCTCCTTGATAAAGCAAAAACCTACGCGGACGAATTTCGGATTGTATATAAATATTCGCTTATGGAACTTCGCCGTCAAAGGCAAAGAAACGGGATTCAAAAAATGGCTAAAGAACACCATTGCTGCCGAACCGATATTGCTCGACACCATTATGACAGAAAGCAGCGTCCGACAATTGAAATATTATCTCGAAAGTCATGGCTACTTCAACTCATTGGTTGAATATGTCACTAAATACAAAAAGTGGGGTGCCCGAACGGATTATTTGGTAAACACCAAGACTCCCTATACGGTCAGAAACATCAATTATCTGATACCTGATGCAACCCTGAAAGCCTTTGTGTATGCTGACAAAAACAATTGTAAGATTGTGAGTGGCGAAAACTATAATGTTGACAAGATGGATGGTGAGCGGGATAGAATCACGAGGAATCTGCAGAACAATGGTTACTTTTATTTCAGTAAAAGTTACATCAGTTTTTTAGTTGATAGCTCTTTGAATTCGCATCAGATTGATATCTCCATAAAGATTTCGGATGCGATGGGTCCGTCAAAAAAGAATCCTGACTCATTGGTCACCGTGAAACACAAAAGATTTACCATCAACAAAATCATCGTAAACACTGATTTCGAACGCGACAGACCTGCCAATACACACTATGATACCATTCGAGCCATCATCCCGAATCGGGTAAAAACACGTCCGCATAAGGTGTATTATTTCTGCTATCCCAACAAGTTGAAGATTAATCTGCGCACCTTAGCCCAAACTATTTATATTGACAGCAATGATGTCTATAACTACAATGATGTGGATATGACGTATAAAAGCCTGTTGGATTTGAAGATTTATCGCTACGTGAACATCGAATTTCAAAGTCTTCCAGACACCAGCACTGTTGAGGGCAAGATGGATTGTTATATCAAACTCTCTAAATCGCCCACTCAGGCATTGGCAGTGAGTACCGATGCCACCCACACAGGCGGCGAACTTGGGGTGCAAGCGAGTTTGATTTATACCAACAAAAACATTTTTCATGGTGCCGAAATCTATGATATAAAGTTTAATGGTGCCGTTGATTTTCAATCTTTCAAAAAGAGTACAGGAGTCATAAAACCTGTTATTCCTAATTTATCTTTTATCCATACCATTGAAACAGGGTTGGAATTGAACATTAAAATCCCGCGCTTTTTAATGCCTGTTAGGCAATATCGTTTTCCGAAATACTTTAAACCTAAAACCAATATCAACGCCTCATTCAATTATCAGATTCGCCCCGAATATGAACGCTATTACGCCATAGGTTCCTTTGGTTATCAGTGGAAAGAAAATCAATACAAGACGCATTACTTAACGCCTTTACAGGTAAATCTCGTAAAGATCTTCCCCGATTCCACCTTCACCTCTCAAGTGGATTCAATTAAAGACAGAGCTCTGCAAAATACTTTCCGCGACCATATTATCACAGCTTTGGCTTATAGTTTCGTGTATAACAATCAAAACATAAACTTGAAAGAAGATTTCATTTATTTGAAAGCGAATGCAGAGCTTGCCGGCTTGTTGTTTTGGGTTTACAGTAAAATTCAAAAGAGGCAAGGAGCGTATGAATTGTTCAGCATCCCCTACTCACAATATTATAAAATTGATGCCGATTTCAGATACTATATGTATTTTAATGATAAAAATCTAATGGTTTTCAGAACATACGCAGGTTTTGGTGGTCCATTAGATAAGGAAAACACACTGCCGTTTGAAAAGAGTTTTTATGCAGGCGGTGCCAACAGTATGCGCGCTTGGAGACTGAAAACTTTGGGACCGGGTTCATATAAAGATTCCGCAACATACGCTTTGGATAAAATCGGCGAAATAGGAATGGAATTCAATGTGGAATATCGTTTCCCGATTTATAAGTTTTTACGCGGAGCAGCATTTATAGATATTGGCAACGTTTGGCTAAGAAAGAAAGCGACTTTATTCCCCGGAGGAGAATTCAATATCACAAGGTTCATAGGTGAACTTGCTGTGGACGGAGGTCTTGGATTGCGAGCCGATTTTGGCTATTTTGTCATAAGGCTCGATGGAGCATTTGTTTTAAAAGACCCTGCTCAGAATAAGAACAGCAGATGGATAGGACAAAACGACCGACGATTCTTAATTTTCGGAAACTTTGGTATCGGGTATCCTTTCTAAGGAATATAACCGATTTATTTTCAAGAAGAAAATAACAAGGACTAGTAATACTATTTTAATATCGTTTATATAAAAACAAAATAGGTGCAGCACTTATCAGTACTGCACCTATTGGCTTGGAATTTCTTTTGAAAGTAATATTAAACAACCTCAGCCACCACAAAACTACTTCCACCAACAAAAATCAAATCTTCCTTGCTAGCAGCTTTTCGCGCATGGCTATATGCTATATGAACTGATAGGTATGAATTTCCTTCCAAACCCAACTCATGAGCTTGCTCTGCCAAAACCTTTTGGTCAAGCCCTCTAGGAAGTTTTGGTTTACAGAAATAATAGGTGGCTTTTTTCGGAAGTAAACATAATATCTTGGAAATATCTTTATCGCCCAACATTCCTAAAACAAAGTGCAGTTTAGCAAATTGCAATTCGCTAATTTGTAAGGCTACTTGTTTAATTCCTGCTTCGTTGTGTGCTGTATCAAAAATAGTCAGTGGTCTGCGCGATCTTACCTGCCATCTACCTTTAAAATCCGTGTTTTTAATTACATTGGCAATACCATCAGTCAATGCGTCTTTGCTTATCGTGATTCCTTGTTCATTCAAAATATCCACAGCAGCAAAAGCCGTCTGCAAATTCTCACGCTGATAGCTTCCCGATAATGGGCAATACATATTTTTAAACTTTGTTACGGCATATTTATTCATCGTAAAAACGCTACCAAAAGGTCTTTCGCTCCACGACCATAAATCATCAATCTTGTAAATCTTATCCGCATATTGAACATCAGTATTTAAACTTTTTGCTGCATTTTTAAATACAGTATCCGTCTTTGGTTGCGATTTTCCAATCAGAACAGGAACACCTTTTTTAATGATTCCTGCTTTTTCCATAGCAATTTCTTGGAGTGTATTGCCCAAAAACTGTGTGTGATCGAGGCTGATATTTGTGATGATACTCATCACAGGATTCACAATATTGGTAGAATCTATCCGCCCTCCCATGCCGGTTTCTATCACAGCAATATCAACATTTTGATCAGCGAAATATTGCATTGCCAAGGCAAAAGTCATCTCAAAAAATGAAGGATGAATGGTATCAAAAATCTTCTTGTGAGTCGCCACAAATTCAGTAACAAACTCCTTAGGAATCATCTCACCATTGATGCGAATACGTTCACGAAAATCTTTGAGATGGGGCGATGTAAAAAGTCCCGTTTTGTATCCGGCTTCTTGTAAAACGGATGACAGCATGTTTGCAACAGAACCTTTACCATTCGTGCCTGCAATGTGGATTGAACGAAATTTCTGTTCGGGTTTCCCCATAATATTACTTAATGTAATACTGTTGTTGAGGTTATTCTTATATGCATCTGCGCCTATGCTATGAAACATAGGAAAATGATTAAATAAGTAATCTAAGGTTCGACTATATGCAGCCATAAAATAATTTTTTTTGTTAATATCCTTTACTAATATATTCCAAAACGTAATAAATACGTTTTATTGTGCAAAAGTAATCAAATTAATTCAAATTGATAAAATTGTAGGAAATAGTTCCCTTTTGTTCTTCGGGTGCATTTGCTTTTACGCTAAAGGTAGCTCGTTTGGCAGCATCTCCTGCTATTTTTAATAACCCTGTGTTGGTGGTTGTGGAACCTTTAGTACCGGCAATGTATTTTGTTACATTTCCTTTTTTATCCACCCATATATCTACAACAACTATTCCTTCAGCTTTTGAATTATAAACCGGCTTCGGAATAAATTTCGCCGTGCGGTCTTTCATCACATAGGAAATACCTTTTTCATGTCCGGGACCTTGACCGGGACCCTCTCCGGGACCTTTTCCCGGTCCGATGCCACCCTCGTCGCCACCGCCACTTCCTCCATTACCTTTATAACCTGTAGCATTGATATCACCCGTTTGCTTGCCTTGATTTCCTGCTGTATTGGTGGTACCATCACCTGTTTTTTTCTTGTAGAGTGCGTTAGGGTTAATAACAGGATCGTTAATTTTGACGACGTTAGTGGTAACTTTTTTGCTTTTATCAGGATTGTTCAGAGCGACAGCATCTTCATTATCTTGAGTAATTACATTATCGTCGCTTTTATTAGAGAGGTTCTGTGTACTGATGGGAATCAGTTGCTCTGAATTATTGTTTCCCATGCCGTTTTCGGTATTGCCAAAATTAACTTCCAATCCTGAACCACCCCCTGCTTCAGGATAAGGCGGAAGTGGCGTGTGGAATATCATCAATACTAAAAAAAGTATCAATAACCCATGAAAAACAAGGGTAAGAATTGCCGCAAGGGGTCTATGAGTTTGTTTTTGTTCTAAGATCATTTTTGCGTAGGTTTTGTGGCTAACACCATTTTAATCTTTAGTTTGTTGCCGATTTGCAACACATCAACCAAATCTTGGATGGTGAGAGCGTTATCTATCCTTAATACGATTGTTGGGTCTTTTACGTTACGGGTAGCGTTTGCCATCTCTATTTCGAGTTGGTCGCTAGGTATCATTTTGTTGTCAATATAATAGGTCTTGTCAGCCGTGATGGAAAGCGCTATTTGCTTTACGTTCATTTCTTGTGAGGTGGTGGCTTTGGGCAACATGAGTTTGATGACAGAAGGATTGACCATAGTAGCCACTATCAAGAAGAACAACAACAGAAAGAACATGATGTCGTTCAACGAACCTGTATAAACCTCGGCTGAGTAGCCTCTCGACTTGCGCAAATTCATATTATGCTTCTTTTTGTAAGATATCCATAAATTCTATACCGGCATCCTCTAATCTAAAAATTACTTTATCCAATAAGATAGACAAGTAATTGTAGCCGACATAGGCTAACACGCCCACTATCAAACCGGCAGCACTTGTAATCATCTTTTCATATAACCCGCCCGATATGGAACCAATACTCATGTTGTTGGTGAGCGAAATGTTGTAGAAAATCTTGATAACACCCATAATCGTACCGATAAATCCAAGCATGGGGGCAATACCCGCTACGATACCTAATATCTTCATATTGCGTTCCAGTTTCGATACTTCATATTTGCCAACGCTCTCAATGCTGCGTTCGATGTCGTTGATGGGGCGACCAATGCGCGCCAAACCTTTCTCCACCATGCGCGAAACAGGAGTGTTGTTGGTTTTGCACATCGTTTTGGCAGCATCCAATTTCATATCCGAGACCAACATCTCAATATTGTTCATGAAATTTTTATCAGATTTCCCTGCCTTTCTGAGAGCAATAAAACGCTCAATGAAAAAATAAACTGCCAATAGCGAGCAAATAAAAATAGGAATCATGATGACACCGCCCTTTAAAATCAGTTCCCATAAGGATAAAGAAACTTGAGTTGGAGCTTGAGTTGTGGCTTGAACAACCTGATTCACCGTGTCCTGAACCACAGGAGTGCCTTGGGTGATTTGCAATATTATACCTAGCATAAGAATCTATTTTAAATGAAAAAAATAAAAGTAATGGTTTTCTAAGTATTGAATAGTGCTATAGGCATTAAGTTTTTAACAGGCGATTGTTAATAGTAACGGAGAAGTGTAAGTGGATATTGTTGATGTGGGTTTATCATTAAGCTATTTTGAGCAAATTCGTAATACCTTTTAGGATTGTTAAATGAAAAATGAATAATAAAAAATGAAAAATGTTGGATTGTTCTATTGTTAGATTGTTCTATTGTTGATTTGGGTTCGCTATTTTTATTGTCTTATTTATTGCTTTGGCAGAAGGGGTTCTAATTCAACTTTGCCCTCCACATGATTTAATTCTGTTTTGGGGACATAGCCCTTCTTGTTATATTCCATATAAAAATCCCAACGCGTCATGCTCAAACCATAGCCTATCATTTCCTCTCGTTTAAATTTGCCGACAGTATCGGTGAAGCCTTGCAAATTGTAAGCGCTTTTTTCTTCTTTACCTGCCTTTACTTTCACCAAAACAAGTACACTATCAATAGGCTGCTGTGTGGTTTTGTCAACAACAGTGACAGAAAAATATTTCGGTCCCTCACAGGAGACGAAACAGAAACTAATAAGTAAAATTAGAATAAAAGGTTGAAGTAGTTTCATTTTGGTTAATTGGTTAATTGATGAAATTGGCAGAACCTATATAGATATATTCAACTAAGGCACAGCCTAAGCTGAACAGGGGGCGGGTTTCGGAACACAAAGCTTCAATTTGTCACTACATTTTAATAGTAGCAATTAGCACCAAGTTTGCACTTCAGCCCACCTGACGCAAAACCCTTGTTGGCGGCAGTAGTATTTCTCTTGTTCCTAATCTTTGTTCCATTCTTTAATTATTTCAAATACTTGATGACTCTTAACAATGTCTAAATGTTTTACACTATCCAATATTTCTAAGCGAACAAATTTTTTGGCTGGCTCAAATATTTTGGGGAATTGTTCAGAATAAAAACTTTCATCTTGTTTTCCAACCAAAACTAGGCAAGGAATATTAATATTTTTTATTTCGTCTTTATAATTCTTGGTGTCGAAATTCATTGTCATATTGAATGAATAGTAAGGAACTTGTAAGTTATCATTAATATCTTCTGGGCGATTAAAAAACAAAACAGGTAAATTGTTAAAACTTTTAATGCCTATTTTATTTAACATTGACAGTCCGATGATTCTTTTCAAGGCAACTTTCACCCATCCTCCGCTATTGGGTTTAACGGTTGGTGCATCATACCCTAGATAAGGTGAGAGCAGAATTGCCTTATCCACCTTACTATTTTTCGGGTTTCCAATAAACCTCAAAACGAAACCTCCTCCAGTAGAATGCCCTGCTAAAATTATTTTTTTAGCGCCAAGATTTTTTTTGCTGAATTGAATCAAATCTTCAATGTCGTCTTCAAGTTGTCCAATGTAATCAATATCTCCTCTTTTTCCACTGTTTCTTCCGTGACCTCTCATGTCAGGCGTTAAGACAGTGGCAATATTTGCTTTGGCAATTGAATCCGCTAAATTCGCCAAGTATCTACTTTCTGACCCAGAACCATGAATTAAAATTAATACATCTTTACTATCACTCTTATATACTCTATTGAAAATCTCGTAATTGTCTCTTGTTTTAATCCATTGTTCTTTCCCCAAATATGATTCTGAGTTTCCCTTGATTGAACTATAATCATAGTTTTTAACATTTTTCTCAATATTGATTGGCCAATAAATAAGAACCAAACATATTACCAAATAAACAACAATGCTTACAATTAGCGATTTACCAATCCATTTTCCAATTTTACTCCACATTATTTTGATGTTTTTGTTTAAATATTGCCACCAACGGTTGAGGCTTGCTATTCGGCGGCGATTTTATAGCCGAATAGTTGTCCGCAAGGACAAACGCTAAATAACTTGCGTTCGTGTCCACGAAGACACGAACGCCGCTGATAGCAAGCCTTTGTTACCAACTGTGCGTTTCTGTTTCAAATTAATTAGTTTTATCATTTGTGTGATTGCCCTTCATTGAAATAGTCGTCTTTCAGTGATGTTTGCTCAATAGTGAATGGAATCCTTTCATTTAAATAATTGAGGCCATCAAACAGTTGTTCTAATTCTTGTTTTTCCTTTGTTTTGTATTTATAGCCAATTATTATTTTAGTCAATTCTAGATTCGGTTCAGCACCAAGTTTTTTTGAATTAAAGGGCAAATCATAATATGGAACTTTTCTGCTTTTTTTAAAATCATAACCAATGGTTTTGGTCCGATTTTCTAATAAAGACATCTTTTTAAGAATTCTTATTTCATTCTCAATTTTGTATATATGGTCTTTATAAAAAAGAGACAATGGCACTAACACATTATCTAGTCCGCTTATTGTGTAATTATGTTCATCTGCGAATTTTCTATGATTTTGATAGCATTGTTGGAAAATAGAATTATTCTCATAATAAACTTTGCTCAAATAACACTTATAAATATTTTGTGGCTCATCATCATATTTAAAAACCAGACCAATTCCATTACCTGAATTCCCATATAAACGCCACATATTAAACTCCGCAGATTTGTCACTATTTATTTTTGTGTAATCTGAACCACAAAAAATATAGAAACTCTCCTTTTGATTCTCGGGATTATAAATATTGTCATTTTCTAAAAAAGTAATAATATCAGTTATGCGTTTCACTTCATTTGGGTCGTCCAGGCTGTCAATACTATATAATCTTATTTTTAAGTCCTTAACTATCGAAATGGCATTTTGAAGAGATGTAAAATGGACTATTTCAGTCCCCTTATCAATAAAGAAATCACTCTCTTTAAAAAATTCATATGTGTTATCTAGTGTAATTTTAATATCAGAGATAATGTCATTTTTAAAGTCACTCATTCCACTATACCTTGATATTTGTCCACATTTGGGAAAAAATGGTTCTAGAACTGATTTATAATAGTCATATAGTATTTCTGGTAAATCCATTTGGGTTTATTTTTTCGCATTGTTGGTAACGGATAGAAAATTGCAGTTTTTTTTTCAATTACTGCAATTTTTTAGTTATCAGTATTTTTTATTTTCTTCCAACAAGTTTGTCTAACCATTTTATTCTCTCTTTTACAACTCCCCATTTTTTCTTTTGCGGGTTCCAAAGTGAATTTGTTTGTGTCGTAGCGTTCTTTTCTGCTAAGTCTGAATAAATATTTGCTTGTTTTCTGTTTCCTTTAAATTCTGAGATGACCGTCATTACAGAGTACATAATGTAGTTTTGAATTGGAAACTTTAAAGTGTCTTTATTTATTTTTTCAATAAGAAGATTTTCAACTTCGTCATATAAATCTGTTCTTTCTGCACGCACAACTGTTTCAGAAAAATTTAAATACGCAGTTGTAATTACATTGGGAAACTCTTTTTCAAAGTCAAGCGATTTCTGAAAATACTCCAATGCCGTTTTGTAGTCTTCTCTCAGTTGATATATATCTCCTAATGAGTTATATGTTTGACTTTTTTCAATTCTGTTGTCAGGGTAATCTGTCAATATTTTGTTCAAAAGAGTCTCTGCAACAGATAGTAAATTCTTATTCTTAGTTTCAATAAGTTCGATTGCTTGAACTCTTAAATATTGAGCTCGTCCGTCCTTTCTTGCACGTCCAAGTTTGGCGAAGTATTCTTCTTCATCTGTTTTAGTCCAAGTTTTTCGTCTGTACCAATCTGTCATTGTCGGGTCTTTCTAAAATTACTGATAACGGAAATAAAATTGCAGTTTTTTTTTCAATTACTGCAATTTTTGCGTTATCGTTTCGTGCTTTTTTTTATTCTATACGAAAGAACCTCTTTCTAAAGCCTCGTCAGGATTGTACCAAGTAGCATCAACGAACCTTTGTATTTCATGAGTAAACTTTCCAATCACTTCTGATGATATAGGAAAGTCCCTGTGTTGAGCTTTTACCTCTGCTAATGAGCTTCGTTTTTCAAAAGGTAAACGTTTGGCTTTACGAAGTAAGAATACATTATCAATTTCAGTTAAACGTGTATCTTCGGGTTGCATGTCTAAATACTCTACAAGAGCATAATATTTTGCAATTGGACAACCTTGTTTTAATCGAGAAGCTGTACCGGCACATTCTTGAAACATTGTCTTGTCATAGTTTATTTTACATTCTGCTGCCAGAACTGCCAAGAAAAATTTTCCATCTACGGTTTTCGGTGCTGTAAATGCTGCATCAGATGAAAACTTATAGTGAATTGCTTTTCCAATAGTAAAATCCTGGTCTTTTACTTTGACGATTATTTCAGGTTTTTGATTTAATGTTGAAACGCTTGAGGGTCGAAATGCTAAAGACATAAAGGCTGTTTGCGGTCCGGTTTCGAGTGAAAATGCGGGCAAATTTGTAAGGATATGAGGACTTACCAAATGAATGAGGAATTCTTCCATTACACTATTGTCTAACTTCAATTGACCTTTCTGTCTTTTTAGAAATTCAGACCCTCTTGTTGCAATAAGGTCAACTTCAAGGTAATCTTTATACTCATTGAGAAGCGCCGTCATTTCATTAATTCTTTCTTCTCCATTAGAAGTAAGTCCTATCGTTTGAGTAATCCAGTTTTCATAAGCTGTCAATGCTTCATTTAATAATGTTACATCTCCACTACATTTTGGATTTGTTATCGCTGCTAATAATTTTTCTCTGTGTGGTGTGCTGCTCATTTTTTTAATATTAATGTTGGGTTGAAAATTGGGGATTCTTTAACTTCTTCACTATTTAAAATAGCTTCGGTAAGGTCTAAATAAACTCCGTCTTGGGTAGTTTTAAGACTTTGTTCTAAATGTGATATTGCGATATTTCGACCATTTAAAGAATCAGATAAATTATTTGTTTTTGATGCAATTATTATATCCTCTTTAATTGTAACCCCAAACTTATTAGTAAATTGCCGTTCTGAAGTTTCTATTTCTGAAAAACCATTTGTCTGTTCTATAATTTCCATTACCAACTGTCCATTATAGAACGGAATACCTCTTACATTTGATTCCCTACCAACAACCAAAATCATTTTTGCATCTGGTTTAAGCGCTTTCCAAAATGACCTTATTGCCAATTCCATATCTATGCAATACTGAATTACTGTTTTAAATCTGTTACCTCTGTTTTTTCTATTTGAGCCAAATTCGCTATGTGCAACTTTGAGTATATCGAAATGAAATGTCTCAATTATTGCTCTATAATTTTGATGATAATTAAATACATTAATATAAGGCGGGGATGTTAAAATAAGGTCAACATTATTTGTAAGATACTCTCCTGATTTTTTTGCATCTAAAAGTTTTGATTGGATTGAATTGGTAGTATAGGGAAGATGTAAAAGGCAATTTTTAGTATAATAAAACGATTTCAGTATTGATTCGGAAACAGTAAGTTTCTTATCCTTTTCAGATTGAAAAAGAATATTCATGAAAAAAATTCTTTCTTGTTTGTCTGAGATAAAATGGTCAAAACTTATAGCAAAAGCTAAGAGATTTGCATAAGCTACACGATAATCCTCATTGTCCACATATACTTTTTCTCCATTGAGTCCTAGTAGTTGAAAATTTAACTTCGTCTCAAATGAATTACAGAAATGATTACGTTCACCACTTGTTAAATTACAAAAACTGAAAAATCTCGACATTGCATAAGCAGATGGATTTATCTCAAATCCTGTTGCTGTCAAACCGAGTCTTGCAGATTCTTGTAATACTGTTCCACTACCAGAAAATGGGTCAAATATGTGGTCTCCTTCTTTGGCGAACGAAGTAAGAATATACTCAACAAACTCAGGTGTAAACTGTCCGCGCCAATTGAATAAGTTTGACCTTTTTTTAGCTATTACGTCTAATTTTTTTTGTTCTAAAATCATGATGCAAAGATACTATTTCAAAATTATTATTGAGCCTACAAAATTCAGAAGTTGTCAACTGTCTCCATTTTTCTAAGCATGAACGATAACGCTTAAGTTGCCGTATTACGGCAATATCTACTATATTTATTACGGCAAGCGTCCGGATTGGATCGGTTGCCGTACCTTTTCGACTTTTCATGGTGTACAATATTTTTTTACAAAGATATACATTTTCTGATTACAAATAAAAAATAATCTACATAAAAATCATCGTTTACCTTAAACATACCAAGGTAAGGTAAATCCAGACATGGGGAAGGTAAATCCAGACATGGGTAAGGTAAATCCAGACATGGGCAAGGTAAATCCAGACATGGGCAAGGTAAATCCAGACATGGGTAAGGTAAATCCAGACATGGGTAAGGTAAATCCAGACATGGGCAAGGTAAATCCAGACATGGGTAAGGTAAATCCAGACATGGGCAAGGTAAATCCAGACATGGGTAAGGTAAATCCAGACATGGATAAGGTAAATCCAGACATGGATAAGGTAAATCTTAGCTTAGATAAGAAATAACAGGATAAATGCCTGATTACAGCAGATTAATACAATTCTCTTTTAGGTTGCTTATTGAGAAACTGCCCAAATCCAAGGACCAAAGTCATAATTTGTCTCGGCTTGTGCACTAAAAGTACGACGATGTGCCTTAGTAGCTTTTGATTTAGTTGCCTTTGTTTCAGGTTGAGGAGTTGGAGTACCGCTATCGGATTTGCGACTAATTGGCAATATAGTAGCTTCACGAAATGCATAGACTCCTGCAGTTTCCAAACCCTCAACACGTATATCATTTTCTGTACTAATTAAGCGTTCCTTCATTTCTCCAGGTAAAGGAATTACATTTTTGCCAGATACTTGTGCCCAATCTCTAATATAAACTGCACGTTGAGCAACTGCTTTAGTAGTAATTTTTACTGCATTTGGTCCATCAGGTTGAGCATCAAAGGCATTTTCCATAGCAGATTTAGGCTTTTTGTAAAAATACCCTGCTTTTAGAATGATATTAATCCCAACATTCACATTTCCAGCCGCTTTTGCTTGTGTGCGGGCAATTCCTTGAACTTCACTTCCATTAATACCATGAGCGTCAACGACAACATCTACTGCTATTGTAACTTCTGCTTTTGTTGCTGTAGGAGGTTTTGCATTAAATTTTGTATGAACTGTTTGCAGTGCCGTTCCAAAGCCATGCATTTCAGTATCATCATACGTAATATTTGTAAACAAAGGATTTCCAGTGGTATTTTGACCAAGTGCAGCCTCTATTATATTCGAAACTTTGTCTTTACGGTTAAGTCTTAGAACTGTAAGTTCGTTAATGTTTAATTCTGTTGCCATATATTTACTTTTTTAAAGATTAAGAATTATGATTTTAAATTTGATTAGCAGTATGAATTTATTTGAGAATGCAATAGTACTCTTTCTTTTTGAGTAAATAGGAAAATAGTTCAAATTATCCACATGACATATACAAGTAATTCATTGACAAATAAAAAATTACATTTATTTTAGTCCTAGACAGGCAACAAATGCGATGTTTAAGGCATAAAATCAAGCAATAATTAATTAAGTTGATTGAGTAAGCGATCAACAATCTAACAATTCAACAATTTAACAATTCTCCTCTCACTTCACATTAACAAAGATTTCCTCCGCCGTGAATGAGTTGAATGTAAATCCGATATGTTTGGCAGTGAAAGCTTCGTTGAGGTGGAGCGTGGCATCGCTTTTCACGTCGTCGGCTCGATGGAGGTTGCACCAAAAGCGGACGGTTAGCGAGTAGGTTTCCTGTTTCACCTTAGTATAGAGTATCACGGGTTTGCGTTTGGAAATCACATGGGGAACGGCTTTGATGGTGGTGTTGATAACTTCGTTAATCATGTTGGCATCCAATTCGTTTCCCGCCAAGGAAAAATGAAGCGTCACACAGCGTTGGTCGTTCGGCAGAGTCCAATTTATGATGTTTTCCGATAGGATGTTGCCGTTGGGGATGATGACTTCAGCACCGTCGGGGGTATGTATAGTGCTAGCGCGCAAACCAATTTCGGTCACCTTGCCATTTTGTCCGCACACATCAATTTCGTCGCCTATCTTCAACGAGCCATCGAAAATCAGGATGATGCCCGACACAAAGTTGTTGACCATGTTTTGCAAACCCATACCAATACCGATGCCCAAAGCGCCCAAGAGGAAAGTGAGTTTGTCTAAGGGCAATCCCGATGCCGCAATGGCAAGCATATAGCCACCTATGAGCACCAACAGGCGGGTGATCAATAGGCGGGAGTGTTGTCCTTTGGTGGCAGGAGTCATATCTTCGGCTTCGCTACCAATTTCGCCAAACAAAAAGCTTATCAACTGTTGCAAAATATGAGCAAACCAAATAATAACAAAAAAGAACAGCAAGTTGACCAATCTAAAGGAGATGCTCCCCAAGCTACGTTGCACGGTCATCATCTCCACCACGCTATTGCTGATGCTATGAAACAGGTTGAGGTTGGATGCCAACATAATGCCCCACACGATGAGGGCAAGTATCAACAAAGGTCCTTTGATTCTGTTGATAACGATGCTGCTGTTGAAAGGTTTGTCAACGCCTTTTTTCAAACGGCTGCCGAGCAGTTGCACCAAGATGATTTCGAGGATGCTTTGGATAAATATAGGCAAGATGACCGCCTGAGTGATGGCAATCACAGCGGAAATGCCCAAGATGTTCGACAAAGAAAACCTACCGAAGAGATTGCTGAAGATGGCTAGGGTGGCTAATAGTATAGCGACGATGGCAGCCGAACGGGTCAATTTGACGTAAGACTTTTGTAGGTGAAGCTTTTTGTAGATACGCAAGGAGAACACGACCACCGCGGCATGAAGCAGTAAGAGCCACAAACGAGCGGGTAAGGTGGGTTCAATTTGCAAAAAGGTGAACGCAATTGCGATGAACACTACAGCTAATATCAAGAAATCGAAACGGAAGGATTCTTTGTTTCTGAAAATGATGAAGGATGAGGCGAGCAGCAACACTAAATATTCGATGCTGAAATAAGCTGTGGGCGCATAAGCATCAAAAAAAGGCATCAAACAAAATATAATTACGAAAATGGCAAAGATGGGGCTTTTGTTCAGATAATGCATTTGGAGATACTCGAAGTTTTCTTTTTGTGTGCGTATTCTTTTCAAGAGTTTTCGTTTCATAAGAAGCCAAAAAAGAAGCAATACACCCAATGCTAACACCACGCCTCGCTGTTGCGACGTTTGATTGAAATAATATCCTATGGCTTTGCTTTCGTTAACAAACAAACTTTGAGGTTTGCTCGAAGTGTCTTTCACTTGAACGATGGCAGGCGTTTGTTCCCAAAGGAAGTTCACCTCTTTGCCAAAGAGTTGTTGTCCGGCTTTGTCCAATTTGCTTTCGATAATTTTCAACATATTGGTCAGGCTGATGGCATTGTCAGCCACTTTCACTTTGAGTGCATTGAGGCTGTCGATGGTGGCTTTTGCCGTGGAGTCGGTCTTAGCCCATTTGCGTTCCAAACGTATCAGCTTCTTGTCATACGTCTTGCGAAGACTGCTGTCGGCATACAACTTGCGAAAAACAGAGTCGGTCAACACCTTTTTTAACAGAAGTTTGGCGCGATATACCGTATTATACTCCGCTGCCACATGCTTTTGATAGCCATCCACCTCATCATCCAAATTTGAGGCGAAGTTTTGATAGAGATAGAGATTTTTGATACGTATTACGGAATGTTTGTCAAATATATTACGGCGTATCGTTGTAACATCCTTCATGATGGCACTATTGCGTTGACTCATGCTCGTCAAATCAAAATTTAATTTGATGCTGTCGCGAATCTCATTCAGGTTATCGTTCACACGTTGGATGCTCAACATATAATCGCTCGCGGTGAGTGTGTCAGACTCCAACAACAATTTGTTGTGCACCCCTCCTGCATTGGCTGCTGTGTCGGCTTTGTTTTTGAGGCTATCCGCTTTTGTTTTGTTACTTTGACCTGAAGCGCTATGCCCATGCTTCGATTGCGCAAAAACGCCGAAACTTGTTGAGAGAAGGAGAAAAAGTATAAAGTATCTTTTCATATTGAGTTCATTAGTTACTTGGATTGATTGAGTTGATTGGTTAATTAGTAAAACTGTCAGCATTCTGAAAATTAAACATTTAGTATAAATGACAATAAATGACCATCAAATGACATCTTAATGACCATTTTAAATTTTTAATTTTTCATTTTTCATTTCCCTCAGCCTCTTCCGCCGTAAAGAAACTAAAATTCACTTTTCCATACTGGCGATGTTGACTAAAATGTGGATGCTTACTGAAATCCACTTCGCGGGGATGTTCGATGACGAGCAAACCATCGGGCAACAGTAGGTTTTTAGCAAATATTTTGTCGGGCAAACTGCTAGTAGCATTTGAATCGAAAGGTGGGTCGGCAAAAATCACATCAAACTTCTTTAGAGTATGTTGAATGAAAGAAAACACATCGGCATGGTAGGTTTTCATGGTCATTACTTTAAATTCGATGGCAGTTTTTTCAATAAAAGCAATGCAGGCATGATTGGTGTCAACCGCACACACTTCGCTGCTGCCTCGCGACACAAATTCAAAGCCAATGCTGCCTGTGCCTGCAAACAAATCTAACATGCTGATGTCTTCAAAATCTATCAGGTTGTTCAAAATATTAAACAGGCTTTCTTTAGCCATATCGGTGGTGGGACGCACGGGTAGGTTGTCGGGAGGATGGAGTCGGCGTCTGCCAAGACTTCCGCTTATAATTCGCATAATACAGTATTTAATAATGAATAAAAAACATGTGGAGCAACATCGTTCAAGATATGACTGTTTTGTATCGTCAGGTTGGTTTCCACAAAAGCTATGCTTCGAATATATTTATAGAGCAAATCATACAAAGCAGAATGTTCCACAATTTCGCCCATCAACACCACCCCCGTCTGCTCAGGACTCATCTTCAATTGCTCATAAACAAACAAGACGAAATACATAAAGTCTTCAGCAGTTCGGTAGGTAAACGTATTGTAAAACATCAGCTTTCTGCCGTCGAGCACCATCATGTCAAAGAAAGTAGCGTGCACTTGTATATAAACTTGATGCGGTTTGATGCTATGTTTGTTGGCTAGTTGCAAGGATTCGATAAACACCGAAGCATGATGATGAATTTTGCTTTGGGGAATATTCAATGCATGTCTCCATCCGTTGGGAACAGCAAAAATGTTAGCACTTTCGTTGTTGCGCAGTTTGTCATAGCAGATTTCGTCCTCCTCCCCTATTTGTTGATTAAATCGAAGAAAAGTGGCTGCTTCCGATGCATCAAAGAGAGCATCAGGCACCAAAGTAGCTTGCTGCGTTTCATACACAATGCGAACATCTATATAGGGCAATTGCAACATCTCATGCTCAGAAACAAACAAGCCAAAATGCTCAAAATACTTATTCTTATTGTGGATACCTTGAATGTATTTATGAGCAAACGCCACAAACTTATTCTTCTCGGCATCGAAAACAGCATATTGCAGTGCATTTTTGTGTAAGCCGACAGTCAAATGATAGGCAGTTGACGGCAGATTATAAAAACAAGGATCCGTTTTTTGAATAAAGGTATGTAATTCGGCTGTGTCCATGAGGTTCTTCAAGTATTAATTATCGCGAAAATCGGTTTTCTGTGTAATTTTCAAATCTTTCAAAATGGTTGATTTCACACGGATAGTGAAATTATAACTCTTTCTGAAACCATACGGTATCCATTCCAACTCCATTTCCCAACAATGCAAATCGCGATGTATATTGAAGGAAGTGAAGGAAAACTTCTTGTGGATAAAATCATAACCTGTCGTAAAACTTACTTTCCATTTTGGAGTAACATAAAGCTCACCATTGATACCTAAAGTTAGAATGGTATCATGTTTATACATCCGAGTCAAGTACATAAAATTGGCAGAGGAAGTATAACTTAAACTTAGATTTACATTCCATTGGTTGAAGAAAATCGGTTTGGTGGTGTTGTTCTTTTTATCCTTCTTCTGAAATGTTTTATCGCTGAGGGTATAGGACATCCCCAAAATCCAATGTGTATTACTGCGGTGCAAGATACGATGGTGAACATTCCATTCATACTTATTGATGCGCCCCAATGAATCCGAGGCATACATATCCCAAGCTCCTGTAAAATTGATATCCAACAAATTAAACAAACGAGTTCTACCATTGATGGAGATAGGGTCCCAACGCAAAGAATCTTTTGCGATATCATAAGCTGTTTGTATGCCCAAATTATCCAACAACATAATCTTCTTCGAGCCTGTAATTGTATCTTTTCTGTTGCGGATTTTCATTTCCAAATTATTGTTTATGCTCATAACCACTCTGCCCGACAATCCATCGGCAGGCGAACCATACACATTGTTTTCAAAGATAGAATACCTACGAAAATGTCCAACCATATCTGTTTGTGCGTATTTATAATATCCCCAAAACCGAGAACCAAAATCAGGACGATACACAAAACTAATCGAAGGCGTCATCACATGCCGAATAGCTTTCAATGCTCCCTTCTTAAACTGATACATGCCATAAAGTTTGGTGGTTACAGAAGAGGAGAAATTAAATTCGTGTGCCATCTGAAAACCCTGTATCGTATCTGATTTCAAATACGAAGTATCGTTCACCTCATCATTATACCATTGCTTATCTATAGAACGCAAATACCATCTTTCGTTAATGGTAATAGCATTTGTCCAATTTATAAACTTCAACACCTTCACCGTGCTGCGTATTGGGATACTATGCTGCATACCGTTTTGCATCAAACTAAATATGCGTGGAGTCAACAACAAACTATCATAAGTATTGATATTGTTATCCATATTCATGGTGTAACCCACACTAATATTGTCGTACCACTTCAGTGCGCCTGCTTTATTCTTCTTGCGGAAAGGATAAAACGTATTCACCGAAAAATTCAACTGCGGGAGTTTCAAATTCAATTCCTTGGTAGTTACGTTTTGTGTACCACCAATGTTCAAGGATAAATTTGCCTTCCCTCTGAAAAGTGTTTTTTGATACGCTATACTCGACTCGAAAGTATTCGAAAGATATTCAGTGTTGGAAGTTGGATTATATTTTGAAAAATTACTACTAACGATATTTACGTTAGCCGAAAAACTACTGTTCGGGCGAGCCTTAGGATCTTGTCTGTGACTCCATAGAATCTTGAAAGCTTTGTTTCGTGAATAATCAGGCAAAAATTTCTGACTCATAATATTAACAGCATACGAAAGCGCAATATTCCCTTGATATTTATATTTCTTTCTGTAAGTGGATGATGCATAAGCAGCCCAACTTCCTCTTGTATAGATATCTCCCTGTAAGGTCAAATCAATAAAATCATTAATTCCCCAATAATACCCCCCCCTATCGAAGTGGTACCCACGGTTTGCCGATTCGCCCCATGTTGGAATAAGTATCCCTGACACTTGTCCTTTTTTATTAGGAAAATATCCGAAAGGCAACACCAAAGGCGTCGGCACACCTTCTATCTCCATATACGCAGGACCTGAAACAATTTTATCATTGGCTGTCATACGTGCTTTGCTGAACTTTATAGCATAATGTGGCACTTCTTCTTCACAGGTAGTATATAAACCGTTTTTGATATTTGCTGAATGATCAGGGAAACGTTTCACTATATTTCCATGCAAATAGCTCTCCCCCTCGTTGGTAATGATGTTTTTGACCAATCCTTTCTTTGTTTCGAAATTATAATCCAAACTCGTGGCAGAAAAAGTATTTGATCCATCAATAAAGTCAGGCTTTTGCACTTCTTTCCCCAAAGAATCAAGCACACCATCTGCATACAACGAATTATTGGCAAAATTCATTTCCACATAACCTGCCTGTAAAGTTATCGTTTCATATTTTATCACAACAGTGTTATACAGATACGCTTTTTTCTCCGTGATACTCAATTTTATGGAATCCGTAGCTTGATAGTCTATCTTTGACCCTATAGCGCTAGGTGCAAGTTGATCGCGTAAATCAATAATGGTATCTTTCTTGATAGTATCGTTCAGGATAGCTAAACTATCCTTTTTATTCGATAATAAACTATCCGTCGCAATCACTTGAGCATGTGCTTGAGATATAATGATAAGGAGCAATATTGAAACAAATAAACGTATGGCTGTAGATTTAGTTGATAAAATCGTTAATAATTTGATGGTAGCATGCTTGTTGTTATCGAAAAAGTGTCTAAATTTGCAGAGTATTCAAAACGAATTCTTGCAAAACTAATTAAAATATATTATTCAGATGAAACGATTTAATCTATTTTTTGTTTTATTAACATTGATGTTTTTGTATTCACTTGGTAATGTAGCTCCTAACATCATAAAAATCAAAAAAGTTGTTATAGATGCAGGCCACGGTGGAGACGATCCCGGAGCTGTTGGTAAAAACTCAAAAGAAAAGAATATTGCGCTAGCTGTCGCATTAAAGCTAGGAAATTATATTAAAACAAATTTTCCTGACATCGAAGTGATTTACACCCGCAAAACAGATGTGTTTATTGAATTGTATCGTAGGGCGCAAATTGCAAACAGCAACAAAGCTGATTTGTTTATTTCCATCCACTGCAATTCCACCACCAACACCGAAGTGAAAGGAACTGAAACTTGGGTGATGGGTTTGCATAAAAGTTCCGCGAATTTAGAAGTCGCAAAAAAAGAAAATGCTTCCATTCTTTTTGAAAACGACTACGCAAAACAATACGATGGCTTCGATCCGAACTCGCCCGAAGCCAATATTATATTCTCCCTATATCAAAACGCCTATCTCGATCAAAGTTTGCTTTTTGCCGAACAAGTTCAAAAGCAATTCAAAACGAAAGTGGGTCGTGGCGACAGAGGCGTGAAACAAGCAGGCTTTTTAGTGCTTTACAAAACAACCATGCCCGGAGTATTGGTCGAGACGGGTTTTGTCAGCAATCTTCAAGAAGAAGAATATCTGCTAAGTGAAAACGGACAAAATCAAATTGCCTCAGGAATTTTCCGTGCTTTCAAATCCTACAAAACAAATTTCGAAAATGGAGGACTAAACTCAACGGAAGATGAAACTCCTGACTATGTCATCAACAATCCTGTAGTTCAAAAAGATACTATCAAGAAAAATCATCCTGTTGACACAAACACGCATCAAGTGGTCAATCAAAAAAACGAAGTTTTTTTTAGAGTACAGATGCTTACATTGCCAAACAAAAAACCTTTGAATTCCCCTGAATTTAATGGTTTGAATGATATCAAAGTATATGTACAGAAGGGTGTTTATAAATATACGGCAGGCAATTTCAAGACACTCGACGAAGCCGTAAAATATCAACATGAAGTCCAAAGCAAAGGTTTTAAAGATGCGTTTGTAGTGGCTTTTTTAAATGAAGAACGCATTGCACCGAAAGATGCTTTAAAATATGTAAAAAATTAATGTCACATTGTAAAACAAAAACACATTTATTACGTACAAATAAACGCGGAAATTATACTACATTAAGAAAAATTAATAAAATAACACAAGATTTTTTTGATTGAGTTAGGCAGTTTAAAAAATTATGTGTAGGTTTGCACAAAAATTAAATTCGAATTGAAAATTTCAAAAGAAATAAAAATAGCCATTGTATTTATAGCAAGTTTGGCACTCCTGTATTGGGGAATTAATTTCCTGAAAGGTAGAAGTTTATTCAGTAAAGAACGAACCTATTTTGCTATATACAACCAAGTAAACGGATTGGTGGTCGCTAATCCTGTTTTAGTCAATGGCTTTCGAGTAGGACGTGTTCAAAACATGTACTTCCATCCCAACAACTCAGGCAAAATCATTGTCGAGTTTATCGTGAATAATAGCGACCTGCAAATCCCCAAAAACTCCATTGCTCGCCTCTATAGCTCTGATTTATTAGGCTCGCGTGCCATTGAAATTCAATTGGGCAGCGCATCCACCATGGCGGCTAGCGGCGACACATTGAATACCTTTGTCCAATCCACCTTAGGGGAAGAAGTCAATGTACAGTTTCAACCTATCAAACAAAAATTTGAGACCGTGATGTCCTCTATTGACTCTGTGTTGGTAATCATTAAAGGTATTTTTAATGAAAACACGCAGCGCAATTTAGAACAAAGCTTCGAAAGTATTCGCTACACCATTCAAAACTTAGAAAGCACCACCTATAATCTTGATACTTTAGTCGTAACCCAACGTTTTCGCTTGGCTAACATCATCGGAAATGTGGAATCTATCACTGCCAATATCAAAAAGAACAACGACAAGATTAACAACATCATCGTCAACTTCTCAAATATCAGCGACACCTTGGCGAAAGCAAAGATTGCTAGTACCATCAATAATGCTGATAAAACACTGAAAGATTTCTCAGAGATTATTGCAAAAGTAAATCGTGGTGAAGGCAGTTTGGGAATGTTGGTGAACAACGACACCTTGTATAACAACTTGGAAGGTGCCTCCAAAGAACTCAACAAATTGGTTGAAGATATCAAACTCAACCCGAAACGTTATCTGAACTTCTCAGTATTTGGTGGCAGCAAAAAGAAAAATGCATACACTGAGCCTAAAAAGTAATTCTTCGGAAAATATATCTTATTTTACAACAACAATTTTCTTTTGTATCACCTCATTGTTGGTGAAGATACGCACAAAATAAACCCCTGCTGCATAATCATTCAACTTAATTGTCACTGATTTTCCAACCACCGGATAGCTTTGCAACATGCCAGATGACATGGTATATAACTCCACTTTCTTAATATCCAAGTCTGCCCTATTCAGATTGATGGTGATATAATCTTTTGCAGGCATAGGATACAGACTCAAATAATCTGAAACATCTGTAGTGCGAATGCCTGCTGTAGGTCCCCAAATAGCTAAAACCCATTCGGGATGATCAATATAAGGATTGCGATTGTTTTGAACGGCATAAATAGCATTGTTACGGTCAACTTCTTTCGGGCTAACGGGGTCATTCGTATCCCATGCCAACAAGGTATTGATATACCACGTTTCGAAAACCAAACCCGAATTATTAGAGAGTACGGCATTGGCTTCTGTAGAATTGCTATACCAATTAGCTATGACGTTCTCATAACAGGTAGCCATATAAAAATAACTACGAGCAAAATCACCTTTATACTCATCTAAAGGTTCAAAAACGGTTCCTGCATAGCCCGCGTCAGAGCATGTGCCAAGTTTGCTGCCATTCATGGAAGTCCATGAAACGCTTCCCACATCGGCTAAAGGATAATTGCTTCTCTGATTATTCACCTTCCCATCCGTAGGATAGATATGAAACAAATCAGAGTACATCGGCGAAGCCCCCGCAAACCAACTCTCAGGCAAAGAATGTTCTCTGTTATAACAATCCCCTTCGCTATTATAACTTCCGCATTGGTTGGTCACAAAAGTATATTCATAAGGCGGCGTGCCTCCGGGGACATCAGAATAAACATCCCAAACCTTACCATTAGGTTTCACATCTGTGGTTTGAAAAGCAGTCCACAAACCGGGGGTATAAGAGAGCGTAGTATGATTCTTGATGATGTTGAACAAAGCCGTCTTCAAAGGCAAAGCCGACAAACCGGCTGCAGCATCATAATATCCAACAGGGATTTGAGCCGATATACGGAAAAATATCGCTAAGGCAAAAAGAAAAACAAAGATTTTTTTCATAATAGTACATTGAAAGAAGATAAAAAACAATCGCGTGCAAAATTACGAATAAAACTTCGTTTTCAACGCATTATTTCTGAATGCACAGAATTACTTGAGATATTCCTCTAACGCCCCATCATAAATCTTCTTGCCATCCGCTATCATGCCATACGAAATATCATCCACGCGCATATCTCCTTTGGTGATATGTCCAAGCAAGGTACAGGTGATTTTCGAATCGGCAATAAAGTCAATAAAGTCGCCCTCATCTTCTTCGCACACCGTTACGACGATTCTCCCCTGCGATTCGCCAAACAAAAACGCATCCAAACGAATTTCGCTGTCGCTTGTGATGTCGAAGCCCAATTGGCGATACATGCCCATCTCAAACAAAGCTACAAAAAGTCCGCCTTCAGAAACATCGTGAGCCGCATTCACCAATTTGGAGTTTATCAAATGGTTTAAGGTGCTTATCAAGATTAGCTCTTTATCAAGATTCACATAAGGAGGAGGCGACAGCGTCACCTTGTGATAGTTCACCAAGTATTGCGACGAGTTGATATCATTGTGAGAAGCACCCAACATATAAATGGTGTCGCCTTTTTGTTTAAAATCCATTGACATGCGATTGCCTTTGTCGGTCAGCAGACCTATCATGCCTATCACCGGAGTAGGAAAAATCGGGATGATGTTGCCATCTATGTTCGATTGGTTGTAGAAACTCACGTTGCCTCCGGTCACGGGCGTGCCAAATTTCTTGCAGGCATTCCCCATACCTTTGATGGCATGAACAAATTGCCAAAAAACCTCAGGGCTATAGGGATTCCCAAAATTCAAACAATTCGTGATGGCTAACGGCATTCCTCCCGCACAAGCGATGTTGCGCGCAGCTTCTGCCACAGCAATCTCAGTACCTATGCGTGGGTCGGCATGAACATAACGGGCATTGCAATCCACCGTCATCACCAACGCCTTGTTGGTTCCTTTCAGATTCACCACTGCTGCATCGGCGGGCGCATTGGTCGTCATGTTTTTGGTGCCCACCATCGTGTCATACTGTTCGGCAACCCATTTCTTCGAACATATATTCGGATTGCCCAACAACGTCTTGGCTATCTGTCGCAGGTCGCATGGTTCGGGCACCGACTGTATGTTGAATTTTTTCGTCTTGGCATAATAGTCCGGCTCTGTGTATTCCCGTTGATATATCGGAGCACCCCCGCCCAACACCAAGCTGTCAGCCGGAACCTGCGCCACCAATTCGCCTTGCATATAATAGTTGAGCATCTCCCCTTCTATCACCTCACCTATCTCCACGCAATTCAAATCCCACTTCTCGAAAATCGCCTTCGCTATGTCTTCTTTTCCTTTTTGGATAATCACCAACATGCGCTCTTGCGATTCCGACAGCAGTATCTCAAACGGTTTCATGTTTTGTTGACGCAAGGGCACTTTATCCAAATAGATATTCATGCCATGCTTGCCTTTTGCCGACATTTCCGAGGTGGAACAGGTGATACCCGCCGCACCCATATCTTGCATCCCCACCACAGTGCCGCTTTTTATCAACTCCAAAGAAGCTTCCAACAGCAATTTCTCCTGAAACGGATCCCCCACCTGAACCGAAGGCAAATCGTCGGCGGAGTTTTCGGTGATGTCAACCGAGGCAAAGGTGGCGCCGTGTATGCCGTCCTTGCCTGTGGACGAACCCACGATAAACACCGAGTTGCCCGCCCCTTCCGACGTGGCTGAAACCGTGTTGCCGATGCGAACTATGCCCACCGACATCGCATTCACCAATATATTTTGGTTATAACAATCATCAAAATTGGTCTCGCCCGCCACCACAGGCACGCCAAACGCATTGCCATAGTCGCCTATGCCTTTCACCACACCTTTCACCAAACGTTTCGTGCGGTCCAATGCCAAATTGCCGAAACGCAGCGAATTCAACTGTGCAATAGGGCGCGCACCCATCGTAAAAATGTCGCGATTGATACCGCCCACCCCCGTGGCAGCTCCCTGATAGGGTTCCACAGCCGAGGGATGATTGTGCGATTCTATCTTAAACACACATGCCATACCATCGCCCACATCCACCATGCCGGCATTTTCTTCCCCGGCTTTGGCTAACATCTGCGGACCGTCTTTCGGCAGTTTCTTCAACCAAAAGATAGAATTTTTGTAGCTGCAATGCTCCGACCACATCACCGAATAGACGCTCAACTCCGTGAAATTGGGTGTGCGACCCAAAATGGTCTTTATCTGTTCGAACTCTTCGGGAAGCAATCCGAGCAATTGAGCCGTTTCGACACTTACGGCTTTTTCTGATTTTGTGTTATTCATTTTATTTCTGATTTTAAATCACGACAAAAGTAGAAATTTTTATTTACTAATTCAATTTCAGAAAAATATTTTTCAAACTAAGATATGAACAGGGGGGTGAGTTGATTGTTTTGGGGTTTTGGGTTTGGAATATTACAAGAAAAGATTTTAGGATTTAGTTTTAGTCGAATGTTTTTTTTGTTTGCAGGGTTTCGATTTGCGGAGGTAAGGGTTCGCACGACCGTGTTATTGGTTCGCACGTATCCACGATTGGTTCGCACGTATCCTCGATTGGTTCGCACGTATCCTCGATTGGTTCGCACGTATCCTCGATTGGTTCGCACGAGGTTACAAAGGGTTCGCACGAGGTTAGAAAGGGTTCGCACGAGGTTAGAAAGGGTTCGCACGAGGTTACAAAGGGTTCGCACGAGCTTCGAAAGGGTTCGCACGAGGTTACAAAGGGTTCGCACGAGGTT